>CAZYWP010000011.1:2164-41219 GCA_964651495.1 uncultured Eubacteriales bacterium | reverse complement strand
GGGAAACGAGCGGGCTGACGAATCCCAATCCCGAGCCTCGCCGGGGGTGAACCGCGACAGGACCCACCACCATCACCAAAATGCAAATCTCATCGGGCGATTCTGCGGCCTTCCTTAATTCGAGGGGTTATGATAGAGTAAGGGCCGCTGGAGGCGCAGAGATGGATTTCAACCTGTATTTCAAATCCCGCCAGGGAGAGATCGTCAACCTGCTCAAGCAGATGGTCGGCCGGGAATCGCCCTCCCAGGACAAGAAGGCCGTCGACGCCTGCTCTTCTTTTATCACCGGGGAGTTCAAGCAGACAGGAGCCCGCATCAGCCGCTATCCGCAAAAGCGGATCGGGGATTTATACCTGGTGGAATATCCCGCTGCCGCGAAAGCCGCCGGAGAAGAGCAGATCCTGGTGCTGACCCATATCGATACCGTCTGGCCGGTCGGGAAGATCGCCAAGATGCCGTTTTATATCTCGGGGGACAAAGTCTTCGGCCCCGGCGTCCTGGACATGAAGGCCGGTCTGGCAATGGCACTTTTTGCCTTCAAAGCCATTCATCAATTAAGCCTCCGGACGTCAAAACGGATTGCCGTCTTCATCAACTCGGCAGAGGAGACCGGCCACTCGGCTTCCCATGAAATGATCGCCCAGCTGGCCAGGAAAGCGACGCTGGTCCTCTGTCTCGAGCCGGCTCTTCCCGGCGGCGCGCTCAAGACCCAGCGCAAGGGCCGCCTGGTCGTGCGCCTGGAGATCAAGGGCCGGGCTGCTCATGCCGGCACTCCGGAAAAAGGGATCAACGCTATCGAAGAGCTGGCCGGCCAGATCCGCAGCCTCAAGAGGCTGGCTGCGGGAGGAATCACGGTGAGCGTCAACCAGATCGGCGGCGGCGAGAAACCCAATATCGTGGCCGAATCGGCCTGGGCGGTCATGGACATCCGCTTTTGGACCTGCGCCCAAAAGGATAGGATCATCGCCGCCTTCAAGCATCTCAAAGGAGCCAAACCGGGTGCCAAATTCAGGTTCAGCGTCGAGAGCCTGACCCCTCCGATGGAAAAAACCAAAGCCTCCGCTCAGCTCTTCCAGCGGGTGAAAAAAATCGCCTCGACAATCGAGATTCCGCTCGGCGAGGGCAAGAGTGGCGGCGGGTCGGACGCCTCGATCGCCTCAAGCCTGGGTGTCCCGACCCTGGACGGGCTGGGGCCGGACGGTGACGGCATTCATGCTGAGCACGAGCACCTGCTCCTTCCCTCGCTTGTCCAGCGGACAGCCCTGCTGACCGAATTGCTGCTCCAGCTTTAAGCGGACGGGATCCGGTCAGATTGACTCACCTCTCTCAATCTGATAATTTAATCGTATGGATATTATAATTTCTGCTCTTGGAGGAATTATATGATAAAAAAGTATTATCTTCTCTCTCCCGGTCCGACGCCGATTCCAGACAGCGTCCTCTCGGTTGCCGCCGAGCCGATCATCCATCACCGGACCCCCGAGTTCTCCGAAATTTTCATGCAGGTGACGGAAGGACTCAAGTACGTCTTCCAGACCAAAGAGGACGTGTTCATCCTGACTTCGTCCGGGTCCGGGGCGATGGAGACATCCATCGTCAACACCCTGAGCCCCGGCGACACGGTCATCGCCGTCAACGGCGGGAAGTTCGGCGAACGCTGGGGCAACATCTGCCGCGCCTACGGCGTCAAGGTCAGGGAAATCGTCCTCGAATGGGGGGCGGACTTCAGCCGGGACCAGCTCGCCGCCGAGCTTAAGGCGAATCCCGGCGTCAAGGCAGTCTTCTCCACGCTCTCCGAAACATCGAGCGGTGCGATTTACGACATCCAGGGATTCGGAGAGGTCGTCGCCCAAACCGACGCCATCCTGGTCGTCGACGGGATTTCCGGGCTGGGGGCGACGCCCTGCCCGATGGACGAGTGGAAAGTGGACATCATGGTCTCCGGCTCGCAGAAATCGTTCATGATCCCTCCCGGATTGGCCTACATTGCGTTCAGTCCCAAAGCCTGGAAGCTTGTCGAGACGGCGAAACTCCCCAGGTTCTATTTCGATGCCAAAAAGGCCAAAAAAAACCTGGAGAAACAGACAACGCCCTGGACCCCCGCCATCTCGCTCATCATCCAGCAGAAAAGGGCCCTGGACATGATCAAAGCCATGGGTTTAGAAACATATCTCGAGCATCACCGCATCCTGGGAGAAGCCACGAGGGCCGGCGTTAGGTCCCTCGGGCTGGAGCTTCTGGCCAAGAATCCGGGAAATATCCTGACTGCCGTCAAGACTCCCGCCGGGATTGACGGCAGCAAGCTGGTCAAGACGATGCAAGCCAAGTACAAGGCCTATATCGCAGGAGCGCAGGATCCCAACAAGGGAAAATTTTTCCGCATCGCCCACCTGGGATACATGGGCGGGTTTGATGTGACCACCTCTCTATCCGCCCTCGAAATGACGCTGGCCGACCTCGGCTATTCCTTCGAGATGGGCAGCGCTATCAAGGGCGCGGAGACCGTATTGAGGGAGAATTGGAAATGAAAAAGATATTGCTGGCTGATTCCCTGGACAAACAGGCTGTCGAACAACTCAATGCCCTGCCCAATTTCGAGGTCACCATGAAAACCGGGATGGACGAGGCCGAGCTCATCAAGACCATTCCCGGGTTCAACGCGGTGGTCGTCCGGAGCGCCACTAAGATTACCCGAAAGGTCATCGATGCCGCAGTCGGTCTGGAGATGATCGTCAGAGCGGGCATCGGACTTGACAATGTCGATGCCGCTGCCGCCAAGGAGAAAGGGATCAAAGTGGCCAACACGCCGGCTGCCACGACTATCTCGGTGGCCGAAATCACCCTGGGGTTGATGCTCAGCGCTGTGCGCCAGCTGGGGAGAGCCAATCTTTCGCTGAAACAGCACAAATGGGAAAAAAAGATGTTCTCCGGCACCGAGCTCTATGGAAAAACACTGGGAATCATCGGCGCCGGCCGGATCGGCCTGGCGGTTGCCGAACGGGCACTGGCCTTCGGAATGAGGGTCGTCGCCTACGACGTCATCCCGGTCAGCACTCCGCTCGATGTGAAGCAGGTTCCGCTGGCTGACCTCCTGGCCACCGCCGATATCATCACCCTCCATATCCCCAAGCAGGCCAAGCCCATTCTCGGCCGCGATGAATTCCAGAAGATGAAAGCCGGCGCCATCGTCGTCAACGCCGCGCGCGGCGGAGTGGTGGATGAGAAGGCGCTCCTGGAAGCCCTGAACTCAGGGAAGGTCCGGGCAGCGGCTCTGGATGTCTACGAGAGGGAGCCTCCCGAAGACTTCACTCTCATCGACCATCCCAACGTCATCGCCATACCCCATATCGCCGCCGCGGCGGAAGAAGGACAGAAGCGGGCGGGGCTGGAGGTGGTCAAGATTCTCAAGGAACAACTGGTCTGAATTTCGTCCTGGCGTCCCTTCTTTATTTGGCTGGCCGGCCCTGGGATGCGGCCAGAGACTCTATCGAAGCGGAGGATTGAGTTGGTTTATCTCGACAACAACGCCACCACGCCGCTCGACCCGGCCGTGGCCGAAAAAATGTGCTGGTTCCTTAAGGAACACTTCGGCAACCCCTCCTCTCTCTATCCGATCGGCCGGGCGGTCAAGGAGATCATGACCGAGGCCAGAGAGACCGTGGCCGGAGCGATCGGCGCCCAGCGCTCCGAGCTCGTCTTCACCGGCTCGGGCACCGAAGCCGATAATTTTGCCATCAGAGGCGTCCTCGACACCTACCCGGAAAAGGACGAGATCATCACCTCAGCGGTCGAGCATCCCGCCGTTCTGCGCGTCGCCAACTTCCTCGAGAAAAAAGGGCTGAAGGTCACGTACGTTCCCGTCGACCGCTATGGAACCGTGGACCTCGATTTTCTCCGCGACGCCATCACGCCGCGCACCGCCCTCATCTCCATCATGTATGCCAATAACGAGATCGGGACCGTCCAGCCGATCGAGGAGATTGTCCGGATCGCCGCCAAGTCCGGTGTCCTGGTGCACACCGATGCCGTCCAGGCGTTCGGCAAGATCGACTTCGATGTCCGGAAGCTCGGAGTCGACCTTCTTTCCCTCGCCGCCCACAAAATTTACGGGCCCAAAGGAGTCGGCGCCCTCTACGTCCGGAAGGGAATCGACATCTGTCCGTTCATTCACGGCGGCCATCAGGAGCGAGGCCGGCGGGCCGGGACGGAAAACACCATCGGGATCGTGGGGTTCGGCGCAGCGGCCCGGGTGCTGATGGAGCGGGGAAAAAAAGACAGGGAGAGGATCGGGAAGCTCGCTGCGGCCCTTAAGAACGGGATCGAAGAAAAAATCCCCAGGATCAGGTTCAACGGCCATCCTAAGAACAGGGTCGAGAACACCGTGAATGTGGTTTTTCCCGGGCTGGAGGCCGAGGCCGTCCTCCTCGCCCTGGCCATCAAGGGCATTTCTGTCTCCACGGGCTCCGCCTGCACCGAAGAATCCGAGGAGGTCTCCCATGTGCTTCTCTCCATCGGGCTGCCACCGGAGATCGCCCGCTCGGCCATCCGCATGTCGCTGGGCCGGTTCAATACCGACGAAGACATCGCCCTGGTCCTCCGCGAACTTCCCGAGGTCATCGAAAAACTGCGCCGAATCTCGGCCTTTGATCCGGAGGAATGAGGAGGGGAAATTCCATGGACGCATTCTGGCGGCTTCTTCGCGAGCGGGTCGTTCTTTTTGACGGAGGCCTGGGGACCGAGCTCTTCCGGGAAGGGCTTCCCCAGGGGACATGCCCAGAACTGTGGAATATCGACAGGCCGGAAGTCGTCAGGGAAATCCATCGCCGCTATTTTGCAGCCGGCTCGGATGTCGTGTCCACAAACTCGTTCGGCGGAAGCCCGGTCAAGCTGGCCGGGCACGGACTCGAAACCAGATGCCGGGAGCTCAACCTGGCCGCTGCCCGGAATGCCATGGCCGTAAGACCCGAGGGAAAGTATGTGGGCGGGAGTATCGGCCCGGCCGGGAAATTCCTCAAGCCGACCGGTGACCTTGAGGAGGAAGATTTGGCCAAGGCTTTCGCTGTCCAGGCCGAAGCCCTGACCGAGGGTGGAGTCGATTTTCTCCTCGTGGAGACGATGTATGACCTCCGGGAAGCCCTCTCCGCCCTGCGCGGAGCGAGAAGCGTCTCCCCCCTCCCGGTTTTCATCACCATGACGTTCGGCCCCACGCCGCGCGGTTTTTTTACCATCATGGGAAACGGCGTTCGGCAGTGCGTCCAGGAATTGGAAAAGCGCGACGTTCCCGTCGTGGGGGCGAACTGCACGCTGGACAGCGCAGCGATGGTCGGCTTGGTGAAGGAATTCAGGAAAGAGACCTCGCTCCCGCTATTGATCCAGGCCAACGCGGGGCAGCCCAGTGTCTCCGGCGACGGGACAGTCGTCTATGCGCAAGATATGGATGATTATATCCGCCATGTTCCCCTGCTCATCGCCGGCGGGGCGAATTTGATCGGCGGCTGCTGCGGCACGAACCCCGAATACATCCGGCGGATGGCCGCCTTTGTCAGGCCGGAGTGATCAACGTCGGTTGACTGTCTTTTTAAAAAGAGGATTCGCCGCCGTCCC
This sequence comes from uncultured Eubacteriales bacterium, assembly GCA_964651495.1. GTDB lineage: Bacteria > Acidobacteriota > Aminicenantia > Aminicenantales > UBA8522 > CAZNVB01. The sequence continues at coordinate 35,615 of CAZYWP010000011.1, read as the reverse complement.
CCGAGCGGAGCAGCCTGAGCTGCCTCAAATAGGTCCGACGAACGGATAAAAAGAACTCCTGATACGCGGACTGCCGGAAATCCGGGTAAGTCCAGTCCAGGGTCTTGACTCCGCCTTTGGTGAAAAGGAACTCGAGATGGGCGTAAATCCCGTCCCGCAGCGGAATCCGGTGGGAAAAATCCTTGGCTGTGGCCATGATGAGCGCCGAAGCCGTGACGATCCCCGGGTCGATGTTGACGACCCGGAGGCTCCGGCCTGAGTTATGGCGGAGGCTCTCCTCGAGCGCGTTGGTCTCGATCTTGATCCCGCTCAATTTTTCCGGGGAAATGAGGCCGGCAAAACTCAGAAAAACTCGTTGCAGATTTTTGCCCATCTGCTTCTCATAATAATCGGTCAGGTTAAAATGAAAATAAGGGCTCTTGAGGTCGGTCGGGCCGTAACGGGCGGCCAGGGATTTTTCGGCCTCTTCAAAATGGATGGCTGAGGAAGAGATCAGGCCGGCGATGAGCTTGACGGGGAGGAACGGCTTGGGCTCGGCCATGCGCATTCCAGAAGATAATGCAACTGTTGGAAAAATGCAACGGATTCTCCTATAATGTGGCTGCCATGAAATGGGTGTACATTGAAGATATCGGCAGACACGCGGGAGAGGGCGTCGAGGTCCGGGGCTGGGTCTATAACAAGCGGTCGAGCGGCAAGGTCCGCTTTCTCCTCGTCAGAGACGGGACCGGCATCATTCAGGCGACCGTTTTCAGCCAGGAAAAAAACCATCCTCTATTCCTCCAGTTCGACGGTCTGACCCAGGAGTCTTCAGTCATTATCCGGGGTCAAGTCCGGGAGGAGCGAAGAGCGCCCGGTGGCTATGAGCTCGAAATTCGGGAGATGGAGACGTTGCAGATCGCCCAGGACTATCCGATCACGCCCAAGGAGCACAGCACACCCTTCTTGATGGAGCACCGGCATCTGTGGCTGCGCTCGAACAAGCAGCACGCCCTCCTCCAAGTGAGGGCTGAACTCATCAAAGCCATCCGCGATTTCTTCGACGGCCGCGGGTTCCGCCTCATGGACACGCCGATCCTGACGCCGAGCGCCTGCGAAGGGACGACGACCCTTTTCGAGACCCAGTATTTCGACCAGAAAGCCTACCTCAGCCAGAGCGGTCAACTCTACAATGAGGCCACCGCCATGGCCTTTGGCAAGGTCTATTGCTTCGGCCCGACTTTTCGGGCCGAAAAATCGAAGACGCGCCGCCACCTGATTGAATTCTGGATGGTCGAGCCGGAAGTCGCGTTTGCCACCCTCGAGGACATCATCGACCTCGGCCAGGACTTGGTTATGTTCATCCTGGAACGCGTCCTGGAGAAGAGGAAAAACGATCTGGAGGTGTTGGAAAGGGATCCGGCTCCTCTGGAGAAGATTGCCAAGCCCTTCCCCCGCCTCAGCTACGAGGAAGCCCTCAAGGTATTGCGGGAAAAGGGGTCAGGGATCGCCTGGGGGGATGATTTCGGAGCGCCGGAAGAAACCTTGATGTCGGAAATTTTCGCTCTGCCGGTCTGCGTCACCCATTTCCCGGCGGCGATCAAAGCGTTCTACATGCAGCCCGCCGCTGACCGGCCTGACCTGGCGCTGGGTGTCGACTTTCTGGCTTCGGAGGGCTATGGAGAAATCATCGGCGGAGGGCAGCGCATCCACGAGCTCAGCCTTCTCGAGCAAAGAATCCGGGAGCAAAACCTGCCCCGGGAAGCGTACGAATGGTATCTCGACCTGCGCAGATACGGGAGCGTGCCGCATTCCGGGTTCGGACTGGGCGTGGAAAGAACCCTCGCCTGGATATGCGGGATCAAGCACATCCGGGAGACGATCCCGTTTCCGCGCCTGCTCTATCGCCTTTATCCTTGACCGCTCTCCTGCGTCCTCTTCCCTCTGCTGCGGATTGATCCGGCGAAGGTCAGGTTGAGCCCCAGGGAGTCGATCAAGACCGAGGCGAGGGAAATACATTGAGCGCAAGAGCAACAAAATCCATTGCCCTCGTTACCTTGGGCTGTGCCAAGAACCTGGTGGACAGCGAGGTCATGCTGGGCTTCCTTCACCAGGCCGGCTACACTTTTGTCCGACGGCCCGACCGGGCCGACATCCTCGTCCTCAACACCTGCGGTTTCATCGGTCCCGCCAAAGAGGAAGCGGAGCAGGCCATCCAGAAGGCCGTCCGCTTCAAGAAAAAGAAACCGGAAAAGGTGATCGTCGTCACCGGATGCTATGTCCAGCGCTGCGCGGAGGAGCTCGCGACGCGCTATCCGGAGGTCGACGTCTGGCTCGGCGTGGCCGACTTCGATAAAATCGTCCCGGCGGTCGAGGGCCTGCCGTTCCGGCGCGGAAGCCGGACTTTTCTCTGCAGCCACACGACGCCACGGGTGGTCTCGACCCCGCGGTCCTGGGCTTATTTGAAGATCTCTGAGGGGTGTTCCCACCGCTGCTCCTTCTGCGCGATTCCTCTGATCAAAGGCCCCTATCGATCGCGGCCTGTTACGTCGATCGTCAGGGAAGCCGAAGAGCTGGCTGCGATCGGAGTCAAAGAAATCAACCTGGTGTCCCAGGACAGCACCAATTTCGGGCGCGACCGGGGAATCGAGGACGGCCTGGTCGGGCTTCTCCGCCGCCTCGTCGAGGTCCCCCGGGTTCGCTGGATCCGGGTGCTATACGGCTATCCGGAAGAAATCACCGAGCCGCTCCTCGAAGTTATGGGGGAGAAAAAAATCTGCTCTTACCTCGATATTCCATTCCAGCACTCCGACCGCCGTGTCCTGCGTCTGATGAAGAGGAGCATGGACGGGAAAAGAGGGCTGGCGCTGGTGGACCGGATCCGCCGCCGTCTGCCCGACATAGCGCTGCGCACGACCATCATCGTCGGATTTCCCGGCGAAGGCTCCAAGGAGTTCGCCGCCCTGAAGGATTTCGTCCGTACCGCGCGCTTCGACCATCTGGGCGTTTTCACCTTTTCTCCGGAAGGCTCGACTGCGGCGTTCTGCCTGGGGAACCCGGTCCCCGAGCCGGAAAAGCAGAGGCGGCGGGATGAGATCATGTCGCTTCAAGCCGGGATATCGGAGTCAATCCTGCGGAAACACCTTCACCGGAGGCTCGACGTTCTGCTGGATGGGCCTGGCGGCAAAGATGTCAAGACAATCACCGGCCGGACCCGCTTCCAGGCGCCTGAAGTGGACGGTGTCGTCCATCTCCGGACTGACGGGTCGGTGGCGCCGCCGCTCCGGGCGATCGAAAAGGTTGAAATCACGGCGACAGGGGTATATGATTTACGCGGAAAGCTGGCCCGATGAAAAAATGGTGGAGAATCCTGGCCTCCTTTTTTGGGCTGGGCTATATCCCGTTTGCTCCGGGGACAGCGGCCAGCCTGGCCGTGGCGCTGGCTTATAAATTTGTCTTGAGCTCCCTGGCCTGGCCTTATCTTCTCCTGCTGTTCTTGCTGCTTTTATTTCTCGGCGTCATCTCCTCGACTTCGTATGCAAGGGAACTGGGCCGGCCAGACCCGGGGACCATCGTGGTCGATGAAGCCTGCGGCCAACTGCTTGTTCTTTTGTTCGTTCCCTCGGCCTGGGTTCCTGTCCTCATCGCTTTCTTTCTTTTTCGCTTTTTCGATATCATCAAACCCTATCCAATCTCCAGGGCCGAAAAGCTGGCCGCCGGCTGGGGAATCATGGCCGACGACATTGCGGCCGCCCTGATGGCCAAAGGACTGCTTCATCTTTATCTCTACCTCAAGTGAAAAAGAAATCATCCCGGAGCGCAGAAATACTGGCCGTAGGCTCCGAGCTGCTCACTCCCTATTACATCGATACGAACTCGCTCTACCTCACCGAGCGGCTGAACGAATTAGGGTTTGAGGTTTCGTTCAAGACCATCGTCGGCGATGATACTGCTGCACTTTGCTTGCGGGTCAGGCAGGCGCTGCGCCATTCCGGCCTGGTCATCCTCAGCGGCGGACTCGGCCCCACGGGTGACGATCGGACGCGTGAGGCGGTAGCCGCGGCCGTCCAGCGAAAACTGGTCTTTCAGGAGGACCTCCTCCGCCGCATCGAGGAGAGGTTCCAGCGGCGCAACATGCCCATGCCGGCCACAAACCGGAAACAGGCGTATCTCATTCGCGGAGCGGGCGCCCTGCCGAACAACAACGGGACGGCGGCCGGCCAATGGGTTGACATCGGGAAAAAAACGCTCATTTTGCTCCCGGGTCCGCCGCATGAGCTCAGGGCGATGTTCGAGGACAGCGTCTATCCCCGCCTGGAGAAAGCTCGCCGCGGTTATCTCGTCCGGCGCGTGTTCAAGACGGTCGGGTTGACGGAGTCCCAGGTCGAAACGCTCATCGCCGACCTTTATCCAGAGGGAGATGACTCGGACATCACCGTCCTGGCCTCGCCCGGACAGATCGAAGTCCATTTGACTTCATTTTCTCCACGCAGCCGGCCCGATTCTGAGCGCAGGCTCCGCCCCGTTGAAAAGGAGTTGCTCCGTCGCTTGGGGGCCAACGTCTTTTCCCAATCCGGAGAGCTTCTGGAGGAGGTGGTCGGCCGGCTGCTGAAGAATAAAAACAAGACTCTGGCCGTGGCCGAGTCCTGCAGCGGAGGGCTGCTCAGCCACCGGCTGACCAATATCCCCGGGAGTTCAGACTATTTCCTCGAGGGGGTGGTCGCCTACAGCAACGCGGCTAAAGTTGACCGGCTGGGGGTTCGGAGCTCCCTGATCGAGGCGCACGGCGCCGTCAGCGCCCCTGTTGCCCTCGCCATGGCCCGGGGAATTCGACGGCGGGCGCGGTCCGACCTTGGCTTGTCCATTACGGGCATCGCCGGCCCCGCCGGAGGCAGTCCGGGAAAGCCGGTCGGGCTTGTCTATATCGGCCTCGCCTGGGCCGGGGGGGGCGAAGTCGTCAAAAACCTGTTCCTGGGAAATCGAGAACTGGTCAAAATCCAGTCCACCCAGAAAGCCCTCGACATCCTGCGCCGGCGTCTGCCCCAGAATGACATCCCGAGGAAGAGGAAGGCCGGATGAGGACATTTATCGCCATCGACCTCGATGATGGCATAAAAAAGGAACTAACCGCGCTGGTTGAAGAGTTTCGGCCTTTGGGGAAGAATGTCCGCTGGGTCAGCCTGGCGGGCATGCACCTGACGCTGAAATTTTTGGGAGAAATCGCGGCCCCGGCTTCCCAGGAGGTCTGCCGAACCGTCGAGCAGATCGCCGGCCGACATCCGGCATTTCCCTTGGTCCTCAAGGGCACGGGAGTTTTTCCTCCCGGAAGACGGGACCCCCGCGTTCTCTGGGTAGGAGTGGCGGAAAACCCGAGCCTGGTCGGGCTGCAGGCGGATGTCGAGCGGGGGCTGGAAGAATTGGGGTGGGAAAAGGAAAAAAGAGAATACCATCCCCATCTCACCCTCGGCCGGGTGAAATTTCCCTCCCGGCTGGATGCGCTTCTGGCCGAGTTCGAAAAAAACCGGGACCGGTCTTTCGGGGGGATGCAGGTTCTCCGGGTGACTTTTTTCCAGAGCACTCTTAAACCTTCGGGAGCTGAATACAGCGTTCTCGCGGAGTTCAGGCTGCAATGAAAGCTGCCTATCTCATCCTGTCTTATTTAATCGGGTCGATCCCCTTCGGCTACCTCATTTTTCGGCTGGGAGGTCACGACAATAAGGATATCCGCCGGTTCGGCAGCCGGAGCACGGGGGCGACCAACGTCCTCCGGCTGAAAGGATGGAAATACGCCGTACCGGTTGCCGCGCTGGATGTCCTCAAGGCGGTCCTCCCCGTCTGGCTGGCCTTGAGAGTATTCGATGACAGAAGGACCGCCATGGCAGCGGCCTTCCTTGTTGTCCTGGGACACTGCTATCCCGTATTCATTAAATTCCGAGGCGGAAAGGGCGTTTCTACGGCCATGGGGGCATACGCCGTCCTGGCCCCGTTTGATTTTCTGCTCAGCCTGGCTGTTTTTGTCGGAGTGATCGCCGCGACGCGGTTTGTCTCCCTCGGTTCCCTCGCCGCAGCCCTGTCATTCCCCCTGCTTGCCTTTGCCCTGCGGGGCGACCGGGAGTTGGGGGCGCTCGGCCTGGCCCTGTTGATCCTCATCGCCGTCCGGCACGCGGCCAACATAGGGAGGCTCGTCCGTGGCCGGGAGCGCAGGTTCGGCCAACAGGAAAGAGTGCAGTCCCGATGAGAGCGGGAATCATCGGCGGCGGAGGCTGGGGCTCGGCCTTTGCCATTCATCTCGGACGCCTCGGCCTCAGGACCCGGTTGTGGGTCCGGGAGGAGGAGATTTTCCAGGAGCTGCGGAAGACTCGGCGCAACAGCGTTTTTCTCCCCGGGTTTTATTTTCCCCGCACCGTTTCTTTTTCCCATGACATCCAGGATACGGCCGCTTTCGCCGAGGTGCTCTTTATCGCCGTTCCCTCCCGCTTCTGCCGGCTCGTTTTTTCCGCCATCGCCCCTGCTCTCTCCGCCTCCCAGGCCGTCGTCAGCCTGACCAAGGGGATCGAGGAAGGCACTTTGAAAAGGATGACCGAAATCATGAGCGAGGTTTTTCCCCGCCGCGGCAGGCCCACGCTGGCCGTGCTCAGCGGGCCCAGCTTCGCCCGGGAGGTTGCCGAGAAACATCCCACCGCCGTGGTCATCGCTTCCTCGGACGGCGGCTGCGCCGGAGAGGTCCAGCGCCTCATCTCCAACATCCATTTTCGCGCCTACACCAGCGATGACGTCATCGGCGTCGAGCTGGCCGGGGCGGTGAAGAATGTCATTGCGGTAGCGGCGGGGATTTCGGATTCTCTCGGAACCGGGCATAATTCCAGGGCGGCGCTGATCACCCGCGGCATCGCCGAGATGACCCGGCTCGGCGTCAAGCTGGGCGCCAGGAAGGAGACCTTCCTCGGCCTCGCCGGGATCGGAGACCTGGTCCTCACCTGCACCGCCAGACTGAGCCGGAATTATCGTGTCGGCTTTGAGCTCGGCAAAGGCAGGCGGCTGGAGCGTATCCTCGCCGAGACGAAGATGGTGGCTGAGGGAGTCACGACCACCGTTTCGGTGCGGGATCTGGCCGCACGAGAAAGGGTCGAAATGCCGATTTCCCAGGAGGTTTATCGCGTCCTCTACGAAAACAAGAGCCCGAGAACGTCTCTGCGCGACTTGATGCGCAGGACGCTCAAGGTCGAATAACGAGGAGAATAAAAAAAATGATGAAAACCCAGAAGAGCCTGGCGATTGTCTTGCTGGTCTTTTTTGTTTCCTGCGCCTCGTCCCAGAAAAAAATCGAGCAGGCGCGCGAGAAAGACCCCAAATATCAGTACAATGTCGGCCTCTTTTACCTCAACAGCAACAATGTGGATGAAGCGATGAGGTACCTGAACCGGTCGCTATCCCTCGACCCCCGGTACTATCTCGCCTGTAACGCGCTGGGGTTGGCCTACTCGATGAAAGGGAACATCCAGGAATCGATCAAGCACTACCAGAGGTGCCTGGAGATCGCACCCAATTTTTCCGAAGCCCGGAACAACCTGGGCACGGCCTATCAGGAAATCGGATACATCGACAAGGCTGAAGAGGAGTTCAAGAGAGTGCTCGCCGACCCCGAATACGCCAACAAGGAACTGCCCTACTATAACCTGGCCAGGCTCTATTTCGTCAGGCAGAATTTCGATCAGGCGCTGGCCAGCGCAGAGATGGCGATCAAGCTCAGCGGCCGCCTGGCCATGGCCCACAACCTGCGGGGGCTGATCCTGGAAGCTCAAGGCAGGGTTCCGGATGCCATCGAAAGCTACAAGCAGGCGCTCAAGGTGATCCCCGATGAGGTCAATTTCAATTTCAACCTGGGCGCAGCCTATTTTAAAAACAACGACTGGTTGCGGGCGGCCGAGGTCCTGGAAAAAATCACCACCCAGGTCACCGACCCTGAGATGCGGGATAAGCTGAACCTTTATCTGAAGGCGATCAAAGAGAAAAAGCAGCCCGCCTAGGTCCCTTCTTCCCAGCCGGCGAGATACGTTTTCTGCTCGGCCGTGAGCGTGTCAATCCGGATCCCCATCGACCTGAGCTTCAGCCGGGCGATTTCGGCGTCGATCTCCTTGGGCACCGGATGGACTTCTTTCGTTAGAGCCGCTCCCTTGCGGCTGAGGTAGAGCACGCTCATCGCCTGGTTGGCGAAGCTCATGTCCATGACCATGGCCGGATGTCCCTCGGCGGCGGCGAGGTTGATGAGCCGGCCCTCGCCCAGGAGGTAGATCCGCTTTCCGCCGCGCAGCTCGTACTCTTCCACATAGTCGCGCACCTTCCTCTTTTTTCTGGACAGAGCGGCCAGGGCGGGAATGTCGATCTCGACGTTGAAATGGCCCGAGTTGGCGACGATAGCGCCGTCCTTCATCTTGAGGAAATGCCGCCGGGTGATGACGGTCTTGTTCCCTGTCACGGTGACAAAGACATTTCCGACGGAAGCCGCTTCCTCGAGCGGCATGACCTCGAACCCGTCCATGACGGCTTCCAGCGCCCGGAGAGGGTTGACTTCGCAGACGATGACCTTGGCGCCGGCGCCGCGGGCCCGCATGGCTATTCCCCGGCCGCACCAGCCGTAGCCGGCGATGACGAAATTCAGCCCGGCGAACAGAATGTTGGTCGCGCGCAGAATCCCGTCGATGGTGCTCTGGCCGGTCCCGTAGCGGTTGTCGAACAGGTGTTTGGTGTCGGCGTCGTTGACGGCGATGATGGGATAGAGAAGGACTTTCTTGGCGGCCATGCTCCGCAGCCGGACGACCCCGGTGGTCGTTTCCTCGGTCCCGCCGACGATCCCGCGCAGCAGGGATCGCCTTTTGGAATGGGCGGTGCTCACCAGGTCGGCGCCGTCGTCCATCGTGATCTGCGGTCCATGGTCGAGAGAAGCGTTGAGGTGCCGGTAATAGGTCTTGTGGTCTTCGCCCTTGATGGCAAACACGGGAACGCGATGAAACCTGACCAGGGCGGCGGCGACGTCATCCTGGGTGCTCAGCGGGTTGGAGGCGGCCAGCCTGACCTCGGCGCCGGCCAGCCGCAGGGCTTCCATTAGGTTTCCTGTTTCGCTCGTGACATGGAGACAGGCAGAAATCCGGACTCCCCGCAGGGGCTTCTGCCGGGCAAACTTCTTCTTGAGTGAGGCGAGGACCGGCATGAACCGTCCCGCCCACTCGATCTTGAGCTGGCCCTGAGGCGCCAGGGCCAGGTTCTTGACATCGTAGTCCATGGTCTCTCCTTTTCTCACTTTTGCTCTCGCGGCCGGGTCTAGGGTAACCCGGCGCGTCAATCCCGAGATTAAAACTCTACTTTTCCTATGAAATCTATCGATTTATGATATTTTGGGACGGCCCGGCTCAGAGCCCGGCGTCGTTTTTCAGGGCCTCGGCTTTGTCCACCCGCTCCCAGGTGAACTCCGGCTCGGTCCGGCCGAAATGCCCGTAGACCGCCGTCTTGCGGAAGATGGGGCGCCTCAGGTTGAGCGCTTCGATCATGGCTTTTGGCTTGAGGACGAAGTGGGCCCGGATCAGCTCCTTGACCTTGTCCTCATTGACCCTGGCTGTTCCAAACGAGTCGACCATGATCGATACCGGTTCGGCGATGCCGATGGCATAGGCGAGCTGGACCTCGAGCTTGTCGGCGATCCCGGCCGCGACCAGATTCTTGGCGATGTAGCGGGCTGTGTACGACCCGGATCGGTCCACCTTGGAAGGGTCTTTGCCCGAGAAACTGCCGCCGCCGTGGCTGCCGACGCCGCCGTAGGTGTCGACGATGACCTTGCGTCCGGTCATCCCGGTGTCGGCCAGAGGTCCGCCCTGCTCGAAGCGCCCGGTGCCATTGATAATGATCTTTGTTTTCCTGTCGATCATCCCGGCGGGAATCACCTTCTTGATGACCAGCTGCTTGATATCGTCGCGCAGGTCATCGATCTTTACCGTGGCATTGTGCTGAGCGGCAATGACGACGGCCTCGACCCGGCGCGGCGTGCCGCCCGCGTATTCGATGGTCACCTGGGACTTGCCGTCGGGCCTAAGATAGGGCAGGATCCTCTTCCTGCGGGCCTGGCCCAGGCTCCGGACGAGCTTGTGGGCGAGGATGATGGGCAGGGGCATCAGCTCTTCGGTTTCCCGGCAGGCATAGCCGAACATGATGCCCTGATCGCCGGCGCCCTGCTCGTGCTCGGGCGTTTCGATGACTCCCCTGGCGATGTCGGGAGACTGCTCGTGAATCGAGGAAATAACGCAACAGGTTTCGTAGTCAAACCCGAACACCGCCTGGGTGTAGCCGATATCCCTGACCACGCCGCGGACGAGCTTCTGAAAGTCGCAATAGCCCTCGGTGGTGATCTCTCCGGCGATGAAGACCAGCCCCGTCGTCACCAACGTCTCGCAGGCGACCCGGCTGTGGGGGTCCTGGGCGATGAGGTCGTCCAGGACAGAATCCGAAATCTGGTCACAGATCTTGTCGGGGTGACCCTCGGTCACGGACTCAGACGTGAACAGATGTTTTCCGACCTGACTCATGTTCTGCCTCCATAAAAAACCTTAGGGTAAAATTAACCGCCATGTTATACTAAAATCGAGCATTTTTCAACGGCCGGTGAAATTGAATTTTATTTTTCATTTGTGTTAATTTAGGCTTGCCTCCAGGTCAAAAGACAAGTACGATGTCTAGTCAATCGGTCCGGAGACGGGCTCTTCTGCTTCTCTTTATCCCCGCTATCTATTCGCTTGCCCTCCAGGTCGAACCCGGCTTTCCCTTCCCCGTTTCTCACTTCAAGCTCAGGAACGGCCTGGATGTCATCCTCTCGGAAGACTTTTCCCTGCCGCTTGTATCGGTAGTTATGGCCTATCATGCCGGGTCGATGGACGAGCAGCCGGGCAAGACCGGGCTTGCTTATCTCTGCGAGAACATGATGTTCATGGGGTCGTTCAACGTCGGTCCGATGCAGCATATCAGTTTTATCAGCCGCACCGGCGGCGAGCTCAGCGCCAGCACTACGGAAGATGTCACCTATTTCTATCAGACCGTCCCCTCGAACCAGCTGGCCCTGGTCCTGTGGCTCGAGTCGGATCGGCTCAAAGCGCTCGAAATCGACGCCGCCAAGACGGAGCGGGCCAGGCAGGACCTGCTCAGGGAGATCGCCCAGCGGAAAGCGGGCGAGCCGTATCTGGAGAGCTCGTTTGCCTTCGACCGACTTCTCTTTCCCGACTTCGCCCACGGCCATAATATCCTTGGCCGGGAAGAGGACATTCGGAATATCGGCGTCGAGGACGTCAAGGGATTTTACGCCGCCCACTATATTCCCAATAACGCCGTCCTCGTCGTCGTCGGCCACATCAACCTGGCCCGGACCAGGGAGCTCGTGGAGAAGTACTTTGAGGGCATCGATGCCGGACGAGAACTCCCCGTACCTCCTCCCTTGAAGCCGGCCGAGCGAAGAGAGGTGGTCCAGGCATATCAGGAAGTCCTGGCTCCCTCGCCGGCTTTTCACCTCGGGTACAGGATCGCTTCGCCCTATTCGCCGGACTATTACGCCCTGGCTATTCTCGATTATCTTCTGCTCAAAGGCGGGAGCTCCCGGCTTTATCGGAAGCTGGTCAAGAGAGAGAGCCTGGCCTTCTATTTGTCCGGGGGCATCGAAAAACGGGCAGGATTCGCCGCCTTCAAGATCTTCGCCATCAATAACAACGAAACTATGGTCGATCTCTGCCAGAAGGGCGTTTTTTCCGAGATCAACAGGCTGAGGACCGGATATGTGTCCCAAACGGAGCTCGAAAAGGCCAAAAGCCTGTTCAAGCGGGATTACGTCAATCGGCTTGCTGTTCCGGTGGAGCGGGCGATGTTCTTGGCGGAAGCTTTTTTTTCTCCGGTCGGTCTGGAGGACACGCCCAAGGAGCTGGCCAGGTATCTCCGGATCACGCCCTACGAAATCAGCGTCAACGTCAACCGCTATCTCGTGCCCGAGAACAGCGTTATCCTGAACGTGAAGACCAGATGAAAAAGGCCTTCCTCCGCGGCTGCCTGGCATTCCTCCTACTTGCCGGCGCCTTCTCCCAGGAAAGATTCCGGAGGACTCCGCCGATCCCCGAACCTCCCCAAGAGCTTCGTCTTCCCGCAATCGATACGCACATGCTGAGCAACGGCCTGACCCTGGCCGTTGCCCCCCGCAGCGACCTCCCCTTTATCAGCCTGGAACTCGTCGTCATGACCGGCGAGAGCTCGTCGCCAGAGAACGTGCCCGGCCTGGCCGCCTTCACCGCAGAGATGCTGAGCCGGGGCACAGCTCTCATCTCCGCCTCCGAACTGGAGGAGAGGATTGAATCCATCGGCGGGAGTTTCTCCACTTCCGTCACCCTCGATCATTCCCGCTTTTCCTTCCTTTTTCTGGACGAATTCCTGGACCAGGCCCTGGAGATCCTGAGTCTGATGCTCCTTCAACCGGCCTTCGCCGAGCGGGAGATCGTCGCTCTCAGGAGGACTCAACACTACGGTCTCCTCGAACGGCAGCGCGACCCGGAGTTTGTTGGGTACAGACAGCTGCTCCGGACGCTCTTTCAGGACCATCCCTGCCTCAGGGCGCTCTATAATGAGGACGTCTTCAAAAATATCGGCCGGCGGGACATCCAGGCCTTTTATGAGAAATATTACCGACCTAACAACGCAGTCCTGGTCCTGGCGGGAAACCTGAACCTTACTACCGCGACACGTAAAGTCAGCCACTACCTCAATACCTGGGCTAAAACGGACGTGGAGAGGACTCTTTATTCCCCTCCCGAGCCCAGCAGCCAGAGCCGATTCTGCTTCGTCGAGCTCCCTCAAGCCGACGATATATTCCTCTTCCTGGGCGAGGTCATCTTTCCCCGGGCCGACCCGGATGCTTTCGCCTTTTCCGTCCTCAACCAGGTCCTGGGGGGGACGCAGAACAGCCGCCTGCTCTTGAACCTGCGGGAATCCAAAGAATACGCCTATTATGCCTTCAGCCAGATGGACCTGTTTCGCGGCTGCGGCGTCTTCTCGGTCCGGGCCAGGGTCATCCCTTCCGCCGGCCCCGCGGCAGTGCAGGAGGCGCTCAAGGAGCTTGACCGAATTGCCCGAGAAAAAGTGTCCGCCTTCGAGATCGAGCAGGCCAAGCAGTTTCTGATCGGGAGGTTTCCGCTCCAGCTGAACAGGCTGGATTCCCTGGCCGACCACGTTTCCGACGTCGTCGCCTTTGCCCTCGGGGACGCTTACTGGAACAGATATTTCGAAAATATCATGCTGGTCGATTCGAATAAAGTCTTCGAAGTCGCTCAGAAATACCTGCTGGCGAAGCCCGCCGTGGTCCTCGTCGGAAACCGGAGCAGCCTGGTCGATCATTTGCGCGAGATAGACCGCCTGGATGTGTATGACGCCCGGGGCCTGTTCCGCTACACCCTGACCAAAGGAGTTGAAGAATGAAAATCGTCGAATGCGTGCCCAATTTCAGTGAGGGCCGGGATAAAGAAAAAATAAGAGCGATCGTCGCGGAGATCGAACAGACACCCGAGGTCAAGCTTCTGGATGTCGACCCGGGCGAGTCGACCAACCGCACCGTGGTGACGTTCATCGGCTCGCCCGCCGGGGTTAAGGAAGCGGCTTTCCGGGCGATCGCCAGGGCCGCTGAGGTCATCGACATGGCGAAGCACAGGGGTGCGCACAGCCGCGTCGGCGCGACCGACGTCTGCCCCTTTGTTCCGGTCTCCGGGGTGACCATGGAGGACTGCGTGGCGCTGGCCCGCGAGCTCGGCGAGCGCGTGGCCCGCGAGCTGGCCATTCCGGTTTACCTCTATGAAGAAGCCGCCCAGAAACCGGAAAGGCGAAACCTGGCCACGATCCGGGCCGGCGAATACGAAGGACTGCCGGAGAAGCTCAAGGACCCGGCTTGGGCCCCCGACTACGGCGAGCCGGTCTTCAACCTGAGGTCCGGGGCGACGGTCATCGGGGCGCGCGAGTTTCTCATTGCTTACAATATCAACCTCAACACACGAGACCGCCGTCTGGCCGGCGAGATCGCCCTGAACCTGCGTGAAAGCGGCCGGGCGAAGAGGGACGAGGAGGGCAATATCGTCCGCGATGCGGAGGACAAGGCCGTCTTTCTCCCTGGAAGGTTCAGGCACGTCAAGGCGGTCGGCTGGTATATAGAGGATTATGGAGTGGCCCAGGTTTCGATCAATTTTACCAACTACAAAGTCACCCCGGTCCAACTTGTTTTCGATGAAGCCCGCCGAGAAGCGGAAAAACTGGGACTCCGAGTCACCGGCAGCGAACTGGTCGGCCTGATCCCCAAGGAAGCTCTGTTGATGGCCGGCCGGTACTATCTCGAAAAGCAGGGGAAAAGCCCCGGGGTCCCGGAGGAAGAACTCATCCGGACGGCCGTCCTGTCCCTGGGCCTGAATGACGTCGCGCCTTTCGACCCTGAGAAGAAAATCATCGAATACCAGTTCAAAGACCCGTCTCCATCCCTTCTGCGGCTCAGTCTGCGCGAGTTTGCCAACGCGCTTTCGCTGGACTCCCCCACTCCGGGAGGGGGCAGCGCGGCCGCTCTGTTCGGGGCGCTTTCGGCAGCTCTCTCCTCGATGGTGGCGAACCTGACGGTAGGGAAAAAGGGCTACGAGCAGGCTCAGGAGAAAATGAAGGAGGTCGCCGTCAAGAGCCAATCGCTCAAAGATGACCTGCTGCGGCTCGTGGACGAGGACACACGGGCGTTCAACAGGGTCATGGACGCCTTCCGATTGTCCAAAGGGAGCGAAGAGCAGATCAAGGAAAAAGAAGCGGCGGTGGAGGGGGCAGCCAAAGAAGCCACCCTCATTCCCCTCGGGGTTTTGGAAAAATGCCCTTCCCTTTTAGAGCTGGCCAAGCTCGCCGCCCAGATGGGAAACCGGAATTCGCTGAGCGATGCGGCCGTGGCCGGGCTGGCCGCCGAGGCCGCGGCCGGCGGCGCTTATAACAACGTCAGGATCAACCTGCCGAATATCCGCGACACGGTTTTTATCCGGGAGGTCAGGGAAAAGGCCGAGTCTCTCCAAGAGACGGTCGGAAAGCTGGGCGCCGAATTGAAGGATTTCGTCGCCAAGGAGCTGGAGCGGGCTTGATCTCCCCCCGGGCGATGAGCCCGCTGCGCCAAAATTCACCCTGAGGTTCACCCTCCGCGGTTATTGTCCCCTAACATTTTTTGTCACATTATGAAAAACGAGAAAGGACCGCTGCTGTGAGACCGCGCATTCCCGTGATGACGAGGAGCCTGAAGAACAGACTCTGGGTGATCATCATCATTTCCGTTGCCTACCTGATCTACACTTCCCTGGCCGACTTCATCCCGCAATACTGGGAATGGATCGGGTTTCGGCCGCTGAACCGCTCCATCCTGACGTTGGGCATGCTCGTCATCCTCCTGATCTGCCTGAGCGGCCTGGCGATCAGCGATAAAATGAATTCGCTCATCATCAGAGAGGGGCTGACGGGGCTTTTCACCCGGGCCTATATCCGCCTGAGGCTGGAGGAGGAATACTACCGCAGCAAAAGATATGATCATCCTCTCAGCCTGCTCATGATCGACCTGGACAACTTCAAAGCCCTGAACGACCGTTACGGGCATACGGCGGGGGACCATCTGCTGCGTTACTTCAGCCATCTTGTCGTTGACACGCTCCGTCCCTCGGATATTACGGCCCGCTACGGCGGCGAGGAATTCCTGGTCATCCTTCCCGAGACGACCAAAGAGGAAGCGCACGAGGTGGCGGAGCGGCTTAGATCAAGAATTTCTCTCTATCCCTTTCGTATCGATTCGCGCAAGGAGGATGTGCAGTTCACCATCAGCATCGGGATTAGCACGCATCCGGATCACGGGAAGAGCGCCGATGACCTCATCACCCAGGCCGACATCGCGCTCTGGGCGGCAAAAAAGGACGGCAAGAACAAAGTCGCCTCCTCCTCGAGCAATTAATCCCATCTTTCCGCTCCTCTGCTTTTTCAAGTAAAATGAATTGGGCCGTGTTTCCCACTGCGGCGCTGGAGTCATTGAAAAAACCGGGGGAACTCATGAAGGAATGGATATTCAAGGGAAGAAAAATCAAAATCGTCGAGGGCAACATCGCCCTTCTGGACGTCGAGGCCGTGGTCAACGCCGCGAACCGGCGACTCCAGCTCGGGAGTGGCGTGGCGGGAGCCATCCGGGCCTGCGGGGGCCCTTCGATCCAGGAGGAGTGTAACAGACTGGGGCCCGTCGAAGTCGGGGATGCGGTCATCACCGGAGGGGGAAACCTCAAGGCTACGTACGTCATCCACGCCGTCGGTCCCCGGATGGGAGAAGGTGATGAAGTGGCCAAGCTGGCCAGGGCCACTCGCAGCAGCCTTGAAATCGCCAGCCGGCAGAGAATCGGCAGCCTGGCCATCCCGGCGATCAGCACCGGTATCTTCGGGTTCCCCCTCCAGGAATGCAGTGAAATTATGCTCCGTTCGGCCATGGATTTCCTGAAAAAAAGCGACTTCCCTAAGGAAATCTTATTCTGCCTTTACGGCCAGGAAGCCTGCTCCGTTTTCCTCAGGACTATGGAAGGGCTCGTCCGTCGGCAAAGCGGGTCAGAACAGCCTCTTCCGGCCGCCCAGCAAAGAGGCGATAAAGACCAGGAAGGACAATAGGACTATTGTCGCCGAAGCCGGGAGGTCGAGAAAAAAAGCGGCGACAAGCCCGATCGCGACCGAAAAAAAAGCGACGAGCGAAGAGATCCACAAGGCCTGCTTGAAGCTAGAGGCCAGCTGAAGGGCCGCGGCCGCAGGAATGACGAGCAGGGCGGAGACCAGGAGAATTCCCACCACCTTCATGCCCAGGACCACGGTCACGGAAGTCAGGATGGTCAGGAGGAGGTCAAGCCGGGCCGTTTTCACTCCCGCCGCCCTGGCTGCCTCAGGGTCGAATGTCTGGAACATGAGCCGGTGATAGTTGGCCAGGATCGTCAACAGCACGGCGGCGGCCAGTCCCGTGGAAAGCCAGACTTCCGTGCTCCCGATCGCCAGGATGTCTCCGAAGAGATAGCTGAGGAGGTCCACATTGAAACGCTGGGCCATGGTCGCCAGGACGATTCCCAGAGCCAGGCCAACGCTGCTGAAGATCCCGATCGCCATATCGCCGTGCATCCCGGCCTTTTCTCTGAGTTTCATGATCCCCCAGGAGGCCAGGACAGCGGTGAGCAGGGCGGTCCCCAGGGGGAAAACGTGAAGAAACAGCCCCAGGGCGACTCCTCCGAAGGTCACATGGGCCAGGCCGTGGCCGATCATCGCGTCTCGCCGGAGGAGGAGAAACAATCCCAGGATGGCACAGGCGACAGCCACGAACAGGCCGGCAAGAAAGGCCCGCTGCAAAAAACCGTAGCTCAGGAATGCGTCCAATCCGTCTCTCTCTCAGTGACTATGGGATACGAGATGGCCGGAGGCCAGCATGGCTTTGAACGCTTCCGAGCGGCAGAAATCTTCGTGCGACCCATGGTAAACCAGCTTTTGATTGAGACAGGCAACCCGGCTGACGTGTCTGTTGACGATACCGATGTCATGGGTGACCAGGACGATGGTGATCTTCCGGTCGGCGTTCAGATGGTGGAGCATTTCGTAGAAAAGCCCCTGCGTGGCCGCGTCGACTCCCGTCGTCGGCTCGTCAAGAAAAAGAAGGGCGGGAGCGTTAACGATGGCCCGGGCGATGACGACCCGCTGCTGCTGGCCGCCGGAGAGGCTCCCGATCGGGCGGGCCATGAAGGCCTCCATGCCGACCCTTTTCAGGGCCGAATCGATGGCCGCCGCCTCCTCTCTCCCGCCGGCCCAAAACATTTTCTTTCCGGAAAACAGGGCCATGGACACGACTTCCTTGACCGAGGCGGGAAAAAGGGGGTCAATGTGAGTGGCTTTTTGCGGGACATAACCCACTTTAGACCAGTCTTTGAATTCCTCGACCGGCTTTCCCATGAGCAGAACTCTTCCCCGGGCGGGCTTCAACAGCCCGAGAATGATCTTGACGAGGGTGGTCTTGCCGGAGCCGTTGGGCCCGAGCAAGGCCAGGAAATCCCCTCTGCCGATGGTGAAGCTGACGTCCTCCAGCACCGGAAATGAATCATAGTAAAAGCTGATCCCTTCGACCCGAACAAGCTCCTGGCGCTCAGTCACAGCCGAGCCCCCTTTTTAGATTGTCCAGATTGTGGGCCATGATATCCAGGAAGGTCAGCCCGGAGGTCCATTCCTTTTTACTCAGGTTCGCCCCCGGGTGAAGTACCAGGAGCTCGGCCCCGATTTCCTCCGCCAGGAGTCTGGCCATTTTATCGTTCGCGTTCGCTTCCCTGAACACCGCCCGGATACCGTTCTTCTTCGCCCATTCGATCGCCTCCATCAGGCGGCCGGGAGTGGGTTCGGCGTCCGGGCTCAGCCCGGACAAGGATCTCTGCACCAGCCCATATCTGGCGGCGAGATAGCCAAAGGCGGCGTGCCCTCCCAGCAGGATGGTCCTCTGCCGGCAGCGGCTGAGGACGGTTGAAAACTGCTCCTCGATTTTTTCCAATCTCTCGGCATACCGGTTGGCATTGCCGGCGAAAGCGGCCGCCTTCGCCGGAGCGAGCTGTCCGAGAGTCCGGGCCAGCAGGCTGACGATAGCCCGGTCGATCCCCAGGTCGAGCCAAATATGGGGGTCTTCTTCGTGCTCCTTGTTCTCAGGCCCGGTTAAAGGGAGGGAATCCATAACGACAAGGACGCGGAGTCTGGATGAAGAGAGGCTTTTTAGAACATCGTCGATCCAGGGCTCCAGGCCGGCCCCGATGTAGATGAAAAGGTCGGCCGTGGACAGACGAATGATGTCGCTTGCCCGTGGCTGCCAGGTGTGGACACCCGCTCCCGGCGGCAATAGCAGGCTGATATCTCCATATTCTCCAGCCACCGCCCGGGCGAATTCCTGCAGCGGAAAGATACTGGCCACAATCTTGATTTTCGGTTCCGCTTCAATATCGGCTGAAGCGGAGGCCCCGAGGCAGAATACCAGGACAGCCAGGGCAGCAACAACCTGAGTTAGGCGCATTCGGACGGCCCTCTTTCCAGAAAAGCCTTCAGACCTATTCCCTATCGGCCGGGGAGGAAGACTCGGCTCCGCCGCCGATCGATACTTCGTAGAACCGGGGTTCGGGAAAGCCCTTTCCGGCTGCCTCGGCCTGCATCGTCCTCTGAAAACCCGCAATCTTCGACTTGTCCAATAAAGCGATCCCCGACCCTCCGAACCCGGCCCCGACAAGGCGGGCGCCCAGACAGCCGCTGAATTCCCGTCCGATAGTGTAGAGCAAGTCCAGCTCCGGGCAGGACACTTCATAGTCATCCCTGAGGCTTTCGTGCGAGGAGAAAAGGAGGCTCCCCAGGGCCGCGAAGTCATCGGCCTTGAGCGCCTCGACCGCCCGCCGAACCCGGTTGTTTTCACTGATGACGTGCCTGGCTCTCCTAAATTGCACTTCGCTCATCTCGGTCTTGACGACCTGCAGGAGAGCGAGGTCCGCTTCTTTGTACGAGGCGATCTTATGGCTTTTAAGAATCTCCAGCGCTCCCGCTGCCTCATGTCTTCGTTTGTTGTATTCGGAGGACGCCAACTGGCGTCGGACCCTGGTATCATAGACCATGATGCCCAGCCCGTGCTTCCCCAGGTTCAGGGGGAAGAGCTCGAAATCCAGAGTTTCACAGTCCAGGAACAGGGCGCTGTCCCGGCGTCCAAACACGGCGATGAACTGGTCCATCAGGCCGCATTTCACGCCGACAAAATCGTTCTCGGCCTTCTGGGCCAGCTTGGCCATACTCGCCGGTTCAAGGCCGAGCCCGAAGAGCGCATCCAGGCCTTTGATGACGCTCACTTCCAGAGCGGCCGAGGAGCTCAGCCCGGCTTCGAGCGGGACCTCTCCCCCAACTAGAGCGTTCACTCCCCCAAGGCGATACCCATTCTGCCGGAGGACCCAAAAAATCCCCTTGATATAGTTGGCCCACCTGTTCTGCTCGGAGGGGGTGATGTCGTCGAGCGGGAAATCCTCCCCCTGGTTGAAATCTTCCGCCCACACCCGGACCAGATTGTCGGGCCTCCGCGAGGCCAAAAAATGGTCCCGCAGATGGATCGCGGCTGGAAGGACATAGCCGTTATTATAATCTGTGTGCTCGCCGATGAGGTTGATCCTTCCCGGAGCCGAAGAGAGGATCTCAGGACGGGCGTTAAAGAGTCGGGAGAAAAGCGTTCCCTTCATTGGTTTCTCGAAAAGTAGCTGCATTTTAGGAAAACGACCGCCAAATGTCAATTCGCCCAGCCGGATGGTATGCATTTCCGATTTTGTGATTCGGATGGGCGTAGGATGCCGCCCTCAGCCCCCGCACCCCGGGGGAACCAGTCCCGTCGGTTCCCCCCGTCGGCGGATCCGACGGGTCCCCCCTCCGCTACGGGGGCTCTTGGGCAGCATCCTGCGCCCATCCTAAAAATCACATATTGGGAATGCTTCCGGACGGATGGCCTGGGGGATAACGACTATTGAATTGATCAACCTTTTATGGCATGATTCCCGGGAAATCATAGTGTTCTCTGCCGGAGGTAATCATCAATGACAGATCCATTGGAGGGCTTGAAGCCCGCAGCGCTGTGGAAGCATTTTGGCCAAATCCTCAAGATCCCCCACTGCTCGGGAGATGAGCGGGCGCTGGGAGATTATATCATCTCCGTTGCCAAGAACTTGAATCTCTCCTGTCAGCGTGACCGGGTCGGCAATGTCATCGTCGCCAAGCCGGCTGCCGCCGGGCACGAAGCGGCCCCGGGTGCCATCCTCCAAGGCCATATGGACATGGTCTGTGAAAAAAATTCCGATGTAGCGCACGATTTTTCTAAAGATCCCCTCCTGCCCGAGATCAAGGGGGATTGGGTTCAGGCCCGCGGAACCACGCTCGGTTCGGACAATGGGATCGGGCTCGCCGCCGCCCTTGCCGTGATGGAGAACCCGGCGCTGGTTCACGGCCCGCTCGAATTCCTCTTTACTGTGGACGAGGAGACGGGATTGACCGGAGCCAACCGGATTGGAAAGGGATCTCTCAAGGGGAAAAACCTCCTTAACCTGGACAGCGAGGAAGAGGGGACTTTCACCATCGGTTGCTCCGGCGGCGGTGACTCTGAAATCATTTTTCCGTTGGGCCGAAAGCACCGGCGATTCCATGACCTCTATCGGCTGAAACTCTTCGGTTTTCGCGGCGGGCATTCCGGCCTGGATATCAACCAGGGACGCGGCAACGCCATCCGGCTGCTGGCTCGGATGCTCGAGCAGGCCCAGGATTTGCATAAATTTGAGCTGTTTCGGTTTGAAGGCGGCAATAAGCGGAATGCCATCCCGCGGGAAGCCTGGGCCGAGTTCTATATCGACGGCAGCGCGGCCAGGAAGATGCTGTCAGCCCTGAAGGGCCAGTTCGCCAAAATTCAGAATGAGTACAAAGTGGTAGAAAAAGAGGCCCGGATGTCCTTCGCTAAAATGACCACAGGGGGAGGGGATCCGCTGACCGCGGCCTCCCAGAACGGGCTGCTCCGGCTGCTCCTCGCTCTGCCTCATGGCGTGATCAGCATGCATCCTGAAATCGAGGGGTTGGTCGAGACTTCGTCCAATCTGGCCATCATCCGCTGCGAGAAGAAACAGGCCCAGATCATCTGCAGCAGCCGGAGCTCGGTGGCCTCCGCCCTGTCGGCCGTTCGCCGCGCCATCAAGGCAGTATCCGAACTGGCCGGCGCCCGCATCGTCCAGCCAGAAGGCTATCCCGGCTGGGAGCCAAACCTGGAGTCGGAGCTTTTGCGAAAGCTGGTCGGCCTATATAAAAATGTTTTCGGGAGAGAGCCTGCCGTGAAAGCGGTCCATGCCGGCCTCGAATGCGGCATCATCGGTGAGAAGTATCCAGACATGGACATGATTTCCTTCGGCCCGACTATCGAGCATCCTCACTCTCCCGAGGAAAGAGTCCATGCCGGCTCGGTCGAAACGTTCTGGCAGTTCCTGAAGACCGCCCTCCAGGAGCTCGGCTGAGCCTTCGCCTCAAGACTGCCTCTTCCATGCCCGCGTGAGCAGGCGGGCCCTCAATCAAGGTTGCCATTTCCCGGAGTTTTGCATACCATGGCCTGAGAAAGGAAGGACCATGGCGAAAAAAGAGAAGATTTCTTGGACTCTTCAGGCTGACCGGCCTCCTGCTGCAGACCTGCGTGTCCTGAACGTTACGCCACGGGGGAAGACGGCGTCGGCTCAGGAATACCAGACCATCGTCGCGATCTTTGAACGGCCCATGGTCGCCCTGGAAGCGCTTCCGGAGGACGGAGGACCAGCTGTGTTCAAGCTGAGTCCTCCTTCGGCTATAACACTCCTCTGTCGTTTCCTTTTGCCGTGGCGTCCAAGACGGGCACGACCAAGGATTTCCGGGACAACTGGACGGTCGGATACAGCCCGAAATACACTGTCGGGGTTTGGGTGGGCAATTTTGACGGGAGCCCGATGCACAATGTATCCGGGATCACCGGCTGCGGCCCGTTATTTCGGGATGTCATGCTTCTGCTTCACCGTGCCGGCGGCTGGACCGAATTCGCCGAGCCGAAGGGAATCGTCAGGGCGGCCGTCTGCTCCCTCTCCGGAGGGCTGCCGGGAGAATCCTGTCCCGGAACCGTGGAGGAGGTTTTCGTTTTAGGAACTGAGCCGAGGGAAGTCTGCGCGGGGCACGGTCAACAGATAACGGCCGGCCGGATTTCAGGAGGCCGGGAAGAAGTCCCCATTCCGGAAGGACTGCAGATCTCGTTTCCGCGCAGCGGCGATATCTTCCAGCTCGACCCCGTGCTCAGGGACGAGCACCAGAGGATCAAGCACAAGGTCTCGGTTGTGCCGGGGACTCCGGTCGAAAAAGTGGAATGGCTGGTCAACGGCCGGAAAGTCGGCGAAGCGGCGCCTCCGTATTCGCTCTTCTGGAATCTCCAGCCCGGTTCCTTTACAATAAAAGCCCGGACAACCTGCGGCCGGCAGACCGTGGAGAGCCGGCCCGTCAGGGTCACGGTCCTGAGCTGAAGTTTCGAGGAGGAGCACGCTGGAGATGAAGAGACGGGAAGCAATATTTGCTCTGGGCGGCCTCGTGCTTTTTAAGCCCGCGGCCTATCCGGGGACAGGAGGAGAGGAAAAGATGAAACAAGAAGTCAAAACGGAAAATGCGCCCAAGGCCATCGGTCCATATTCGCAGGCCATCATCGCCAACGGGTTTGTCTTTGCTTCGGGGCAGATCGCCATCGATCCGTCGAGCGGAGAATTGAACACGGGAGCGATCGAAGAGCAAACCCGCCGGGTGCTGAAAAACCTCGGAGCCGTGCTCGAGGCGGCCGGCAGCTCTTTCGACCGCGTCGTCAAAGCCACGGTCTTCCTCCAGGACATGAATGATTTCAGCCGCATGAACCAGGTTTACGCCGAATTCTTCAATGCGCCGTATCCCGCCCGGGCGGCCGTCCAGGTGGCCAGACTGCCGCGGGATGTCAAAGTGGAGATCGAGGCCGTCGCCCTCGTCAAATAAGAATGCCGATATATGAGTTTGTATGTCAGAGATGCGGCCGGCGCTTTGAAGCGCTGGTGCGGCTCGGCGGCGAGAAGGGAGTTTGCTGCCCGCAGTGCGGCTCGGCCGAGGTCCGGAAGCTGATCTCAGCTTTCGGAATCGGCGGGGGGAGCAGCCGTCTGAAGACCGCCTCCGCTTCCTGCTCGACCTGCTCGAGCAAGTCCTGCAGCACTTGCCATTGAGACCGCCTCTGAATCAGCCGTAAAATTCGCTAAGACAGGAGACGACATAATCCTGTTGGACTGAAGTCAGCTCGGGAAACATCGGCAGCGCCAGAACCTCTTTAGCCGCCTTTTCCGATACTGGGAAATCTCCCCGCTTGTATCCCAGGTCGCCAAAGCATTTCTGCTGATGGAGCGAGAGCGGGTAGAAGATGGAGGTCCCCACGCCCTTTTCTTTGAGAAAGGCCTGCAGGGCATCTCTTTTCTTGGCCCTGATGACGTATTGATGATAGGTGTGATAGTTGGCCGCTCCGGAGTCCTTGTAGACCGCGACCGGAGGTTTGACCAGCCCGGCCCGGTCCAGGCCGGACTCGGAGATCTTGCCGTTGTAATAATCCGCCCGCTCCTGTCTCTTTTTCTGCCAGTCGTCGAGATGCCGGAATTTCACTCGCAGTATGGCCGCCTGGAGGGAGTCGAGGCGAAAATTGCCGCCCAGAATCCGGTAGAAATACTTGGCGATTCCTCCGTGAACGCGCAGGCAGACGAGCTTTTCGGCCAGTTTTTTGCTATTCGTGAGCACCATTCCCCCGTCCCCGTAGCCGCCCAGGTTTTTCGACGGGTAAAAGGAGAGCGTCCCGATCGTTCCCATTGCGCCTGCCCGCTTGACTCCCCGGCCGGTGGGATACTCGGAGCCGATGGCCTGGGCGGCGTCCTCGACGACCCAGAGGCCGTGCCTGCGGGCCAGGGACAGCAGGGGATTCATGTCGGCACACTGGCCGTAGAGATGGACCGGGAGCACGCCTTTGACCCGGCGGAGGCGCTTCGTCCGGCCCAGTTTTTTCAACACCTTCTCGAGCTGCCCGGGGTCGATGTTGAAGGTATTCTCATCGATATCGCAGAAAACGGCCCTGGCCCCCAGACGGGCGATCGCGCCACCCGTGGCGAAAAAGGTGAACGGCGTGGTGACGACTTCATCGCCATGTTCAACGCCAAGGGCCATCAACGAGATGATCAGGGCGTCCGAGCCGGAAGAGACGCCGACGGCATATTTTGTCCCGCTGTAGGCCGCGATCTCGTTCTCCAGGGCTTTGACCTCGGCCCCGAGGATGAAGTTTTGCGAATCCAGCACCGCCAGAACTTTCTGGTTGACTTCGTCCTTGATGGTTTCATACTGCGCCTTGAGGTCCAGAATCGGGATGCTCATTTTCTCCTCCTAAGTGATGATCTTCTTGAGCTTATTTTTTTCGATGATCAGCTGGCCCTGGTAAGAGACGTAGCTGAGCAGGATCAGGACCCTCTCCTTGTCGCCGACTTCCTTCTTGAAGACACCCCTGAGCCCTCTAAGGGGGCCTTCGACGACTTCGATCTCGTCTCCCACGCCGGGCTCTTCACCATGCTTTCCGAGCTCGATCAGGCCTTCGACCTCGCGGGCTTTGATCGCCAGGATCGTTTCTTGCGGGATGGGGATCGGGCCGTCGCGGTTTCCCACGACTCGCTTGACGCCGCGGGTAAACTTGACGAGCTGATGATGTTGGGGGAATTCGAAGACCAGGAATCCATAGCCCGGGAAAAACGCCTTGATCCTGTTTTCCTGCTTGTAGACGGGGTTATAGTATTCGAACCCGGCCTCGCTGAATATCTTGGCGACTTGGAATTCCTTCTTCGGCCTGGTGTTGACGACGTACCAGTTCTTCATTTCGACTCGTCCATGAGCTTGACCGACCTGTAGAAATCGGGCCGGCGGTCCGGGAGAAAATGCCGCCGGGCGAACGACCGGCCGATACAGTTCAGGTCGCAATCCGCATAGAGGATGAAATCCGCGTCCTGGGGAGCGCTGGCGATGACCCGGCCGTCCGGGTCGGCGACAAAGGATTCCCCGGCAAAATGGTTCACCTCCTCTTTGCCCACCCGGTTGACCAGGGCGGCAAAGTATCCGTTCTGAAAGGAGGCCACACGGAGCTCGGCTTGGAAGAGACCGGGGGCCCATTCGCCCACCGCGCCGGCCTGGGGCACGACCACGATTTCCGCCCCCTGGAGCGCCAGCGCGCGCATGTATTCCGGGAAGTGCCGATCATAACAGATGGCCACGCCGACGCGGCCCACCCGGGTGGAGAAGACGATCCGGCCGCGATCGCCCGGTTCATAAAAACCCCGCTCGTGAAACCCCGGCCCCTCCATGATGTGGACCATACGCACGACGCCGAGAATCTGTCCATCGGCGTCGATGACGGGAGAAGAGTCATAGGTGCGGTCTCCATCTTTTTCGAGTAGGTTGATGACCGTGACCAGCCCGTGTTCTCGTGCCAGGCTGGAAAATATATCTGTCGTCGGCCCGGGGATGGGTTCGGCCTGAGCCAGCGCCTCCGTCGTGGCCGGGTATTGGGGGAGGAAACGCAGGAACGCCAGCTCGGCGAAGGCGACCAGCCCGGCCCCGGCCCGGGCGGCTTCCCGGAGGGCGGCCGTTCCCCTGCGGAGATTATCCTCCCTGTCGACGGAGGCCTGCTGCTGGACCAGGGCGATCTTCAACTTCAATTCCCGGCCGCTCCCATGATTTTTTCCACGTCCGCGACCTTCTTCGGAATCGCCTTTCCCAGAACCCGGCTCCCCTGTTCAGTGATCAGGAGGTCGTCCTCGATCCGGACGCCGGTGAAATCCCGGTAAGTCTCCACTCGTTCGTAATTGATGAACTGCCTGAACTTCCGCTCTTTTCTCCACTTATCGAGGAGCGGCGGGATGAAGTAGATCCCGGGCTCGCAGGTAAGGACGAACCCTGTCTCGAGTGTCCTGGCCAGGCGCAGATAGGCCAGGCCGAACTGCTCGCTTCTGGAGACGGACTCGTCGTAGCCGACGAAGTTCTCGCCCAGGCCTTCCATGTCATGGACATCCAGCCCGAGCATGTGGCCGAGGCCGTGGGGGAAGAAGAGGGCATGGGCGCCGGCGGCGACGGCCTCATCCGGATCGCCCAACATCAGGCCGACGTCTTTCAGCCCCGAGGCCATGGCTCTCGCCGTGGCCAGATGGACATCCTTGTATTTGATGCCAGGTCCGGTCATCCCGATGGCTTTCGTCTGGCCGGCCAGGACAATTTCATAGATATCCTTTTGTTTGGCCGTGAACCGGCCGCTGACCGGGATCGTCCGGGTGATATCAGAGGCATATCCGGCCGGCGATGAGACGCCCGAATCGATGACCAGAAGCCTCCCTTTTTCCAGGCGGTTGCCGTGGTAGTGGTTATGAAAAACGTGGCCGTTGATGGTCAGGATGGTCGGGAAGGCGGTCTGACAGCCATTGGCCAGGGCGATGCCCTCGATGGCGCCGACGATATCGTGCTCATAAATCCCGGGCCTGGCCATCTCCAGGGCTGCGCGGTACATTCGATGGCTGACCAGGATAGCCTTCTCGATTTCCTGAACCTCCTCTTCGCTCTTGGTCGAGCGCTGGGACACGACCGCCTTGATCAGCTCAGCAGAGATGTTCTTCTTGACCTCGGGCGGATGCATCCCCAGGAGAAAAGACAACCGGGTGAGGGTTTCCGGGCGGTAGGGCGGCAGGTGATGGATCTCCCTTTTTTTATCCCGGGCCTCAGCGATCGCTTCATGCAGCTTGGCCAGGGGCGCAGAATTCTTGACTCCCACCGACTGGGCCAACTCCTTGATCGATGGCAGGAGTCCCATCCAGATCACATCCTCGAGGGTGATGTCGTTGCCGTAGATCACCTCCGTCCCGGCATCAATATCGATAATTGCCGCCAATCCCGGGATGTTCAGCCCGAAGAAATAGAGGAAGGAGCTGTCCTGGCGGAAGGGATAGGTGTTGGCCGGGTAGTTCATCGCGCTCTCTTCGTTGCCCAGGAAAAGGATGAGCCCGGATTGGATTTGTTTTCTGAGGAGCTTTCTCCTCTGGATATAAACTCCGCTTTCGAACATGGCCTTCTCCTTTCGTCGGCGATGCACCTAAACCTACTTCGTATAGCAGATTAGCGTCTAGAATTCAATGGACTCGCCACCGGAACCTGGCCTTCAATGGCCTGCAACTAAAAAGACGCGTGCTCCGTTCGACTGATGATCTCCTCCTGGAGATCGGACCCCAAGTCGACGAAATAATCGCTGTACCCGGCCACCCGGACAATCAGGTCGCGGTATTTTTCCGGATGCAGGCGGGCCTCGCGCAGCGTTTCCGCCGTCACCACGTTGAACTGGATGTGATGGCCGTCCAGCTTGAAATAGGAGCGGACGAGATGGGCCAGCTTGGCGATCCCCTCTTCGCCCGCCAGGAGCTGGGGAGTGAACTTCTGGTTCAGCAGGGTTCCGCCGGTGCGCAGGTGGTCCATCTTGGCCACCGACTTGATCACCGCCGTCGGACCATGGCGGTCGGCCCCCTGCACTGGGGATACGCCCTCGGACAGCGGCTCCGCGGCTTTCCGGCCGTCCGGGGTGGCGCCGGTGACTTTGCCAAAATAGATATGGGCCGTAGTCGGCAGAAGGTTGATGCGGTAGGATCCGCCCTTGGTGTTCGGCCGGCCGTTCACCGCATTGTAATAAGCGTCGAACACCGCGACCATGACCTCGTCGGCATAATCGTCGTCGTTGCCGTATCTGGGGGTTTTATTGACGAGAGATTGACGCAGCGGCTCCTGCCCGTCGAAATTCCTTTGCAGAGCCTCGAGAATCTGCCCCATGGTCAGGGTTTTTCTGTCGTAGACATTGAACCTGATCGAGGTCAGGGCATCGGTCACGGTGCCGATCCCGACGCCCTGGATGTAGGACGTGTTGTACCGGGCGCCGCCGTCATGGTAATCCTTGCCCCGGGCGATGCAGTCGTCGATGAGAAGAGAAAGAAAGGGAGTGGGAAGATATTCCGCGTAGATCCTCTCGATGATGTTGTTGCCCCTAATCTTGATGTCGACGAAATGCTGCAGCTGCTTCCGGAAGGCGTCGAACAGCTCCTGGTAGGAAGCGAACCCGGCGGGGTCGCCGCTGGCAAGACCGATCCTCCGGCCGGTCCGCGGGTCCAGGCCGCTGTTCAGGGTGATTTCCAGGACCTTGGGGAGGTTGAAATATCCGGTCAGGTTGTAGTTTTCCTTGCCGAAGACGCCGGCCTCGACACAGCCGCTGGCGCCGCCGCTCCGGGCGTCCTCCAGTGATTTGCCCTGGCGGATCATCTCCTGGACAATGGCGTCGGTGTTGAAGATGGACGGCTGGCCGAAGCCCGTCCTGACGATGCGCAGGGCCCGCCCCAGGAAGCTGTCCGGCGATTTTTTGCTGACCTGGACCATCGAGCTCGGCTGGAGCAGGCGCATCTCCTCGACGACGTCAAGGATCAGGAAGGAGAGGTCGTTGACGGCGTCCGACCCGTCCTTTTTCACCCCGCCGAGATTGATCAGACAGAAGTCCGTGTAGGTCCCGCTTTCCTCGGCGGTCACTCCGACTTTGGGGGGCGCGGGCTGGTTGTTGAATTTGATCCAGAAGGCCTGGAGAAGCTCCCTTGCCGTCTCCTCGGTCAAGCTTCCCTCCGCCAGTCCCTTCCTGTAAAAAGGATAGAGATGCTGGTCGAGCCGGCCGGGGTTGAAGGAGTCCCAGGTGTTGAGCTCGCTGATCACGCCCAGGTGGACGAACCAGTAGTACTGCAAGGCCTCCCAGAAATCGCGCGGGGCGAAGCGGGGGACGCGGTCGCAGACCGCGGCGATCCGCTCCAACTCCGCTTTCCGCTGCGGGTCCTTTTCCCTTCCGGCCAGCTCTCGGACAAGATCCCGGTGCCTCTCGGCCAGGCTGATCAGCGCGTCCGCCGCCACCGTCATGGCCTCGAGCTCCTCTTTTTTCTTGAAGGCCCCGGGGTCGGAATGGAAATCCAGGTTCCACAGGCTCTGCCGGATGTCGGCCTTGAAATCCTCGAACCCCTTTCCATAGATTTTGTCGTCCAGGACGGTATGGCCGGGCGCCCGCTGCTCCATGAACTCGGTGAAGATCCCCGCTTCATAGGCGTTGTTCCAGGACTCCTCCATCTCGGCGAAGATTTTCTCGCGGATGGTCTGGCCTTTCCAGAAGGGAATGATCTCGGACTCGTAGACCCGGCGCGTCGCGGCGTCCACCCGGAATGAGGTCTTTGGCCGCGTGTCGAGGATGTCGAGGTCCTGGAGGCTATGCGTTGTGATCTCCGGGTAAGTCGGTGTGGACTTGGGCGCAGGGCCTCTTTCTCCGACGATAAGCTCAAAGTCGCCGATGGAGATCGACTTGTGCTCGAGCAGGTGCTTGAAGGCCAGCGCTCTCTTCATCGGCGGGGAGAGCGTCGAGGAGACGTTTTCCCTGTAGAATTCCGTCAACAGCCGGGCCCTCTCCGCGGAAATGGCCGGCCGGGCTTCCAGGCTTTCCTCTCTGAGCTTCCTGATTCTCTCGTTCATGACTCATTCTCCCAAGTGGACTTTGAATCCTTGCGACTCGAGCTCGGCCCTGATTTTCTTCAGGGTTTCAGCCGAAGGAGGGGCGAACCGTTCGCCCAGGCTTGCCTTTTGCAGGCCTTTGTATTTCTCTTTACCCAGCCTATGGTACGGAAGGAGGCTGATTTCGCTGACGCCGCTCAAAGAGCGGAGGAATTCCGCCGTCCGGCTGATATTCTCGGCATCATCGTTGACGCCCGGCACGAGGGGGAGGCGAATGATGATCTTTTTTCCTTGCCCAGCCAGGTAGTGTAAATTTTGCCGGATCAAGCGGTTGGACCGGCCGGTGAATTCTCGATGTCTGGCCTCGTCAATGACCTTGAGGTCAAAAAGAAACAGGTCCACCAGGTCGGCCACCCCGGCAAACGCTTCGGGAGGGACATGGCCGCACGTATCAACCGTCGTGTGCAGCTCTTTTTTTCGGCACATCGCCAGAACCTCGGCCAGGAATTCCGGCTGGGCCAGCGGCTCTCCCCCGGAAAAGGTCACTCCACCGCTGGATTCGTCGTAAAAAATCCGGTCTTTTTCGATCTCCGCTATGAGCTCGGAGGCGCTGGCGCGGCGGCCGACCATTTCCAGTGCTTGGGTGGGGCAGGCCTCGGCGCAGCTGCCGCAGGCGCTGCATTTTTCTCTATCAACGACCGGGATCCCGCCGACCTTGGAGAGGGCACCCGGCTCGCAGGAAGCCAGACACTCCGAGCAATCCTCAAGACAGCGGGACGCCCGGACCATGAGCTCGGGCAGGAAGGACTGGCCTTCGGGATTATGGCACCACTGGCAGCGCAGCGGACAGCCTTTGAGAAACACGGTAGTCCGGATCCCGGGGCCGTCGTTGATCGAGTATTTCTTGAGGTCGAAGATAATCCCGTCACTCATTAGAATCGCGGGTTATTGACCGCCCTTTCTGCCGAGCTCGGGGGCTCGTTTATAGTACTCGTTGATGAATTTTTCCTGGACCTGAAAAGACCAATGGACATCCCGGATAAAGGCGGAGGCCTCGGCTGCGCTGCCCCGCCTGATCAGGCTGACGAGCTCCTGATGCTCCTGGACCGATGACAATTCCCATTCCTTGACATATCCTTTCTGACGCGGGAAGTCATAGAGCCTCTTCTTGAACGTCTGGACGATCCTGACCAGGTTTTCATTGCCGCACCGGCCCAGGTAAACCTCATGAAACTTGAGGTTATGACCATAATAGGAGTCGAAATCTCCCGCCGCAAGGGCATTTTTCATTTCCTCGATCAGTTGCTGCATCCGCCTGATTTCTTCACCGCCGATTTTGTCAAAGGCGAGGAGCAAGGCGGTGCTCTCCAGAGCGCCGATGATTTCATAGTACTTTCGGATTTCCGCCAGCGTCAGAGGGTTAACGACGATGCCGCGACGGGGAAAAACGGTGACAAAGCCTTCCATTTCGAGCTGGAGGAGGGCATCCCGGAGCGGAGTCCGGCTGACCCCCAGCTTCCGGCTGGTCTCATCCAGGTTGATCTCTGACCCGGGGAGGATTTCCCCAGCCCGCATTTGCTCTCTGAGATAATCGTAGACCTGCTCTCTGAGGCTCTTAATATTCAGAACAGGCTGATCGGCTACGATCTGGCTCATATCATTCGAATTCCCTGATATCTAATATATTAGATATTATAGGCTGCTGTCAAGTAAAAAATGGACATCTAGCGCGCGGCGGGATATCCTAAAATGAGGCCGGATTATAAAGAATTATATAGGAAATCGACGAGGGAGCAAAGAATGCTAAAGGATTGGGATCCACCGCCAGACTGGCTGAGGATTAAAACCCTGGATGTGCACGCTGCCGGGGAGCCGCTGCGGATTATCACTGCGGGCCTGCCCCCTATCCCCGGCAAGACCATGCTCGAGAAGCGCCGGTACGCCCAGGAGCAGTTGGATGACCTGCGCACGGCGCTGATGTGGGAGCCGAGGGGTCACGCCGACATGTACGGCTGCATTCTGACCGAGGCGGTTTCAGCAGACGGGAACCTTGGCGCGCTCTTCCTTCATAACGAGGGATTTAGCACAATGTGCGGCCACGGAATCATCGGCCTGGCCACGGCCGTCCTGGAAACGGGCTTGATCAGGATTACCGGGGACCAGCCGGTCCTCAGGATAGATACCCCGGCCGGCCGGGTGACGGCTCGGGTCCGGCTGGAGAACGGCCGGGCCAAAGAGGTGTCATTCCTCAATGTCCCATCCTACGTCGTCGCCCTTGATCAGTCCGTGGATGTCCCCGGGTTCGGAAAGCTCACCGTGGACCTGGCTTTCGGCGGTGCCTTCTATGCCTTCTGTCGCGCCGAAGACCTGGGAGTCCGGCTCGTTTCCGAGGAATTCCGCCGCCTGATTGACCTGGGAATGAGGGTAAAACGGGCCGTTGGTGAGTCCCTTCCCATTCGCCATCCTGTGGAAGAAGAACTCGGCTTTTTATATGGCACGATCATCGTCGGACCGCCCGCTGACTCGGCCCATCACAGCCGCAATGTCTGCGTCTTTGCCGGGGGCGAGGTGGACCGCAGCCCGACCGGGACCGGAGTGAGCGCCCGAGCCGCGATTCATTATGCCAGGGGGGAGCTCAGAAAAGGCGAATCTTTCGTCGTCGAAAGCATCCTCGGGACCAGTTTTTCCGGCCGGGTTGTCGAAGTTACACAGCTGGGACCGTATAAGGCCGTTATCCCTGAAGTGACGGGAAGCGCCTGGATCATCGGAAGGTGCGAATTCTTGATCGACCCCGCAGACCCCCTTCGCCGTGGGTTTATCCTGAGGTGAGAAGGCTGTTAGTTGTGCGCTTTGTACAGCGCCTTTTGGATCGTGGACTTGAGCTCCGCTTCCTCGAACGGTTTGGTGATGTAGCCGAAGCGGGCGGTGCCGTTGGCCCTTTTAATGGTTGCTTCGTCACCGAACGCAGTGATGTAGACCACGGGGACTTTGTATTCGTGAAAAATGTGTTTGGCGGCCTGAATTCCGTCCAGTTTCCCTTTCAGCTTGATATCCATTAAGACGAGATGCGGTCGTCGCGCTGCCACTTTCTCGATCGATTCCTCGCCTGAAAAGACGACTTCAGAGTCGACATAACCCATTTTCTTGAGGATGCTCTGAATGTCCATAGCGATAATGGCCTCGTCCTCGACGACGAGGATCTTGACGTCGTTCTCCACGAGAGCCGCCATCGCCTGCTCTTCCTTTTCCACGGACGATGATTGTA
>CAZYWP010000011.1:0-2064 GCA_964651495.1 uncultured Eubacteriales bacterium | reverse complement strand
AAAATCCCCGGCCGAACATCGTCCAGAACTTGTCGCCGAGCTCCCAGTACTTGCTCATGGCCGCCCGGGCGAAGTCACCCGTGTATTTGGTGAGGTATTCCCTGCTTTTAGTGATACTGTCTTCCGTCTCCCCTTTTCCGTAAAGGCCAGCTGCGATCTTCTCGACGTACGGAAGCTCCTGGAAGGCGCGGTCCTCGAACTCGACGATCGTCTTGGCCACGACCTCTTTTGTCTCACCCCAACGGACTGTGGCCAACCGGTTGGCCCGGCGGAAAGCCCAGGCGGCGGAATCGGTCCGAAAGCGGTGCTGGGCGCAGACCTCGAAGCTCGGCGGAAGCTCCCTGACTCCGGCGAAAATGGGAATCCGGGAGCTCTGGCCGGGGTTGTCGAGGGCGAACCAGCAGATGCCGCCAACCGGGTCCGGAAGCCAGCTGCGGCACTGGAGCACGGTCGCATAGGCGCAGCCCGCGATGGCGATGTTCCGGAAGGGCTCGATCGTCCCCGGTTTGATGGTGTTGAACAGCGTAACCAGGTCCCGGGACATAAAGGGATTCGCCATCGGGCTCTTGACCAGCTGGTCGCTGCCGCGGGCTCTGACCATCAGGTTCTTGGTCGAATCATATTGCGTGCCGTCGTAAGTTTCCCTGTAGAATTTCAGCACATCCCTGACCGACACTTTTTTATCGGGCTTCACCGAGAAGGGAAGCTCCGGCGCATTCATGTCCAGCTTAAGCGAAGGGGCGAGCGTGCTGAGGACATAAAACTCGCGGATGGAAAAGGGCTTCTGCCCGCTATAGCCGTAGGCCTTCCAGAATTTGAACGCCTGGCCGCTCTTGGGATCCCACCAGCCCTTCTCGACGGCGTAGGAGATAACGTTGTCCGAGGCCATGTAATGATCCGGGTCCTTCAGGTTGAGCTCGCCGATGCGGGGGATGTTGGCCGAGATGCCGACGTGGTCGTCGGGGATGCGGACCGCGGCCCAGATCGCCCCCTTCTCCTTGAGGCCGGCGCCGAAGATCTCGAAGTGCCAGACCTCTTTCGGGTCGGCGATGGTGATGCATTCGCCGGAGTCGCCGTAGCCGTATTGCTTGACCAGCTCGCCGGCCAGCTTGATGGCCTCGCGGGCGGTGGCGCAGCGTTCGAGCATCAGCCGTTCCAACTCCTCGATCATGAACATGCCGGCGCTGTTGAAGAGCTCGCGTTTTCCGCCGATGGTCGTCTCACCGATGGCCAGCTGGCGCTCGTTCAGGCAGGGATAGGCGGTGTTGAGGAAGGCATAAGTGGATGTCACATCGGGCAGTTCGCCTTTTTCCGTAACATTCCTAAGGTCCGTCGATGTCTCGGTGTGCATTTTTCCCATGTAGACCTTGGTCGTCGCGCCGTCGGCGTGCTTGGCAGCAGGGACGACATTCAACCATTGGCGGTAATTGCCGTCGCAGGAATGCGCCGTCATGACCGAACCGTCGGCCGAGGCCAGGCGGCCGACCTGAATACTCGTGCACCCGAGTTCCGTTTCATCCCTGGGATCGGTCTTAGGAGGATGCTGGGAAAGTGAAAGCAGGCCGATGGATATGGCCAGGAAAAAGAACACGAATAGCCATCTTGACTTATGGGCGATGATGGACATGAAGCTCTCCTCCACTATCAAAGGTTTGGGAACTTAATTATCAAAATTGAGACGGGAGATGTCAACAAGGCTCAGGCTGACCGCACCGCTCTTGTCCCGGCGAGCCAGACATCACAATATGCCGACGCCGCGCCACTTAAGATAAATATAGCAGCCGAGGCCGAAGACAATCCAACAAATAAAAGAAACCAAACCACCGCCAGGGCGGCACCAGACGACGGGGAGAAAAAAGATGGAGACCATTGTGGCCGCAATGAAGATACGGCCTTTAACCGTGTCGGCCTCGATAAATGCCCATACTCCGAGCAGGAAGCCGAGCCCGATTCCGATGGCCTGGTAGTTAATGCCCAAGAAAAAACCTTAAAGGAAAGCAGGGAAAAAAGGGGTGGTAGCGGGGGTTGGATTTGAACCAACGACCTCCGGGTTATGAGCCCGAC
>CAZYWP010000010.1:29080-41500 GCA_964651495.1 uncultured Eubacteriales bacterium | reverse complement strand
CTGAAGTCGAGGCCGAGCTGGAGAAGATCGAAAAAGGGATTCCCACGACCGAACGCGTCGTCCCCGAGCGAAAAACCCTCACCTCCAAACAAATCACGGTTCAATTCGAGCCAAAGCGGCTGATGATTCCGGCGATTATTTTGATTTCTGCGGTTCTTATCGCGGTATTCGCCTGGAGATTTCATCCCCGAAAAGAAGCCGCACCTTCTCCCAGGATCGACAATTCGATTGCGGTCATCAGCTTTGAAAACCAGACCGGCGACAAGGCTTTCGATTATCTCAGGAAGGCCATCCCCAACCTTCTCATCACCAGCCTGGAACAGAGAGGCGGGTTCTACGTGGCCACCTGGGAGAGAATGGCGGACCTTCTTGCGCAGATGGGCGAAAAGGATGCGGAAACCATCGACCGCGAGTCGGGCTTCCGGCTCTGCCGTAAGGAAGGCATCGAAGCCATCGTCCTGGGAAGCTTCGTCAAGGCCGGAGATGTGTTCGCCACGGATGTCAAGGTCCTGGATGTCGGCACAAGGCGCCTCCTCAAGAGCGCCAGCTCCCGGGGTGAAGGAGCAGACAGCATCCTGAGAACCCAGATCGATGAGTTGAGCAGGACCATTTCGGCGGGGATCGGCCCGGCCAGAGAGAAAATCCGGGCCGAAGGTGCTCAGGTCGCAGAGGCGACGACCAGTTCGATGGAAGCTTATAAGGATTTTCTCAAGGGCAGAGAGGACTGCGACAAAATGTACTTTTTCGATGCCATAAAACCGCTTGAAAAAGCGATCGAGCTGGACCCTGAGTTCGCCATGGCCTATTTCTATCTGGCTTTCACGCACATATCATTGGGTGACGTTCAGGCGGGCAATGCGGCCATTGAAAGAGCGAAAGCTTTAGCCCACAAAGTCACAGAACGAGAGAAACTTTATATAGAAGCAGCTTATGCCTTCATGATCGAACGCAACATGGAAGCAAGAAAACGCTTCATACAGGAGCTCATCCAGAAATACCCCAGGGAAAAATCGGCCCATTATTGGCAAGGCATTTACTATCGTGGGCGTGACGATTACGAGATGGCCGTCGAAGAGCAGAACAAAGCCCTTGAGCTCGACCCCGATTACGGGGTAGCGCATAATGAGATCGGCTACGCTTATCTCGCTCTCCGGAATTTTGACAAAGCCATCGAGCATTTCCAAAAATACGCCGCTTCGAATCCAAATGATGCCAACCCGCTGGATTCTTTAGCTGAAGCTTACTTTCTCATGGGCAGATTAGACGAGTCGATCGCCAAGTACAAGGAGGCCCTGGCTGTAAAACCCGACTTTCTCACCTCTAATTATTGTATTGCCTACATCTACGCTTTAAAAGAGAACCCCGCTGAGGCCATGGCCTGGCTGGAAACGTTCATCAGTCAGGCGCCCAACGCCGGCTGGAAAGGAGTGGGGTACGCTTTCAAGGGGTTTTATCAAGGCTGGCTGGGCAGCTGGAATAGAGGGCTGGACAATCTGAAAAAAGCAGAAGAAATGCTGACTTTAGTGGGGGACAATTCGGGGAAAGCCGATATCATTTTTCTGAAATCCTTTATTTATTTATTCAGAGGTGAATTTGATCTCGCTCGGAAATCCAATCAAGAGTGGTTTGATGTCTATAAGAATCAATATCCTAGAAACGAAGCGTATTATAAATCCGGCTACCTGGGTATTTTAGGTTTTATAGAACTTAACGAGGGCAAGATAGACTCGGCTAAAACAAGAGTGGCCGAGATGATGGCCCTTATTTTATCTGACTTGGCCACAACACGAAGAGAATGGAGGACTTTCATTGCCAGTCTCCTCCAGGCTGAGATCTCACTGGCTGAGGGCTCTCCGGATAAGGCGATTCAGTTTTTTGAAAAAACGGTGCTCCCTATTCCGTTTGCAATGCAAGATGTGATCCCTCTTGCCGGCTACAACACGCCTTTTTTGAAGGATGTACTGGCCAGGGCTTATGCGCAGAAAGGCGACCTCGATCGCGCAATTACTGAATACGAGAAGCTCGTCACCTTTGACCCGGCGAGCCGGGCGCGGTTTCTCGTCCATCCGGAACTTCACTACAGGCTGGCCAAGCTTTATGAACAGAAGGGTATGCATAGCAAAGCCACCGAACAATACCGGAAATTCCTTGACCTCTATAAGGACGCCGACCCCGGTATCCCCGAGGTCGAGGAGGCAAAAAAGAGGCTAAGTCTATAGATTCTTCCAGTTCAGCCTCCTCCGCCCCGGTTCGTTTATCAAGAGCTTCCGCAAGAGTATTTTCAAGACCGCTAAAACATTTGACTTATTTCCCCTATTTCCACGGGCTTTTTAATCTATGACCATCTGTGTTATATATAGCCCATGAAGATCGTCGGCGCTCCGATCTCCTTGGCGGACCTTAAGGTCATGGCCGAGAACCGCTTCGGGAATCTGGTCAAAGCCGTGGTGGATGTGGAGCGGAAAGTCATGGCCGTCGACGGAGAGCTTCATGCGGACGAGGAAGCGTTCCTCCTGGAAAACGGCTCCCGCCAGGAAAGCTTGTGGGGGATCAATATCTATCCAGAGTTAGAGGGGTTGGACCGGGTCGAGTTTGATTCCATCATCAACATCCGGCCCTCGCGAGGGAATCTCTCTCGCGGCGTTGATGATCGGATGATTCGGGAAAAGATCGTTCAGATCGTTGATGGGTTGGTAAAGTGACGAGCGTTCAGCATCCGTCTTTGGCGGCGGGCCGGTGGCAGACTTTATCCCTTCTGGAACAATTGGCCAACATCGGGAGCGAAGTCGAGCGGGCCCTCAATTGGCTCAGCAAGAACAACTCCGAATACAGCCGGATGGCCTTCGCTCGGGCGCTTGAGCTTTTGGAGCTGACCATCGCCGATCCTCGGCATCGGCATCGGCTCAAAGAAATTACCCGCTTGCGAGAAGCACTTCTGGATTTTTTCGTCGGGGATAACGAGTTCCAGTCGACGGACAAAAGCTGGAGAAGCTATTTTTATTGCTACGCTTATGCCTCTGCTTTGGAGAAACAAAGAGTCGTCCGTTGAGCGACCCCCGGTCATTTCAAATTCAGGTTGGTTAGACTTCATAAGCAGAAGGGATGACCCTGGGATCCCCGAGGTCGAGGAGGCAAAGAAGAGGCTGGATCTATAGATTCTTCCAGTTCAGCATGGCGTTGAAGACCAAAAAGAAGGAGCCGTGGGTCTGGTGGCGCCACATGGGGTTGAAGCTGAACATGACGATGTGACCGTCACCCAGCTTCGCATCCACGAGCGCCGGCGTTCCGGCCAGTTCCTCTCCGCTGGCCAGCCCGCCGCTGATCAGCAGGTTCTTGACGTCCGCTGCGAACTTGAGGATCGTCCGCGGCCTGGCTGTCGCCGCCGTTCCTTGTGCTCCACCGGGCCGCTCTTCGCCCGGTTCTTCCGGTCCTCCAGCAGTCTGCTGCCCGGTCGCTTTTTCCTTCTTTTCTTTCTCGGCCTTTTGCCACTCCTCGATCGTCTTCTGGCCCAGGTCGCGCGGCCTTCCCTGCGGAATATCGGGGTCTGAGACGCTCCCCCGCCCTGACACTCTTCCGGTCGGAGCTCCACCCATCGGCCCCATCATCCCGCCTCTGAA
The DNA here is from genome assembly GCA_964651495.1 of uncultured Eubacteriales bacterium. Classification (GTDB taxonomy): domain Bacteria; phylum Acidobacteriota; class Aminicenantia; order Aminicenantales; family UBA8522; genus CAZNVB01. The sequence continues at coordinate 37,883 of CAZYWP010000010.1, read as the reverse complement.
CCCGCCGCCAAACCCGCCCGGCCCGAACACCGGCGCCTGGCTGAAATAGACTCCGAGCGTGTCCCCGTATCCATAAACGATCGGGCTCGTCCCATCGGCGACGTCGGCCTTGAACACCCCTCCCCGCGCCCACAGGTTTGGCGTCTGTTTGATCGAGATCCCCTGGACCAACCCGAAATGGATCGGAAGCTGCGAGCTGTTGGCCAGGGTGATGAACACGCCGCCCGCCTTGACGAAGTCCCGCAGGTGGATCACCCCCTCGAATTCCAGGCCGCCCCTCATGTCGTCGGTGGAAACAGGCAAGCCCAGGTTTGGAGTGAGATCGGTTTTCTTCCAGGGCTGAGGCTTGTCGCCCGTCACGCCCTGAATAATGCTCAGCGCGTCTCCAGTCGACGGCCCGAACAGGATGACATCATACTTATCGCGCATCCGCGGATTATCCCTCACCGCCTGGACATCGATATAATCATACGGGATTCCGATCTCGTCGAGCGCCACCCGAACCCAGCCTTCGGTCTGCGTGGTCTGCCAGGTGTGGACTAACGCAACTCGCGGCACGACCAGCTCATGCACGGCCACCTCCGGCACGGCCGGGACGGCGTAAACCATGAAACCGTGCTTCTGGCCGGCGTCGCCGAGAACTTTCTCCACGGTGGCAGCGTTCTGGTCGGCCCGCAGGATCAAGCTTCCGGCATTAAATTTCTTTCCCTGCGCCTCAAATGCCTTCTCCGCCACCTGGACCTTGAAGTCTTTCTGTTTGAACAGGAATGAGGCGATGGCATTGTCGGCGTTGTGGTTGATGATGTAGGCCTGCGGCGCGCCCGCGGCGCCTTCTATTTTGTTCACTCCGCCCGGCGCTTTCGCCTCCCCTTTGACCAACGTCATCGCCGCGGCGAGCACCGCCGCATCCTCCACCCGTACCGTCTTGACGTTGAACAGCGGCCCCATCGTCCAGCCGACATCGTCATAGGGGCGCGGATCATTGACGTTGAAATACTGTTTGTCCAGCATCAAATCCGCTATCCGTGAATACGGCTGGTCCATCCGCACGACATAGCTTCCCGCCGGGAACTCTTCCTTCCCGGCTTTGAACCCGGCATCGGCGCGATGGACTTCCACTCCCTGTAACTGCAGCAATTGCAGCAACCTGGCCACCTGGCCCGGACGCGGGTCATCGCCCGGGAAGACATACGCCGCGGGCCCCTCTGCTCGCGCCTTGCCCACCGACCTCTTGCTCTTCAGCCAGAAATTTTCCATGAACCGCGTCCTGTTCGCGGCTACATAATTCATGCCGACGAGAATGGCGCTCTGCTGCAGGTTGACATTATTGCGGATCGACCACAGCGTCCTCGCCAGCGGCGGGTTCGGCCGGTACCAATCCCGGTCCCCGCGCGCGCTGATCACCCGGGTGCTCCCGTTCCCGGCTCCTTGGGTCTCGTAGAACCGTCCGATGGAGTTGTGCCCGTTGGCGGCGTAGAACGCGTAATTCGGCGCCCACCCGTCATAGAAGCCGTGTGTCCAAACGCCCGGCACGCCCTGCCGCGTCAGGTCGTCGACCTCCTGGTAAGCGAGCTGGTGCCACTCGTCCACGACGATCGGGTCCAGCCAGGCGTTGTAAGGCCCTGTTCCCGTGGAGATGTACAGGTGCGAGATGGATTCATGGAGGTCGTGCATGACCTGGGGATGGTAGTCGAAGAAGACCTTGAGGATGTTCCGGCTGAGGGCCAGAGCCAGGCCGAGGTTGTCGCGGTTATTGTCATGGGCGACATATTTCCCCCAATAGACCAGGCGGCTCGATACGTTGGCCTTGGGATCCTTCCGGGGGGCCATATGGAGATCGACCTGCTTATCCCGGCCGTCCACCTCGAGAATCGGGGTGATCAGGATGATGGCATTGTCCCGGATCGTCTTGATAAACGGTGAGTCGTCCACGGCCACGCGGTAGGCCAGCTCCATAAGCATCTCGACCGACCCGGTCTCGCCCGAGTGCATCCCGCCCGTTGCCCAGTAAATCGGCTTGGCCTGGCCGATGAGCCGCTGCGCTTCGGCCTCGCTGAGCCGGCGCGGGTCGGCCAGACGGGCGGTGAGCTGCTTGTAGCGGTCGAGTGAGGCAATCGTCCTTTCGTCGGCCACGGCGACAACGATCCAATCGCGTCCCTCCTCGGTCTTGCCGACGTTGAACACCTTGACGCGCGGCGACGCGGCGTCCAAAGCCCTCACGTATTTATAGACGTCCGCCGAATAGCTCAGGATGTCCGCGGCTCCGGCGATGTGTCCTAGGACTTCGAGGGGCGTGGGGACTCCTGAAGCGTACGGCAGGTAATTGACATATTTCGTCGAGAAATGCGGGTCGGTGGTGAACTTCTGGATCTGTTTTGTATATTCTTCGTGAATTTTCTGTTGAGCCGAAACAATGGGAGTGAAGGAGAATAACAATAAGACAAGCGCGCTTGCCAAAATTTTGAAGCGGCCTTGGGGGATTGGATGAGTCATTTCTGCCTCCAAATAAACGGATTTTGCTGAAACATACTTCTTTTAATGATCCCGGTCAAGCAAGGATCAATCTGGCCGGTTGCTCTCTCTGATCAGGCGGACAGCTTTTTGAGCGAATCGAGTATCTTAGTGACTTCACCGTCGTGGTTGCAGATGTGGAAGGAGACGCGGATCGAATTGAGGCCGCCCTCCGTCACCGCCCGCACGCGGATCTTGTCATTCGCCAGATGCTCGTTAATTTTTTTATGCTCGTGCGTCTTCATCCGGAAGCCGATCATGGCCGATCGATAGGCCTCCTCTTCAGGCGACAGCATCTCCGCGCCGGGAATTTCCCGCAGGCCCGCATAAAACCGCTCGGCCAGGGCATGGTTGTGCTGCCAGATCCTTTCGAGCCCGATCGTCTCGACGAAATCACAGGCTTTTCCGAGGGCATAAAAGAGGGCGTCGTTCTGGGTGCCATATTCATAGCGCTGGGCGGTGGAGTGAAGCACGAGCTCGTTCTTTTTTATGTCATAGCGCTCCGAGGAGCCCGCGCCGAGTGTCAGTGGCGGCAGAGTGTCAAGCAGGCCTTGCCGGACATAGATAAAACCCGTGCGTTTGGGAGCCATCACCCATTTGTGCGTGCTGCAGGTGTAGAAATCGACGCCGCATGCAACGATGTCAAAGGGGACGCAGACCGGTGCCTGGGCGCCGTCCAGGGCAAACCAGATGCCCTTTTCCCGGGCGAGGGCGGCGATTTCTTTCTCCGGGAATCGCTGGCCGGTCGTGCAGGTCACATGACTGATGAAAATGAGCCGGGTGTGCGCAGTGATCAGTTGAGCGATACGGTCTACATTACCCAGGCCGCTTTTGATGTCGGGCTCGAATAAGCGGATGACGATGCCGTCCCGCTGCCTGCGGTTGAGGAGCGCGGAATTCAGAGCCACGTGCTCGTGGGTCGTGGTGATGACTTCGTCCCCTGTCTTGAGGGGAAGAGCGTTCACGATCATGCTGATTCCTTCAGTCGCGCCGCTGATGAGTCCCAGGTCCTCTTGGCGAGTTGTCTTTCCCAACAGCGGGGCCAGTTTTGTTTTGACCTTCCACCATTCTTTTTCATCATGGCCGGCGCTGGGGGCCCGCTCCTCGCTCCTCGTCCACTCCCACAGGCTGTTGAGAACCGGCAAGGGGCAGGCGCCGAGTCCGCCGAAATTCAAGTACGTCCAATCAGGATCCAGGAGGAACTGATCGCGGATTAATCTCCAGAAGTCGTCTTCGTTCCCGGCCGCCGCGGCTCCCTCGAGTTCACGGCGGAAATTCAGCGGCGTCAGCACTCCGGGAAAGGAATAGCTGCCGACCAAGGCCGCCGTCATTTTCAAGAAATCTTTTCTTCTCATCTCTCTTCCTCCCATTATTTTTGCCAGGTTCCGGAGATGACCGTCATCCCGTCGGTCAGCGGGGGTGGGGATGATTTGGCTCTCCTGTGACAACCCGTCGGTTCGCAAGGAGAATATCAACTCGGAAAGCAAGAGTCAACATTTCGCCACGCGACCCGGTTTGGCAGCCGTCGATTGAGACAGCCCATGAAAAAATCCCATTGATTTATTGGCCGAAATAGTGTTCTATACTTGAGGGCCGGCACGGCGCTGAATAAAACCTCGGAAAAGGAGAGGAATGATCCTATGGCCTTAAAAAAATGTCCCTATTGCCAGGCAATCATCGACGGCAAGATCGAATACTGCAGTAGCTGCGGGACGCAGCTTCTTTTTCCCGAGGACGAGACCATCGAAGAAGATATTCCCGGGGACAAGATCAAAGATAAAGACGATCAATAGCCTGTTTCCGGCTCATTTGAGCTTCCCTTTGCCTTCCTAGCCCGACTCCGGCAATTTGCAGCTCGATCTAACAGACCTGCCCACTACCGATTGATCATGAACGACGACTTGATTTTTATTCCCCATTAAAATTATTATCAAGGGAAAAATGGCGGACCTGGACGGGATTTCCATCGAAACCTTTCGGGGGGATTTTGCAGCTCTCGAGAAGATGGCTCTGGCCTCCTGGCGTGAGGAATATGGAGCCGCTTCCTTCCCCAACTTTTACCGTCCGGCCTTCCTCCATTACCTCACGGACAGGATCCCCGACAAAAGGCACCTTATCGCCGCCTATCGAGGGGACGAGATCCTCGGTTTCCTGGCCAATCTGCCGCAGACATTCAAGTATCGTGAAAAGACCCACCGCGCTGTTTATAGTTGTCTGCTGGTCGCCAGAAAAGAATATCTGCGGCTCGGACTGGCCACGGCCGTCATCCAGGAAGCTCTGCGCGTGAATGAGAACTTCAAGTATGACTTCTCGCTTCTGACCCTTGAAAAGGGGCACGGTTCGACGAAGCTGATGAGGAAAATGGCGGCATCCGGTCAGCCGATGCATTTCGTCAAGAAAATCCGTGTCATAGCCAGGATTCTCGACCTTGCCCGCGTGAACACCAGCGAAGAAATCAAAGGATGGGAACGGGCAGCCATCAAAATCATCGGAGGCGCCCGGCCGCCCGGCCCGGGACGCGGTCAACTTTTGCGGGAATACAGACCAGAGGACCTTGACGAATGCCTGAACTTGCTTAACAGCTATCAGGAAAGAATGCCCCTCGCTCTCATCTGGAGCCGTGACAGCCTGTCCATCGAACTGGCCTATCCCGATGTTTCTCAGACTCTCGTCTTCGAGAAAAATGGTCGAGTCGAGGGTCTGGTCAATTTTATATTTCATGAACATCTCGGAAAGGCCAAAGAACGATGGGCCTGGGTCAACCACGTGGCGTATCCGGGGCTTTCAAGCAAGGAGCGGACGGGTTTCGTCAACGCCTTCCTCCACTATGTTCAAACGGCCTGCTGCATCGGCGCCGTCGAGTGGACCAGAGGCTATTATCCCCAGGGCCCCTTCTACCGGGCTCATTTCTTCCCCTATTTCAGGTCCGTGAACATGGTCTCGTGGAGTCTCAATCCGGAGGTCGTCGTCCGCGACATTCCGGACGTCTACGAGATCCAGGTTTAATCATCTGCTTATATTAAGAGTGAGGATTGCGCCCGGGGCCGAGACGGGGGCGCAGGCGACCGGCGTCCCCGCTCCCTCAGGTTTATCATCAATGACTACGGGATAAAGAAAAACGGTACAGCAGCGCTTATTCAGTCAGCCCGGCAGAAAAGCAAGCTTCTGCAGACTTTGCCGCAATTGTCGGCCGCCGGGTGAGGTCAGGGCAGAGTGATTTTTTCCAGTCCATCCATGTAGGGGCGGAGGGCCACAGGGATGACGACGGAGCCGTCCTCCTGCTGATAATTTTCCAGAATGGCGCTCACCGTTCTTCCCACTGCCAGCCCGGAGCCGTTCAGCGTATGGACAAATTCCAGCTTGGATTTGGGCTCGCGGCGAAACCTGATGCTGGACCGGCGGGCCTGAAAATCGGTGCAGTTGGAGCAGGACGAGATCTCCATATAGTCTTTCCGGCTAGGCATCCAGACTTCCAGGTCATAAGTTTTGCTGCTGGCGAAACCCAGGTCCGCGGTGCACAACGAAACGACGCGATAAGCCAGTTCCAGCCGCTTCAACACTTCCTCGGCGGCCTCGGTCATGCGTTCCAGCTCAGCGAAAGAATGCTCCGGCAGAGAAAAAACCATCAGCTCGACCTTATTGAATTGATGCTGGCGGATGAGGCCTCGGATATCCTTACCGTAGGAGCCGGCTTCGCTCCGGAAACATGGAGTATAGGCTACAAAACTCTGGGGGAGAATTTTGCCGTCGAGGATTTCGTTCCGGAAGATATTGGTCAGGGGGACTTCGGCCGTGGGGATCAGATACCATTTATAGCCTTCCAGCTTGAACAAGTCGGCGGCGAACTTGGGCAGATTCCCGGTGCTGGTCAGGCTGTCTTCGTTGGCGATAAAAGGAGGGATGACTTCTTTAAACCCTTTTTCCTTGGTGTGGATATCAAGCATGAAATTGATGAGAGCTCGCTCCAGGAGGGCTCCGGCGCCGAAATAAATGGCGAAACGTGAGCCCGTGATCTTGGCGGCTCGCTCAAAATCCAGGATTCCCAGCCCCGTCCCGATGTCCCAGTGGGGCTCGGGGACGAAGTCAAAATCCGGAGCCTTTCCGATCACCCGGACGACCGCGTTATCCGCGGAGCTGCTCCCAACGGGCACATTCTCATGCGGGATATTGGGAAGGGAAAGCCTCAGCGCCTCCAGTTGCTCGGGAAGTCCTTTCATCTCCTTACTGAGGGCGTCGATCTGGTTCCCTATTTTTTTGCTCTCAACGATCAGGTGATCGACCTCTTTACCGGCCTGTTTTTCCCTGATGAACAGCTCGGAGATCTTTTTTTTTCGAGCCCGAAGTTCCTCTATTTCTTTGATTTTTTCTCTTTCCTTGATGGTAACTAAGCGCAACTCATCCAATATCCGGCTAAACGGGCCCCGCGATTCCAGCCTTTTGCGGACCTCATCGAAGTTATCCATAACGAATTTCGGGTCTAACATTGGCGCTGATTATAACAAAAATCCATGGACTCTGTCACGATGGGTTCTGGGGACGCGCCATGACAGGACCCATTCCCCTTTTAATTCTTGTCAAGAGCTCCGGGATTGTGATATGAAATGACAATCATGGCCGGACGGTTCGCCTCGATCGCCTCGCAGATGGACCGCCTGTATGAATTCGACCGCGAACCGGTCACGCCCGACAAGCTCCAGTCGGGCGGAAAATTTGCCGGCCTGTTCGCCGGCGAGCACGTGGCGGCGACCGAATTCGTCATCGGCGCTTTCTTCGTCCTTCACGGCGTAAAGGCCGGAGATCTGCTCCTCGGGCTCCTCGTCGGAAATCTCCTGGCGGTGCTCTCCTGGACATTCATCTGCGCCCCGATCGCCGTGCGAACCCGCCTGACCCTCTACTGGTACCTGAGAAAAATCGCCGGGCCCGGCCTGACGACTATCTATAACATCGCCAATGCCGTCCTCTACTGCATTCTCGCCGGCGCGATGATCGCTGTTTCGGCGACGGCGGTCGGCCTGGCCTTCAAGATCAAAACGCCGGCCCTCAATGCCGTGTGGCCGAACAGCGTGGGCTGGGTTGTTCTCACTTTTGCGATCGGAGCGCTGTTTATCACCCTGGCCATCCTCGGGTTTGAAAAGCTAAGCCGCTTTGCCGAAGTCTGCTCACCCTGGATATTTGTCGTCTTCATTGCGGGCGCGATCGCCATGCTGCCTCGACTGGGCGTCCGCCCCGACCTGGGAAACCTCTGGGAGGTCGCCAGAACGAAAATTTGGAACGGCACTCCCCTCCCCGGGCAGGCCCACTTCGGGCTCTGGCATATTTTATTCTTCGCCTGGTTCTGTAACCTGGCCATGCACGTCGGGCTCTCGGACCTGGCCCTTTTTCGCTACGCTAAAAAATGGACCTATGGTCTTTATACGGCTTTCGGCATGTATCCCGGACACATGCTGGCCTGGATTTGCTCCGGCGTCATGGTCGCCGCGGTCGGCCGGGAGATGAATCCCGGGCTCATGGCCTTCGAGGCGGCCGGGCTGGCCGGAGTAGCCGGCCTCCTTTTGGCCGGCTGGACGACGGCCAACCCGACGCTCTACCGGGCTGGATTAGCGCTTCAGACGATCACACCCAACTGGCCCCGCTGGAAAGTCACGCTGGTCGCCGGAATGATCACCACCGTCCTTTCCTGTTTTCCTATCTTCTTCCTGAAGCTGCTCGATTATGTGGCCATCTACGGCCTCGTTCTGATGCCCATGGGCGCCGTTGTTTTCGCCGAGCACTGGCTTTTTCCCCTTTTCAAGCTGGAACAGTACCGGGCCGAAAAATGCGGCTGGCTGTTTAACTGGCGGGCGCTCGCGGTCTGGGGCGGGACGCTGGTAATTTGTTTCCTACTCCCCATCCATCTCTTCTTTCGCTGGCTGCCGGGATACTTTATCGCCCTTATTGCCTACACTGTATTGAGCGCGATTAGGAGAAAATAGAATGAGGAGAATCGGGCCGGCCGCTTTTTCCTTAATGAGCCTGGCCGTCTGTCTCGCCGCGCCGATTCTTCATTTTTTGGGAAAGCTTTCAGCGCAGGGCTTCAGGCTGGTTTTTCTGATCGCCTCGGCCGGCTGGTTCGTCTTCGCCACCCTCTGGTCGAAAGCCCGAAAAAAATAATTTCAGCCTCGAAACTTCACCAAAGTCCCCTTCCAGTATTCTTCAAAAGCAAGGGCCAGCTCTTCCTGGGTATTCATAACAATCGGTCCGGACCAGGCGACTGGCTCTCTGATCGGCCGTCCAGAGACGAGGAGAAAGCGTA
>CAZYWP010000010.1:0-28980 GCA_964651495.1 uncultured Eubacteriales bacterium | reverse complement strand
CCGGACCAGGCGACTGGCTCTCTGATCGGCCGTCCAGAGACGAGGAGAAAGCGTAGCCCGGCCTCACCGGCGACCGCTGAGACTTCATCTCCCCCGTCGAAAAGGATCAATTGCTCGGCGGACAATTCATCCTTATTCCGCGGGTCGAAAAAACCCTTCCCTACCAGCACATAAGCGAAAACATTGTGACTGCGCTTGATGGAATGCTCGAATCGCCCGCCGGCCGGGATCGCCACATCCAGGTATTCGGGGTCCAGGATGATGTCTTTGACCGGCCCCTGGACTCCGTTCACTCGGCCCGCGATAACCTTGACCACTGCCCCGCTCTCTGTTTTGAACTCCGGTATATCCTGGGCGCGGATATCCCGGTAGCGGGGGTTCATCATCTTGTGGCTCGCCGGCAGATTGACCCAGAGCTGGAGTCCCCAGAGCGTCCCCTTCTGCCTTTTGGGCATCTCCTGGTGGATGATGCCGCTTCCGGCCGTCATCCACTGGACTTCGCCGGAGCGGATGATTCCCTTATTGCCCATGCTGTCCCCATGCTCGACCTCCCCCGAGATCATGTAGGTTACCGTCTCGATCCCCCGGTGGGGATGCCAGGGGAACCCGGCGATGTAATCCCCTGGCTTGTCGGAATGAAAATCGTCCAACATCAGAAACGGGTCGAAAAGCGGGACTTCGGCGTGTCCGAAGGCGCGTTTGAGCTTCACGCCGGCCCCTTCGATTGTCCGCTTGCTGCGGGACACGCTCTTTATCAGGCGCGATGTCTTCATCTTTTTCTCCTTCGGTATCGTGACTAAACGCCGGGCCCGGTCCGTCCATGAAATGGACTGGACAAACAGCCCTCCAATCCCTACTTATTCTATAGTATTAGTAAAGATTGGACAAGTCAAGAATTGGCTTCCTCCGAAGATTGCCGCTCGCGTTGCTTGATCCTCCTCCCCGTCTGAGTGGAGCCCCAGGGTTGATACCGATTACCTTGCCGGCATGACGGGGCAGCAGATAAAAAGACCCTATTTCAGGGTACGATACAAGTTGGCCAAATTTGTTGCCATACTTAGATCGGAAATTGGCGGTGTCCCGATCCCTGACGATCAGTCGCCCGTGAGTTCGAAAACGTAGCGGCCGGACCCGACCTGGATGATCAACCGGCCCTGGCTCTCCTCGGCTTTTTGCACGCCCTCGACGCCGGGATGAAATCCCCGGGCATCCCAGATGACCCGGCCGCCCTCTTTGATCACGACACTCTGAAGGTTGAATTTCGGCAGGACGACTTCCGCCTCGCTCCCTACAGGGACTGCAGCTTCCAGACGGATGCTCCGCTCACCGCGCGACCATGAACAGGCGACCTGGCCGCGCGGCGTCCGCGTCGACCCGGAGGCATAACGGAGGTCGCGAACCATCTGGGGCGCGATCCGGATTTTTTCAAACCCCACCGACCCCGGCGCCAGGTTGATCCCGGCCAGGGCCTTGTACAGCCAGGAGCCGACGCTCCCGAACATCGGATGGTTGTGGGAATTCATCGACGGACCCTGCCGCAGCTGCCACAGCTCCCAGAGCGTGGTCGCTCCGTTTTCGATCATGTACCCCCAGCTCGGGTAGGTCGTCTGGGCGGCGATGTCGTAGGCCAGGTCGGAGTTTCCCATCGCGCTTAGGAGCTCCATGATGTATTTGGTCCCGATAATCCCGGTGGTCAGATGGGAGTTGCTCTTATAAGCCAGGTTGTCGAACAGGTTCCCCCAAACCGCGCCGCGCTCGGACTCGGGCACCATCCCAAGGAAGAGCGGGAGCGTGTTGGCCGTCTGGGTCCCGTTGGCGTAGTTGCGCGTCTTCAGGTCGAAGTACTCGCGGTGGAAAGCGGCCTTGATCCTTTCGGCCAGGTCGCCGTAGAGCTTGGCGTCCTGCTCTTTCCCCAGCACCCCGGCCATGTCGCTCAGGATCCGGACGTCGTAATAATAGTAAAACGAGGAGACGATATTTCCCGGCGTCTTGTCCACGGCCACCCAGTCGCCGTAATAGCTGAACTTGACCAGGCCGTTTTCCTCGCGCGTCCGCAGGTACTCGACATACTTCTTCACGCCGTCATAATGGTCTTCGATGATGCGTTTGTCGCCGTAATACTGGTAGACATACCAGCAGATGAGAGGATAGGCGGTTCCCCAGGCCGGGTCGGCCGGCCGCGAGCCCCAGATATGGGGCACCGTGTCCGTGATCGTTCCCTTTTCATCCTGGACGTCGCGGATATCGCGGAGGAAATTCGTATAGAATGCGGCCATGTCGAAGTTATAAATCGCCTCCTCTGCCGTGCCCTGGGCGTCGCCCATCCAGCCCATGCGCTCGTCTCGCTGGCAGCAGTCGGTCGGGATGCTGTGGAGGTTTGTTTTCTGGCCCCAGACGATGATCCTCTGGAGGTCGTTCAGGACCTGTTTCGAACAGGCGAAACTTCCGGCCGGCTCGACCGCTGTGTGGACGACGCGCCCCCGGATGGCGCTGACGGCGGGCACACCGGGAAACCCAGTCAACTCCACGTACCGGAATCCGTGGTAGGTGAAGCGTGGTTCATAGACCTCCTCACCCTGGCCCTTGAGGACATAGATGTCCTCCGCCCTGGCGCCGCGCAGGTTCTCCTGGTTGAGCATCCCGGTATCGTAGGTCATTTCGGCGAAACGCAGCCTGACCTCCGTGCCGCGCGGACCACGGACCCTGAGCTGGGCCCAGCCGCTGAAGTTCTGCCCCATGTCGAAGACATAGACGCCGGGCTTGGGGGTCGTCAGCTTTTGCGGCACGATTGTGTCCACGACCTGGATGGGAGGCATCATCTGGGCTGAGAGCGCCCCCTTCGGCCCGCTGACCGTCTCGGCCGGCCCCCAGCCGGAGTTGTCAAACCCGGGGCGGTCCCAGCCCAGAGTCTCAAGGCGGGCGTCGTAGGTTTCCCCGTTATAGACACTGTCGGATACAACCGGCCCGTTCGCCGCTTTCCAGGACGGATCGCTCACCACCTCGACCCTTCCTCCGCCCTCGAGCTCGATATCCATCTGGAACAGGAGGGCGGTGGATTTGAACCAGCCCTGCCCGAGCATAACGGCGGCGGCATTGGCCCCCGTTTCAAGGTAGCCGGTGACATCATAGGTCACATAAAGAGCCCGCTTATCATAGGTCGTCCAGGCCGGGTCGAGGACGCTGCGGCCGACTTTGCGCCCGTTGACGCGGAGCTCGTAATATCCGAGACCGCAAATATAGGCCCGGGCGCGGACGATCTTGCCTGCGACCTGGAATTCTTGGCGCAGCTGATTCTTGCCCCCGATCCACGCGCCCTTCCAGTCGTCCCGCAAGAAAAGCCCGGTGTCGAAGCGGGCGACCTGGCTGAACGGGCTCATCCGGCCGCTTTTATCGAAATAGCGGACCTTCCAATAATATGTCCGGCCGCTGGCCAGCGGTTTCCCGGCATAGACGACCTGAGAGGACTCGGATGAGCTCACTTTCCCGCTTTCCCAGCAATCGCCCATTTCCTCGGCCGGGGAAGTGGAAACCACGATCTCATACGCTGTCTGGCCCTGCCCTCTCGCGCTGTGCTCGAGAACCCAAGAGAAGCGCGGCTTCGGAGCATCCACGCCGAGCGGGTTCGCCAGATACTCGCAGCGAAGCTCGACAGGCGCCTGCGGCCCGGCGCTGGGTTCGGCGGCTTTGACCATGTTGAATCCTAAGCCAATAAGAACGGCGGGCAGAAGAATCCAGACAGGATGAAACGAAAGCATAGCTTCCCTCCTCGATCATTCATGATTGGTGCCGGTATTGTATCAAATTCAGGATTCCAGTTGAAGGCTTTGACAATCGACGGTGCTCACATAGAATATAGACGCCTGCCGGAAAAGCATGCTTAAGAAAAGGCTCGTTTACATTGTCCTGTCCGTGGTCATCTCGCTCACGCTCCTCTGGCTCCTGTTCTCTCAAATCCGGACAGAAGACATCATCGCCACCTTATCTCACATTTACGTCCCCGCCCTCTTCGCCTACATGGCCGTGGCGCTCCTGGGAGTCTGGCTCAGGGCCTGGCGATACAAGTGGCTGCTCCGGCCTCAGCCGATCAGCTGGGGGAATATCCTCCTGGTGACCTTCATCCGCAACAGCCTGATTGACCTCCTGCCCGCCAGGATCGGGTCGCTCTCTTTCATCTATGTCCTGAACAAGCGGCTGGGTTTTGCCTTCGAAACGGCCGCCTCCACGTTCGTCGTCGCTTTCATCCTCGACTTCCTGACGCTCAGCCCCTTCCTCGTCGCCGCCGTCATGGCCGTCGGCCTGGGCTCGGACTTGATCTCGGGCCCAACGCTCTTATCGGTCTCCCTGGCCTTTTTTGGGCTCATTTTCTTGGCTCTCTGGAAAATCGTGCCCCTGGCCCGGGTCCTGCTGGCGGTCTACCGGCGAATCCTGCGCCTGTTCGGGGCCGAGGAGAAAAAGCTCGCCCGGCACTCGCTGGAGAAATTCGAGCTGACCATTCAGAGCCTTTCCCTGATCCGAAGTAGACGCATGTTTTTCCCGGTCTTCCTTCTTTCCCTGTTTATCCGCCTGGCCAAATATGTATCGGTGTATTTTCTCTTTTTTGGCCTGCTGCGCAGCCACGGATTCGCGCTCACGGACCTGAGCTTCTGGGTCTTCATCCTGGGGATCAGCGGGGCGGAGATGACCTCGGCCCTTCCGGTCAAAGGGCTGGCGGGTTTCGGCACCTGGGAATCCGCCTGGGCTCTGACCTTCCGGCTGATGGGGTTCGACGCCCGGCTGGCGATTCTCTCCGGGATCGGCGTCCACCTGTTCACCAACGTCTTCGAGTACGCGCTCGGGATCGGGAGCATTCTCGTCCTGGCCTCTCCCTATCTGCGAAAAAAAAGAGGTAAAAATGATCGCCTTTGAAGACCACTTCAACCTGACGGAACCAGAGCTCCAAAACATCATTTCCTTCGCCCTCTCCCGGGGAGGCGACTTCGCCGAACTCTATCTCGAGTACCGGGTTTATAATTTCGTCAATATGGAGGAGGACATCCTTAAGGAAACGGCCGAGAGCATCAGCCTCGGGCTGGGCATCCGGGTGATTGCGGGGGAAAAAACGGGCTACGGCTATACCAACGACCTGTCTTCAGAGCAGATCCGGACCGCGGCCCTCACCGCTGCGGCCATCGCCGAGACCGGGGCATCCAGGCAGTTTCCCGGATTCAAGGAGGTCAAGCCGGCAAAAGACGTCTATCCCGTCAATCAACCTCTCCACAACATCGGGCTTCCCCAAAAAATCGAACTGGTCAAGAGTGCCTATGCGTCCTGCCAGAAACGTGACCCTAAAATCAAGAAGGTGAAAGTCCTGTTCCAGGATCAAGTTCAATACATCACGATCATCAATTCCGAGGGCCTCATCGCCCGGGATGCCCGGCCCCAAGCCAAGCTCGCCTGCTACGCGGTCGCGGAAGAGGGCAAGCGCCGCGAGTTCGGCTATTCCGGCGGCGGGGGACGCGTCGGCCTCGAATACTTCGAGCGCGCGCTCAGGCCCGACCAGATCGGACAGGATTCGGCAGATGACGCCCTTCGGCTCCTCCAAGCCGTGCCCGCGCCGGCGGGGGAAATGCCCGTCGTGCTGGCGCCGGGTCACAGCGGCGTCCTCGTTCACGAGGCCGTCGGACACCTTCTCGAGGCTGATTTCAACCGCAAGAGAACCTCGATCTTCTGGGACAAGATGGGCAAGAAAGTCGGCTCTCCCCTGCTGACAATCTACGACGACCCGACCATCCCATTTTTTCGCGGCTCCTACAATATCGATGACGAAGGAACCATTCCCCGGAAGACCCTGCTCATCGACCGTGGAGTCGTGGCCGGGTTCCTCCAGGACCGGCTGTCCGCGCGCCTGATGGGACAGTCCCTCACCGGTCACGGCCGGCGCCAGGATTATTCCTGCCATCCCATCCCCCGCATGGCAAACACTTTCGTAGAGAAGGGCCAGGACGACCCGGCGGATATCCTGAAGTCGGTAGGTAAAGGCATCTATGCCGAAAAGTTTGAAGGCGGACAGGTCGAGGACTCGGGAAAATTTACCTTTTCCATCAGCTCCGGCTACCTCATCGAAGAGGGCCGGCTGACGGCGCCGATTAAACAGGCGACCCTCATCGGCACCAATATCGACATCCTTGGGAAGATCGAAATGGTCGGACACGACCTCGCCTTCGGCCTGCAAACGGGGACCTGCAGCAAAGAGGGACAGGACGTCCCCGTAAACGACGGCTGTCCGACGATGAAGATCTCCCGGATGACCGTGGGAGGACAGTCATGAAGGCCTTAAATCGGGTGGACGAGCTCAAGAACCTGGCCGGGAGCCTGGTAGAATACGGCAGAGCAAACGGCGCCGACGAAGTCGATGTCGGCATCGGAGACGGCCGCGAGTTCAGCGTGGATGTGCGGCTCGGCCAGGTCGAGAACCTTGTCGAGGCCGGCTCAACGCATCTCGGATTAAGAGTCATTAAAGACATGCGAACGGCCTATGCGACCTCGTCAGACCTGAACCCCGAGACCCTTCGGCGCCTGGTCCGGAACGCCATCACGCGGGCGGAGCTGGGCAGCCGGGATGAATACGCCGGCCTTCCGCCGCCGGCCGAGCTCAAAATCGATGCCGCCGCCCTCGACCTCTTTGACCCCGAGGTGGCCGGTCTTGACGCCCGACAGAAAATCCAGCTCGCCCTGGAGACCGAACGCATCGCCCTCGCCGATAAGCGGATCACCAATTCCCATGGGGCGAGCTTCGTGACGAATGAGGGGACTGTCATCCTGGCCAACTCGAATGGCTTTTTCGGAATGTACGAGCAGACATTTTGCAGCCTGAGTGTCGGGCTGCAAGCCGGGGAGACGGATGAGAAGGCCGAAGATTACTGGTATACCGTCGATCGCTTCTATAATAATCTGGAGCCTCCCGAAGTTGTGGCCCGCAAAGCCGTGGAAAGGACGGTCCGCCAGCTTCAGCCAAGAAAAATTCCCACCCAAACCGTGCCGGTGATCTTCGAGCCGGCCATGACGGCCTGGCTGGTCGGGTTTCTCGCGGCCTGCGTTTCCGGATCAGCCGTCTACCAGAAGGCCACGTTCCTAACCGACCGGCTGGGCGATCGAATCGGGAACGACCTCGTCTCTGTCGTGGATGACGGCCTGATGCCCGGAAAGCTGGGGTCGCGGCCCTTCGACGGCGAAGGAGTGCCATGCCGGCGCACGACGGTGGTCGAAAACGGCGTTCTCCGCAATTTTCTTTGCCACACCTACGCCGCCCGCAAGCTGAAGCTCCAGTCGACCGGCAACGCCGACGGCGGCGGTGTCGGCCCGAATAATTTCCATCTTGCAACCGGCTCAGCTACACTGCAGGAGATCATCGCCTCGACCAAGAAAGGGCTGCTCCTCACCCGGACCATCGGCCATGGCCTCAACCCGGTGACGGGCGACATCTCACGCGGCGCCTTCGGGTTGTGGATCGAGAACGGCGAGATCGCTTATCCCGTTTCCGAAATCACCATCGCCGGAAATCTGGAGGACGTCTTAAAAAATATTGAAATCGTGGCCAATGACATCGACTGGAGGAGCTCCATCTGCGGCCCGACCATCAAGGTCGCCGGGCTCACCCTGGCCGGCGAGTGACCTCAGCGGAACCGATTGAAGTGGAGGACATCCTTCAGGCGCCTCTTGGGCACGTGCAGAACGCCCTGCTCATCTTTCCAGTACTTGATTGAGTCTTTGAATTCCTCAACCACAGGGCTCTCTGCGGGATAGCCGAGGGCGAGGACGCTATCGACTCTGAATCCTTCCGGGATGTTGAGGATCACGGCCACCTTAGTCCTTTCCACCGAAATCAGCCAGCACGAGCCGATCCCCTCCTCCCAGGCTGCCAGGATCATGTTCTCGATCGCGGCGCCGACATCATTCTCATAGCCTTTCTCGCGGACGCTCAGGTTGACGATGGGAAAGATGTAGGCCATGGGCTCCTGCCCGGGCCTGGGATTACCTTGGGGTGCGATGTAGCCCGCCCAGCGGAGGCAGGGAAAAATCAAGCCGCGCGTTTCACCGTCATCCACGACCACGAACTCGAGCGGCTGCATGTTGCCAGCAGAGGGCGCCAGCCGGCCGGCGTTGACGATCTTTTCCAGGATCGGCCTGGCGACCGGCGTGGGCTTGAACTGGCGGATCGTCCGGCGTGAGACGATTAGATCATATAGACTCAACTCCGTCATCCCTGGGCCAGGATCGTCTCTAACTTGTCCGCATACTGCCGGCTGGAGTCGTCCGGCGTGACCAGCTCGACCTGCTCCGGCCCGGAGATCCCGAGGTTGAGCTCGGCCGCTCTCTTGATCTGTTCCACCTCGAAAATCTTCGAATTCATGATCGCCTCATTGGAGCCGAGTTCCTTGAGGATCGCCACTCCGACGGCATCCACGGCGATACGGTCAGTCCCGGCGACGAACACGTCTGCCTGCACCTTCTTTCCTGTAGAGGGCCCTCCGTCGACAAAGACCTCGAGGCCGTCCATGATGATGAGCTTGGGCGAATAGCCGGTGTTGATCTCGGCGATCATCTTCCTCTGATCGGGCGAACGGTGGAGCTCGCGCATCAGTCTTTTGGGCGTCGCCCCGACCGAAAGCTTGAGCGACATGGTGATGACCCCGCCGTACTGGTGGGTTTTTAGGCAGCAGGTGGAGACGATGAACTCCGCTTCGGCCAGCGGCCTGGGAATATAAAACCCCCCCGACCAGTGATTTCCCGGTGGGTTGAAGTGGACCCAGTCGGTTTCGGCCAGGTCTTCGAAGTTGATGATATCGAATCCCAGGTTCTTGGCCAAGTCAAAGATCCCCTTATCTTCCATAACCTTTTGTGTCGGCGGCGGGCCGCTGCGCTCCCCCAGCGTGATTCCCGCAGCGCCGTGGGCCTCGACTTCCTTGATGATGGCGACAAGGGTGTCGTTGTGAGTTCCGGCAGGAAACGGGTCGGCGGTGTTGAAATTCGCCTTGAGGAAGACCTTTTTTCCCTTCATCGGCGGGAGATCCAGGAGGCGCATGGCCTCCTTGACCCCCTTCCCCCGATCCTGCGTTTTGATGACCGCCACCCTGGTTTTTTTCTCGGCCGTTTGAGCGGTCAGCAATCCCGACCGCAGGGCCGGCACAGCAGCCAGCCCGGCCACTGAGGTCCTGAGAAAATCACGTCTTCTCATTCGAGTCCAAGAGCTTTTCTCCATCTCTCTCCTCGCTTCACTCTTAAATATTATCACGCCGCCGGATCACGATCAATAATCCGATTGGGCCGCATAACCGCGGCGGAGATAAAAGCTTACCGTGCCAGCGGAGCTTTTCCGGGCGAGGGCGCCCGGAGGGTAAAGACAATATTGAAGACAAAAAGGAAAGCGCCGGCCAGAACATACATCTTCCGGTAGCCGAAAAGGTCGGAGATCCAGCCGAAGAAAGGAGAGCCGAGCCCCATGCCGACATCAAAGAGGGAGAGATAAAGGCTCAGCGCCAGCCCCTTGTTCTCGCGGCCCAGGACGTCGATGATGTAGGTGCTGAGAGCCGGGAAGATCAGGCCCTGGCCGAACCCGCCGACAAATCCCGCCAGGACAAACATCCAGGAGCTTCGCACGAGCGACAACAGCAAGCAGTTCAGGCTGATGATCAGCGCCGCCGGAAAGATCACCTGTTTGCGGCCGTACCGGTCGGAAATGTCACCGATGAAAAACCGGGTCAGGATGGCGGCGGCGGAGAAAGTCACGAAAAAGGGCCCGATTCTTTCGACCGGGATGGACCTGGCAAAGACGGCGATAAAGTAGACCACCGCGCTCCGTACCGCGCCGTGAAAGACCGGCAGGCAGCCGATCAGAAGAAGGACGAGAAAGGAAAATTTTTTCAGGATGTTGACATTCGGCCTCTTTTCGGAATCCCCGGATCGCGGAGCTTCTTTTGTCGCCAGCATGCAGGCGAGCGAAGCGGCCAGAAACGCCGTGCTTGCCCAGAAGAGGCCGCCAAACCCGACGCGGGCGACAATCTCCTCGGCCAGGACCGGGCCGAGGGCGCTGGAGATGAGCCCGGCGACGCCGACGATCCCCATCGAGTGGGCCAGCTTCTCGACCGGCGCCAGGTCGGAGCAGATGGCGATTGTCGCGGTCATGCTGATGCCCCATCCGATTCCGGTCAGGCCGCGCAGCGCGACCGGCAGGAGTCCGGCATCGCGGACCAGATGGAAGAGCGGAACAACGGCCATGAGCAGCCCAATCCCCAGGAGCGACAACTCCTTGCGGGGCCGGACGTCGATCAGCCGGCCGAAGAACGGCCGGATGAAAATGGCCATCAGGCTGTGGACGCCCATAATCAGGCCGACCCGGCTTTGGGAGGGGTGAAACTGCGTCAGGAAAAGCGGGAATAGGAAAAACAGGCTGATGCTCATGAACAAGAAAAAATAGCCGACCAGGGCAAGGATGAAATCCCTGTTCCAGAAGCTCCTGATCGGGTTCATTTCTCTTCCAACGCCGTAGTATTGTCCATCAATAAACGCTTTAGTTTAGCCGAAACAGCGGTCCAGCGCAAAATCGCATTGCGGGGAGTAAGCACCTTTATTTATATGATGGGAATGGGTCCTGTCATGGCGCGTCCCCGTCCGTCCTCGCTCCGCACCCGTCAAGAGAGGGGTCCCCTACGCTCCGGGCGTTGCGGGGACTGGCGCCATGCCACCCATTCCCATTATCAATAATCGGAGATTTTCACATAACCGGAGATGGCTCCTTTCCAAGATGGCGGTCTTGACACCGTCCTATCGATTCTAATAAAACTCAATTGACCTGCGGGCATTGGCTCGAGCAAGCAAGGAGACTGATGGATCAGATTGATCTCTACAGATCGTTCACAAAGCAAACGATAATCCAACTCGGCTTATAAAGCCGAAGTTGAGTGAGCAGGAAAGAAATAAAAAGAGGAGTGAAACAATGAAAAAAAAGACAGCGTCTGCCCTTCCGCCAGGAGTCAAGCCGAAGCTTTACGGGATTCCATTCACCGTTGACGACTTCAACGGCATGCCCTATCGCCAGTTCGGGAGCTCCGGCCTCCGGGTTTCCAACATCGGGCTGGGCACCTGGAAGATCGGCTATCCGCAGACCGGCGACAGCTCGCGGGTGGAGGAAAAGACAGCCTTCCGGATATTCGATAAGGCGATCGAGGAGGGCGTGACTTTCTGGGACACGGCCAACCGGTATAACAACTCCAGCGGCAATTCCGAGCGGGTGATCGGCCGCTGGTTCAGGAAGAACCCTGACCAGCGCCGCACCGTCGAGCTGGCGACGAAGATTTACGGCACGATGGATGGCAGGACGCCGAACCACTGCCGGCTCTCCCGCGTCAACGTCCTCGAGGCCGCGTATGCCTGTCTCGACCGCCTCCAGACCGACCGGATCGAAATCATGCAGTTTCACCAGTTCGATGAGACAACGCCCCTCGAGGAAAGCCTGGGGGCCATGGAAGACCTTATCGCTCAGGACCTGGTGCGCTATTTTGGTGTCTCCAACTTCAGCGTGGCGCACCTCGAAATATATTCAACCTGGAACGCTATTTTCCGGCGGGCCAAAATCCATTCAGTCCAGAACCAGTTTGACATCCTTTATGGAGAGGCCCAAAAAGAGAAGGGAGTGCTCTCCTATTGCGCCAAGAACGGGCAGTCCTACATTGCCTGGAGCCCGCTGCGGGGAGGGGTTCTGAGCGAGCGCTATCTGGACAAAGCCAGGGCTAAGAAAGGCGACCGGCTGGTGGACGAGAACCGGCTGGAGGCGGAGATGACGCCCGCCGTTCTTAAGAAACTCAGAGGACTGGCCAAGATCGCCCACGAGGCGGGGTTGAATTTAACCCAGCTGGTCCTGGCCTACATGCTCCGGCTCCCGGGCATGGGGCCTGTCATTGCCGCCTGCTCCACTCCCGGGCAATTAGTAGAGAACGCCAAGGCCGGCAAAACAAGATTGGCTGAGGAGCAGGTGAAAGCGGTAGAAAAAATTCTGGGGGGACTTGCCTGAAAAGGCCAGCTGACGAAATTTTTCAAACCGCGGACAGCGCCTTTTCCAGGATGGCCACGGACTTGTCGATCTGCTCCTGAGTGATGACCAGCGGCGGAGCCACGCGCATGACGTTGCCGTGGATTCCCAGCTTCCCGCACATCAGGCCGTTGGCCACGCAATTGAGGACGATCTCCCTGACCAGGTCTGGAGCCGGCTCTTTGGTCGTCCTGTCCTTGACGAACTCGATGCCGTAAACGAGCCCCATTCCTCGGACATCACCGATGAAGGCGAATTTCTTCATCAGCCGGAGCAGCTGGTTTTTCAGATACTCTCCGTTGGTTGCAGCTTTCTCGACAAGCTTTTCCTCGGCCATGATCTCGAGGACGGCCAGAGCACCCGCGCAGCTCAAGGGGTTGCCGCCCATAGTCGAGGACATCTCTCCCGTGCCGAGGCAGGCGAAGATCTCCGTTGTCGAGACCACGGCCGCGATCGGGGCGCCGCTACCGATGCCTTTGCCCAGGCAGAGAACGTCGGGCTTCAGGTTCTCATGCTCGAGGGCCCACATCTTTCCAGTCCGCCCGTAAGAGGACTGAACCTCATCGAGAATAAAAACCAGGCCTCTCTTCTTGGCCCATTCTTCCAGCTTCTTCATGTACCCGGGCGGCGGAAAGACAAACCCGGATGTCCCCTGGTAAGGTTCGACAATCACCCCGGCCAAATATCCGGACGTCTCGGCCTCAACCACTCTGTCCAAAAAAGTCAGGCAGAACATATCGCATTCCGGGTAGACCTTCTCAAACGGGCAGCGATAGCAGTAAGGATAAGGAGCCAGGATCGTGCCCGGGACCATCGGCCCGAAATGCCGCTTGATCTTGGCCAGCCCGGTGATGCTCATCGGACCGTAGCTCCGGCCGTGAAATCCGCCCCAAAAGGCGACGATCTCGAATTTCTGGGTGTACCGGCGGGCGATCCGCAGCGATGCGTCCATGGCTTCCGCGCCCGTGGTCATGAAGATGACCTTGTCCAGGTGAGGGGGCATGGCCTCCACGATTTTTTGCGCCAGGGTCAGCCTCTGCGGCGTCGGGAAGTCGAAGGTGTTGAGCAGGCGCCCGGCCTGGTCGCAGATAGCCTCGGCCAGACGAGGATGGGCGTGTCCAACATTGGTCACCAGCACACCGGACGTCCAGTCAAAATAGTGTTTTCCTTCGACATCCCAGATCTCGGCGCCCCGGCCATGATGCCACACCACCGGCGCCTGCCAGTTCGCACACCCCGGCTCGAAGCGCTCGGAGAGTTCCAACCAATCCTGCGTGGTCATCTCTTTTTTCATGGTCTTCACTTCATTTCAACGAATCGACAAGAGCCCCGGCCTTCTGGGTGAGGACGTCCCAATTGCCGGCCTCGATCGCCTTCTTGTCAAGAAGGGCCGTGCCGATGGCCACACAGCAGGCGCCGCTGGCGACGAACTCGCGGGCGTTCTCCAGGCTGACGCCGCCCGTCGGCATCAGCCGGATCTGGGGAAGAGGCCCCTTGATATCCTTGAAATATTTGGGCCCCACCGAAGTCGCCGGAAAGACCTTGACGACATCCGCCCCTTTTTCCCAGGCGGCAACGATCTCGGTCGGCGTGAAAGCCCCGGGGGCGACGAAAATGTCGTATCTGCGGCAGACCCGGATCATCTCGGAATTCGTGATCGGCGAGACGATGAAATCCGCGCCGGCATGGATGGCCTGGGCGGCGGTCTCCGGGTCGAGGACTGTGCCGGCCCCGATGAGGATGCCGGCCGTCTTTTTCTTGCCCATGGCGGCGATGATTTCGAGGGCGGACGGAGTGGTCATAGTGATCTCGATCGCCCGCACGCCCCCCTGTTTGATGGCTTCGGCCACCTTGGCCAACTTTTCCGTGTCCGACATGCGGATCACGGCGATGACCTTCGTCGCCAGGATGATTTCAAGGGCTTCGTCTCTTTTCATTGCGGCCTCCTCTCGTAAACCTCCGTTTACCTCTGAACCCTTCCCGATTTTTCGCCCTTCATGAGCGCCAGCACATCCTTCTCCGTGACCAGGTTGAAGTCTCCCGGGATGGAATGCTTGAGGCAGGAGGCGGCCACGGCGAACTGGAGCGCCGACGCGTCATCGGGATAAAGATCAAACCCATGGACCAGGCCGGCGGCAAAGGCGTCGCCGCCCCCGATCCGGTCGACAATATCCGTGATCTCATATTTCGTGGCGGCCATAAAATTCTGCCTGTTCCGCAGGCAGGCCGACCAGGTGTTGTGGTCGGTGCTGTGGCTCTCGCGCAAAGTAATGGACACCCGGCTCAGGTTGGGGAACGCCTCCAGGACATCGGCCGTCAGCTTTTCGTAGACGGCCAGGTCGAGCTTCCCTCCCTCCACGTCCGCCGGGGCCTTAAGACCCAGGGATTTCTGGCAGTCCTCCTCGTTGCCGATGCCGAGGTCGGCAAAACGGACGATCTCCCGCATGACCTCCGGGGCGGATTTTCCATATTTCCAGAGCTTGCCCCGATAATTGAAGTCGATGGACACGCCGATCCCCTTTTCTCTGGCCTTTTTCACGGCTTCCAGGGTCAGCTCGGCGGCCGAAGCACTGATCGCCGGAGTGATCCCCGTTGTATGGAGCCAACCCACTCCCTTGAGCGCCGCGTCCCAATCGATCTCGCCCGGCCGGGCCTCGGCGATGGCTGACTGGTCGCGGTCATAGATCACCTTGGACGGTCGCTGGTTCCCCCCTGTCTCGACAAAATACAGGCCGAGTCTCCTCCCCTGCCTGACGATGAAGTCCGTCTCCACCTCGTATTTGCGCAGCTCCAGAACGGCGGCCTCGCCGATGTCGTTGGCCGGGATGACAGATATGTACCTGACGGAATGGCCGAAAAGGGCTAAAGAGACGGCCACGTTCGCTTCGCCCCCGCCGAAGCGGGCAGAAAGCAATGGCGATTGGAAGAGCTTCTCCCTCCCCGGCGGAGAAAGCCGGAGCATGATTTCACCAAAGGTTGCGATTTTTTTCATCTTGGCACCCGAACAAAGGTCATTTTTTAGACCAGGCCGCCGGTTCGTTGACGGGATAATATGTATATGCTATATATCATATACTAGATATAATATCAAGTTTGATTTTCGGGCTGCAAACAAGGCCGTGCCCACGGAAATAAGTTTACTTTGGAAGCGATGACGTATTAAGCTGAGAGCGCCAATGGACAAAAACTCCGTCATTACTGCAATCGATAAAAACCTGGGAGCGGCCGTGGAGATTCTGTCCCAGCTGATCCTGTTTCCCTCGACCCGGGGAAATGAACAGGACATCAGCCGCTTCCTGAAGAGTAGAATCGAAAGCTACGTCGACCGGGCAGAGCTCGTCCCCCTCCCTGACACCCTCCAGGATGACCCGGACTATTCCTTCCGCTTGGAGGACTTTTCCTATAAGGGGACAGCCAACCTGCGCCTCCGGATCAAGGGCTCCGGCGCCGGAAAATCCATCGTCTTCAACACCCACCTGGATGTCGTGCCGCCGACCGTCGGCCAGGAAAGCGCCTTCTCCCCCATCGTCAAAGAGGATAGGGTGTACGGGCGCGGCGCCTGCGACGCCAAGGGGCAGGTCGCCGTGCTGTGGCTCGTCCTGAAGACGCTCGCTGATCTCGGCCTTCGGCCCGGCGGCGACCTGACCGTTGATTTCGTCGCCGAGGAGGAGTGCGGCGGCAACGGCTCGCTCCTCATCGTGCGGCATGGCCTGCGGGCCGACGCCGCGGTCGTCCTCGAGCCGGTCGATCTTCAAGTCGCTCATCTTGTCCGCGGGGCGGTCTGGTTCGAGGTCAGGACCCAAGGTGTCGCCGGGCACAGCGGCAGCCCCGGCTCGACGGTCAGCGCCCTTAAAGAGGCTATCAAATCGATCGAATCGATCGAAAAAGTCAGAAAGGAGCTGCTGGCGGTCGCCCGGGGGCATCTCCCGCTGATCGCCGGCCATCCCAACCCCATGCCCGTGACCTTCGGCATGCTCCACTCGGGCAACTGGCCGGCCGCTGCTCCCTCCGAAGCCGTCCTCAAGGGGGTCTTCGGGTTCCTGCCTCCTTTTCACCGTCACGAGATCCAGAATAAGCTCCGCCAGGCCGTCGCCCCGCACCGGGCGGAAATCCGTTTCAACATGCTGAACAGCGACCCGGCCTATATCCCGGTGGACCATCCTCTCGTCGGCGCGGTCGTCGGCGCCGCCCTCGAAGCGGGGGTCCAGGCCGCCCCGGCCTTCATGAACGCCTCCTGCGATTCCTGGCGCTACACCGAGCAGCTCGGCATCCCGGCCGTCGTCTTCGGGGCGGGCTCGATCACCAAGGCCCACGCGGTGGACGAACACATCGCCATCTCCGATATCCGGCGGGCGGCTCTGGCCCTGATCTATTTCATCGAACAATGGAGCGGACTCGCATGACAGAAAAGACGATGAAAGCCCTGGTCAAGACCGGAAAAGGAGTCGGCCTGATCGAGGTCCGCGATGTTCCGGTTCCCCCGATCGGCGACAGCGAAGTCCTGATCGAAATCAAGGCAGCGGGAATCTGCGGCACCGACCTGCATATTTACCACGATCAATTTCCCTACTGGCCGCCGGTCATCCTGGGTCACGAATTCGCCGGCATCATCGCGGCCGTGGGGAAAAACGTCCTGTACTGTAAACCCGGAGACCGGGTCGTCGGAGAGCCGCACACCATGGCCTGCGGCCGCTGCTGGCTCTGCCGGACCGGAAACCGCCAGCTCTGCCCCGAAAAAAGGTCGCCCGGCTGGGGGATCGACGGCTGTTTCGCCAAGTACATGCGCTATCCCGAACCGGCCCTCCTCCACCGCCTGCCCGATCACATCGGGTTTGAAGAGGCCGCGCTCGTCGAGCCGACGGCCAACGTCGTCACCGATGTCCTGGAGAGGGGACGCGTCGAGCCGGCCGACACAGTGGCCGTAGTGGGTCCCGGTCCGATCGGCCTTCTCGCCGCCATGGCGGCAAAAGCCGGCGGCGCCTCCGCGGTCATCCTCATCGGCACCGACGCCGACGAGGACCTCCGCCTTCCCGCCGCCCGGAAGATCAAGAGCATCGACCACATCCTGAACGTCCAGCGCGAGGACGTCGTCAAGTTCACGCTCGATTTGACCGCCGGCCGGGGCGCCGACCTGGTCGTCGAAGCGAGCGGCGCCGCCCGGGGGATCGCCCTCGCCATCCAGCTCCTGCGCAAACTCGGCCGGCTGACAGCCATCGGCCTGACCGCCAAGCCTGAAATTCCCTTCCCTTATGATGCGGCGATGTTCAAGGCAGCGACCTATATTTTCAACCTGTCCACGTCGTACACATCCTGGGACACGGCGATCAGCCTGATCAGCAGCGGCAAGATCGAAGTCGGCCCGCTCATCACCCACCGCGGCGGCCTCGACTGCTGGGAGGAATTTTTCGCCGCCCTGGAGGGGAAAAAAGGCATCAAGGGCATTTTCATCCCCTGACCGAAGATACCGCCTCTAAGGAGAGTAAAAATGACTTACCGTTTTGGAATCATCGGCACGGGCATCATGGGAAACGCCTTGGCCAGAGTGCTCAAGCTCCATCCCCGGGCCGCCATCGTCGCCCTGGCCGATCCCAACCGCGAGCGGCTCGAGGCCAGCGGCAGGGAATTCGGCGTCGTCGCTCTCTACCCGGATTACAAAGACATGCTGAAAAAGGAAACCCTGGACGCCGTCGCCGTGGCCACGCCTGATAACTACCACAAGGAGCCCGTGATCAGCTCCCTCGAAGCCGGCTGCCATGTGTTTGTTGAAAAACCCCTGACGACGAGCCAGGCGGAGGCTGAGGAGATCTACCGTGTCGTCGGCAAAACGGGAAAGAAGCTCCAGGTGGATTTCAACCACCGCTGGCTCTCCCCCTACCACAAGGTCAAAGAGATGGTGCTCAACGGGCAGGTGGGAGAGCCGCTGATCGCTTACGCCCGCAAGAACAATCCCCTTTATGTTCCCACCGAGATGCTGGCTGCCTGGTCAAGCCGGACGACGCCGGCCTGGTTCCTCTCCTGCCACGACATCGACCTGGTGACCTGGTGGTTCGATGCCGACCCCGTCGAAGCCTACGCCAAGGGCATAAAAAAAGTTCTGGTCGAAAAGGGCTTCGACACCTATGATGGAATCCAGTCGCTGGTCACTTATGATGGGGGGAAATTCGCCACCTACGAGGCCGTCTGGATCTACCCCAACACCTCGCCCTACATGCCCGACTCCTACATGGAGCTAATCGGCAGCAAGGGGACGCTGCAGATCGACCGGCAGGCCGAGGCGATCGACGCCATCATCCAGGAGAAATTCGCCTGCCCCCGCACCTTCCTGAACTACAAAGTTTTCGACGAGTGGCAGGGCGCTTTCCCCGGGGCGGTCAAAGCGTTCATCTACGCCATCGAGAACGACAGCGAGCCGCACGTCAGCGTCCGCGACGGCGTCCGGAGCACGGCCGTGCTCGAGGCCATCCATAAATCCCTGGCTTCCGGAAAACCCGAGAAGATTAAACTCAATATTTGAGCCCGCCCTCCCGATGTGTTCGGTCCGGCGGCAACATGTGAGGGATGCTCCGGCCGGTTTATTTATTGATTTCTTCGATGAGCTTCCTGACCTCCGACTGGTCGGGATTGAGACGAAGGGAAGCGGCGAGCGCCATCAAAGCCCGCTCCTTCTGTCCCGTCCTGGAAAAGCACAAACCGAGCGCGTTCAGAAGGCGCGTATCGCTGTCGTAAATTTTGTTGCCTTCGGTCAGGCTCTCGATCGCCTCCTGATATTTTCCCATCCCCATCAGGGCCCTGCCCTTAAGAAGAAAATATTCAAACCGGTACTTTCCTCCCTCCCCCAGCTTTTCGCTCAGCTCCAGGGCGCGGGCAAACCTGGACGAACGCACCATAAAATCGGCATAGTAAAGGATGCCCTCCTGATAATCGGGAGCTAGGCCATATCCTTTCTCGAAAAGGGCCTCGGCCTTCTCCGGCCGGCCCGCCCTGTCGTACTGATCGGCCAGCATGTAGCAGTAGAGGTGCGCGTTGGCCAGGGGAAATGATTTGGAGATGGCCACCGGCCGCGGAACAGCCTCGGCCGGCGAGAGGATGAAATTCGCCGTTTTCGTGTCGACGACGGCGCCCCGGCCGTCAAGGAGGTTCAGCAAGATTTCATAGTATCCGGGTTTCAGTTCAGCGGCCGGGAACGAATTCATCATGGCCATGAGGGGATGGAAAGGTTGAAGCCCCGGCCTTAGGACCATGGTTTTTTCCGCGGCGACGGCGGCCTCAAGGGCCCGAATCTCGACCCTCACCTCCCCTTTTTCCCACAGCTCCCTGGTCAGCCCGGCCAGGCCGAAAGACAGGGCGAGTTCATCGGAGGCGATGAAGGTCTGCTGCGCGTCCAGAGAAAGCCTTTTGTCCTGGACCTGGAACGGCGCGTGGAGACCTGGAGTAGCGTCCTCGACGCCGTAGCCGATGAGGGGCCCGACGATCCGCGGCGCGTCTGCCTCTTCGACTTCGATCTCTTTTTCGAAGACGCTGAATTCCTTGCCCACCGAATTGCGGACCAGGATAGTCAGCCTGTGTTTGCCCTCGATGACCGGAAAAGAGTCCTGCAGGGAAATCCCGTTCGTCCTGACCACCGGGTCATTAGACGGAGAGTAATAAAACGGGAATTCCTTGGCGTACTGATAGATAACTTTCTCTCCCACTCTCAGGCTGACGTCGACCGAATAATTGCAAAAATACTGATCCTTCGGCTGGTAATAATCGACCGAGACCGACTTCGGGGTTAGAGTAAAATGGACGAAGTCGAACCCAAGGACGCTGTCCGGCATCACCTCCGCCAATCCTTCGAGTTCGACGTAGTTGGTCAAATATTCCGTGCTGACGACCCCCCGATAGTTTAAAAAGTGAGTGGCGTAGGACGGACTGACGTCCTTCCGCGGCGAGTTTAGGATGTCCGCTAGGATCGCATCCGTCCGCAGCGACGGCTGAAAGTCGAAGGAAGTTTCGGAGGGAATCATGGAGATGGCCAGGGGTGCCAGGACCGGCGAAATCTCCTTGATCTTCTGGTAGAGAAATGCATGAGCCGTGGGATCATAATTTTGGCCGTCGACGAGTAGGGCGGCCGGCCCATCCTGGACCTGGTTGTAGAGCGCGTAGTCACCAATACCCCTTTTCTTATAAAACAAAAACCCGAAATACGTCGGCAGCCCCTTGGCAGAATCCCCATAGTAATACCAGGCTTCACAGGGATACATCCCGCGGAGCTCCTCGTACCTCTCGCGGCTGGCAGGAGGGCCGAGAAGGATGTGGATTTTCCCCATGTCGGTGAGCCAGCCCGGACGGGTGGTCCCTCGGCCGAACTGCCTGTTGGCGTAAGCGAACCGGCTGATGATCTCGTCCCGGTATTCGTTCTGGGGCGTGCCGGGAGTCGGGTCGCGCTGCCTCCAGAAAGCTTCGATGAAAATATCCCTCTCCCGGTCGCTGGTGAGCTGGAAAAAGACTTCCCTTTCCTGGGGCAGGCTGATGTAGCGCGTCAGGTCGAGCCACTCCCGGTACTTCAGCCCCAGGTCTTCTTCCTTGGTGACCTGAGTCTCACCGGCAGCGCCAAGAAAGACAAAAAACAGGAAAAACAGCAGGCTCATAGTAATGTTATTTTATTCCTCGGCAGGAATAATTTCCACTTGGATCGAACGAAGGTCAACATCCTCGCTGTCGTAATTCAGATAGGAACAAGAAGCCGCACGAAAGACCCCCCTGGCGATTTAGCTTTCTCAGGGGAAGAGGCGAGGGTGTTGGGTGAGGAAGTCCGTCGAAGCCTGAGCGGGCACGGTTTCTCGACTGAAAGGAGAGAAGAGCGAAGGCTGAGTTCGAAGCGAGTTTCCTCGCTGGGGGAAGGAGCGGGCTGACGAATCCAATACCGGAGCCTCGCTGGGGGGAACCGATCAAGTCTATTGTGACTTAGCCTTGAGCAGGGCCTGAAAACCGGGGTGCGCTCGCAGGGGATCCCATTGCGGGTCGATCCTTAGCAGAGCCGGAGAGTAGACATTCCCGCAGGGAATCGACATCAGGTATTCCAACTGCCGTACCGCCTCTTCGTATTCGCCGGCGACGGTGCATATCGCCGCCAGATTCCAGTATCCCCGCGGGGCCTCAAAAGCATTTCGTGACATGGGATAGAGCTCGACGGCCCGCCGGCCTTCTCGAACCGCCTCCTCTTTGCGGCCGAGATAAGCATAGGCCAAACCCAGCGAGGCGTGATACCGGGAGTCCTCGGGACCCTCAGCCAGGGCTTTTTCCAGGATCAGCCTGGCTCTTTCGGCATAGGCGGCCATCGAAGGGTACAATTTTTTATGGTAATAAGCCGAGGCATAGGCAAGGTCGATGGGGATATAGAAATTTGCTTCGGCGAAGCAATCATACGGCGAAGCGGCCAAACGAGTCAGGACTCCATCATAATTTCGTTCCAGCAGGCCGAGAAGAAACCAGTTGTATTCGGTCAGGCGGTGCGGAGGCAGTTTTTCCAACCGCGCCCGGCCCTCCTGAGTATCTCCTCTGGCCAAAACGGGCAGCCGCGCCAATCCCAGCTTCGAATAATACTGGTCCGGCCAGATGCCGAGCGCCCGCTCAAACCAGCGCTCTGACTCTTCGTATTTCCCAATGAGAGCGTACAGCCGGCCCAGCAGATGGGCGTTGTCGGTAACGCGGGGATTGAGGACGAAGGCTTTTTCGTAGTTGGCGATCGCCTCATTCCATTTGCCCAGACGCATCTGGACCGAGGCCAGGGAGGAAGGCGGGAAGTTGGGCCTCACCCGAAGGATCCATTCATAGATCCCCAAGGCGCGCTCATGGGCTTCGTAAGCGATCGAATAGTAGCTGGCCAGACCCGCCTGGACCTCCGGCGACCCGGGTTCCAGCCGAAAGGCGCCGTCGAGAGCGTTCTTGGCCCTGCGCAGCCTTTCTTTGCTCTGGTCGATTCCGGCTTCATAAGCATGAATATGCACTCGATAGAGAACTAAATAGGCCTGGATGAAATCGGGGTCGAGTTTGACCGCTTTCTCCAACTGGGACACGATCTGTTCGTATTTCCGGATATCCTGCTGAAGATATGCCTGGTTGAATAACTCGAGCTGACGCAGAAAGATGTCGTAAGCCGTCATGTTTTCGGTCGGCCTGGCCCGAATGGCCTGGCGTTCGGGTTCGAGGAGGGCGATATCCAGTTCACTGGCGATTTCCTCGGCAATCTCCGCCTGCAGGGAAAAGATGTCCGCCAGGTCTCGATCGTACGTCTCGGACCAGACATGGGTGTCATCAGTGACCCGGATGAGCTTGGGAGTAATCCGGATCCGGCCCTCGCCCTCCGCTTTCCTGTCCCAGCGCACGCTCCCTTCGAGGACGTAGTCAACACCCAGCTCTTCTCCGATCTGGTTGATGGTCTTTGTGGTCTTCTTATACTGGACGGCGCTTGTCCGGGAGATGACACCGAGCCCTGGCAGCGCCGCCAGACGGTTGGTGATCTCTTCGCTGATGCCGTGAGCAAAATATTCATCCTCCAAAGCGCCCAAATTCTCGAACGGCAGGACGACCAGGACGGGCGTTTTATGCGGCGGCGCCAAGCGTCCCCGCCAGATCAAGAAGAGGGTCACGCTGGCTGCGACGATCACAACGGAAAGCGCCGCCGTCAGGGGCCAGGCTTTCAGAAGGCGCTTCTTAATCGACGCATAGCCGGGTAATGACGGACGACGGCGTGGCCGTTCAGTGCCGGCGAGGCGCTCCTCGATCCGGCTCAGCTCGGCAGAGAGCTCCGAGGCGGTCTGGAATCGCCCATTGGTCTCCTTTTTCAAGCATTTCAGGATAGCCGCACTGAGGTCATTCGGGATTCGCGGATTGAACTCCCGGGGATCAGGCGGCGGCTCGTGCTTGTGTTTGAGCGCGGTCTCCGGCGCTGTCGCTCCCTCCAAAGGCCGTCTTCCCGTCACCATCTCGAATAAGACGACGCCCAACGAATAGATATCTGTCCTCTGGTCGACCGCTATGCCCTCGAACTGCTCCGGTGACATATAGGCCGGGGTTCCGATGAGTCCACCGGCTTCCGGGGGACCGCTCCCGCGCATCGTTTGGGCCAGACCGAAATCCATGATTTTGACGTTTCCTTCCCTTTCGATCATGATACTGGAGGGATTGATGTCCCGATGAACCACCCCCATCCGGTGCCCCTCTGCTAGGCCTTCACACACCTTCCTGGTGATCCCGAGCGCCGCCCTGACGCTCAGCTGCTTCATCATCCCGATCATACTCTTCAGGTCTTCGCCGGCCACGTACTCCATGGTGATGAAACAGCTCCCGTCCTCCCTGTCTAGATCGTATATTCGGCCGACGTTCTTATGGGCGATCGTCCGTGCCGTCTTCAACTCTGTCCGGATGCGATCGAACGTCCGCTGGTCGGCGGCGAGCTGCGGTTCGATTAGCCTCAGGGCCACGATCATGTTGACCACCGTGTCGAGGACCTTATAGACCCGGCCCATCCGGCTCTCGCTCAGTGTTTCGATGACCCGATAGCGGCCGGCGATCAAAGCCCCCGGCATGATTTCCCGGCGGGGTCTGGCCAATCGCTCTTCGCTCAAGCCGGGCGCTTTTTCCCCATCCCTATCGGGCCGCCCGGGCGGATAGGGCGTAAGAGCCGCCCCGCAACGGACACAGTACTGCGAATCCGGTGTGTTCTCAAATCGGCAGTTCCGGCATGCGGTGGCCAATTTCGCCTCCCGATAAAAAGCTGGCGGGCCCGCTGGCCTCGAATCTCAAGCCGCTTGTTTCATCCCACCCTGTCTCATCCGCTCGAGGATCAGGATGGCCATCATCAGGTGGCGGGGATGATGGAGAATTTCCGTGCGGGAGTAATCCTTTTCAACAAATGTCACTTTGCGGTCAGCATAGTCGATCCAGAGGGGATAGCCGTATTTTTTGAGCGGATACTTCTCGCTGAAATAAATGAAGACCCGGTCGAACCAGGTCTTGGCCCACTCCGCGCCGGTCTGTTCGATGATCAGGAGCAGCCCGATGATTGTCTCGGCCTGGGCCCAGTTGGCCTTGCGGGTGAGCCACTCGAACCGGTCCACATGATTGAGGCTGGTGAACACGCCGCCGTAAACGTCGTCCCAGGCGACCTCTAGGTTCCGCTTGAAATACGCCGCCGCCCGTTCGAACAGTCCCGTGTCCTTTCTCCGAACCGCCTCGGCCATGGTCATCCACAGTGTTTCGGTGTTATGGCCGGTGTGGACGAGCTGGGCGATGTCGTTGTCCGGCCGGGAAAGATCATGGTTGATGACTTCATTGATCAGGTCGAACTCCGGGTTGTAGTGGGAGTTCATGACGGCGTCGATGGCGCGGTCGGCTATGGCCTCGAGCTCCGCATCGGGCTTGGCCTCCAGCATCAATGTCGCCAGGTTGAGCAGCATAAACCAATGGCCTCCGATCCGCGCGCCCGGGATCAAGGGCAGGGTTTCAACGTATCCCCTGGCCGCCTCCGGAAAGTAATCCGGCCGGTCATAAACGCGCAGGCCTTTCATCATGATCTCGCGGGCCAGATCCCAGTACTGTTCCCGGCCTGAGGCCTTAGCGTATTCTTGTAGTCCCAGAGCGATGAATAAATCCCCGTAGAAATTCGGCGCCGGCGGCGCGACCGGCTTCCCCTGGCGCGAGAAATTCGCCGGCCAGAACGAATCTCCCTCCGGCCGGGTTTGGAGGATGAAATCGGCCGTCCGTCCCGCTATCTCCAGATACTCCGGTTTCTTGGCCAGCTTGTTATAAAGAAACGAGATGCTCCATAACCCGCGGCCCTGATACCAGGTATTTTTTTCCGTGCTGATGTTGTTACCTTTGAGATCGGTGTGGCATATGAATCCGCCGTACTCCCGGTCCACTACATACTTCTCCACAAAAGGCAGGAAATCATCGAAAAGATAGGACCTATACTGGGCGATGATCTCGGCCAGCGGCTTCCCCGCCAGCCGGTCGACCCGAGGCCGGGCTTGGACACTCTTTTCATCTCCGGCGCCGGCCGGTTTGCTTTTGCATCCCGCCAGGATCGCCGGGGCGGCGACCGAAGCGGACGCCGCCGCGCAAGCCCCCAAGAATTTTCTCCGTTTCATCACTTTCCCTCCATTTCAAGCAACATTCAGCCCTCTGATAACTTAGTGCAGCAAAAGAATGGGTAGCAGGGCGCCAGTCCCCGCACCGCCCGGAGCGTCTATGAATATCTCGAGAGACGCTCCAAATATCTTTCTGTCCATATTTATCTCCCCTTCCCCTCTTAGGTAAATAAGAGGGGATAACGGTTAGCGTCTCTCGAAAGGTCGGACGGGGACGCGCCGTGACAGGACCCATTCTTTCCAAGCCCATACGCTTCAACTCAAGAATCCGGACACCCGGCCGGCGCGTTCAATCATCCGCTCGACGATCTGGAGCCCGAACATGACGCCCCGAGGCTCGTGCAGGGTCAGCGAACCGTTGTAGATCGGCCGGCTGAGGGAACAGGCGAAAATTTTCTCAAACCAGGCGATGGACTCGGCCGACATCGTGTATTCAACAGCCAAGAGCGCAAAAACCAGGAAATCGTAGATGGCCGAGTCCGCCTTGGACTCCACTCCCCGGCCCTGCCGCAAATCATCCACCTTCATAAAATCATAAAACCCGCATGGCTCACTGTCCTTCCAATGCGTCCGGCAGATCTGGAAACCGAACTCGAGCCCGTCCCGGAACATCTCCCGGCTGCCTAAGCGCAGCGCCTCGAGCATGACCTTGAAGGCGGCCTGGATGTTGTGCCAGCCGGAAATGAACTCCAGCCGATAGCCCAGATTGTTATCGAACCGGCTGAGGTAATCGCTGGAGTAGGGCCTGTACTGATTGTCCAGGCACTCATAAGCGAACCCCTCCCCGCGTACCCAGTGATACTGGAGCATGTTCCGAACGCACATCCGGGCGATTGCCTCCAAGCCCTCGTCCTTCGTGTATTGGAGAAGATAGGTCAGAGGAAACAGAAAGTGCACCCAGGTGCCCAGGCGCTTGATTCCGGGCTCATAGGCCGGGCCGTGTCCCTGCCCCTGGTAGTGTGGCGCCAGGATCGTCTCGGTGACGAGATACGATGTCCGCACCGCGAGGTCTCTGGCGTTTTCGTCGCCGCTGGCCTTGAAATACTCGGCCAGCCCGAGGACCATGTAGATATCCGCATAGATATCGAAGAAGCCCTGTTTCATTTTCCAGTCGCGAGCATACAGAGTGCCCCAGTGGCCGTCCGGGAGGAGGGCGTGCTTGACCAGGGCTTCCTTTCCCTGCCTGGCGGCATCGAGATGGGCTTGATTCCGGCCGAAATGATTGTAGAGGTAGGAATAGATCCACAGGATCCGGCCCTGCGAATAGAGATCCTTGTCAGTAGTTGGATAGGCGCCTGTCTTTTTATCGGCCTTGAGAAACCCGCCGTATTCGCGGTCGACGCCGTATTTATCCCAATAGGCGATGACCTCGTTATCGACCTCTTTACGGAAGTAAGCGCGGAGCTCCGGGAGAGACCGGCCGCCGAGCTTTTGCACGGCCTTGGAGGCGGGGCTAAGAAAGTCCTGCCGCCCTCCCCCAGTCTCGTCGAGGGTTCCGGGTTTCAGGCCCTGGTCTCCTAAATTCAGAGAAGGGGTTTCATCGCCCGGACCGGAATTCCTATCGCCGGACAATCCAGCGACGCTCAGACCTCCTACGGCCACCGAGGCAAGGAAATTTCGCCTGTTCATCCAGCTCTCCTTCCGGCTGTTTCAGCCGATCATTTATCGATCTGGTTTTTCTTTTTTGCCCAAGCGCATCAGCACCCCGAGCAGGACCAGGACGCCAGCCACAAGGAGATCGATGCGGAAAGCGCGGGCATCCTTATAATATAAGAGGATAAACACAGAGATGGCGGCGATAGCCAGTCCGAAGGTGATTAGCATGAACCCGATAATCCGGAACGGGGACAGGGCTTTCTTCTCCTGCTCCTCGAACAGGAACGGCCGTCCGAGGTCGGCGAAGAACTCATCGCGCCGGGCTTTCTCGTCTTCGGGCGTAGGCTTGGAGGCCGTGCCCAGCCACATGCCCAGGATGGTAGCGGCCACGCTGAGTACAGTGGCGGCCGAGTTCCAGCCGCTGCGCAGCCAGAAGTCGAGACCCGGGTTGACTTTCATCTCATCAACGTTCATCTGGACGAGGAAGAAATTGGCCAGGACCAGGAGGACTCCGGTCAATGAGCCGGCGACGACCCCCCAGAGCGTGCCGCGGGCGTTGAATTTTTTGAAGAGGAGGCCGAAGATGAGCGGGATCATGATGGCCGGGGCGAAGGCGCTGAAGATGCGGAACATGATGTCCATCAGGTTTAACCCCTTGAGGGTGTTGAACAGGATGGCCAGAAGGACGGTCAGCGCGCCGATGGCCACCGTAAAGGTCCGGCCCATAAAGACCTCTTCTTTTTCCGAAAGCGCCGGCTTGATTTTCTTTTTGTAGAAATCCCGGGTCAGGAC
The DNA here is from genome assembly GCA_964651495.1 of uncultured Eubacteriales bacterium. Lineage (GTDB taxonomy): Bacteria > Acidobacteriota > Aminicenantia > Aminicenantales > UBA8522 > CAZNVB01. The sequence goes on along the minus strand of CAZYWP010000010.1, from coordinate 1,395 downwards.
CCCGGACAGGGTGTTGAATTCAGACCCCAGGGTGGACAGGGTCGAGCTGATGACCGCCGAGAGGACGAAGCCCATCATCCCGAGGGGCAGGATCTTCAGGCTGATGAGGGCATAGACCTCCTTGGCGTTGGCGATTTCGGGAAGGAGAACCCGGGCGGCCAGGCCGGGGAAAAAGAAAATCGGCGGCATGATGAACATCAGGAAGGCGATCCACCAGATCATCTTGCGGGTCTCTTTCTCGCTCTTCAGGGTGTTGTATTTCTGCACCAGCGCCCAGCTGGCGTTGTAGGTCATGATGGTGATGATAAAGACGGTAAAAAGGAGGTAGCTCCAGCCGTACGGCTCGGGCGCCGGGTTGAGAAACCCGGCGGGCAGCTGGCGGAAGAATTCAGCGAAATCCCCGATCTGGCCCATGGTCATGATGAAGAGTGTCACCACCGCGACCCCGAGGATGGAGACGTTGACAAAATCGGTGACCATGACTGTCATCTGCCCGCCCAGGAAGGAATAGAGAACCATGATGATGCCGATGATGACCATAAAGGAGACAATTCCGAGGCCCAGCCCGCGCAGGGCCACGGCAAAGATGATTGACGTGGACAGGATCTTCAGGGAATTGTCGAACATGCGCAGGGGCAGGCCCGTCCAGACAAAGACCTGATGAACGGTGGGGCTGTAGCGGCGCTCCATGAACCCGAGCGGTGTGACCACCCTGGACCTCCGCCAGCGATGGGCGGTGAAATGGCCTCCGAGCAGGATACAGAGCGGCGAAATCCACATGATGACGATGGCCACGATGCCGTACTTGTAGGCGATCTCGTTATAGATGACGAAGAGCAGGGCGCTGAACGAAGCCTTATAGAACGAAGTCCCGGCCAGCCACCAGGGCATGATGCTGCCGGCAGCGAAATAGTCCTTGGCTTTTTGGATGTACCGGGCAAACGAGAGCCCCACCGAGATGATGACGGCGAAATAAGCTAAGATAACAAGATAATCGGGAAGCCGAATGCTCTGAATGTTCTCCATCCCTTTCCTCCTTAAATCGAGCTTCCTAACAATACAAAAAGAGATGCTCTCATGACAAGCTCCTTTTTCGTCCACTATCTTTATCAAGAATTATGGGGCTTGGCAAATTCAGGGCCAATCCCATAGAAACATCCGACGGGTCCTGCCCCGGTTCACCCCCGGCGAGGCTCGGGTTTGGGATTCGTCAGCCCGCTCGTTTCCCCAGCGACCACCATTGTCATTGCGAGCGTTAGCGAAGCAATCCCATTGAGATCGCCACGTCGCTTCGCTCCTCGCGACGCCCGCTCAGTCTTCGACGGACTTCCTCACCCAACACCCTCGCCTCTTCCCGCCTGGGGCCCCCGAACCGGATCACCCATCGGGTGTCGG
>CAZYWP010000009.1:26334-43210 GCA_964651495.1 uncultured Eubacteriales bacterium | reverse complement strand
TCCGACCTACTGATTCGTAGTCAGTCGCTCTATCCAGCTGAGCTACGGGCGCACGCGGGTCTGCAAAAAATATACCTGAAAGCCCTGCCTTTTGCAATTCTTGGCAGAATTGTTATCCACCTCCAGTTTATTGACCACCCCACCTTCCTATGGTATAAGCCACTGCAGATTATGCGAGGCTGAGCATGCAGAACAAGCTCTTGAGAACAAAACCCCTTGGCCGGATCATTTCCGACACTGAGCAGGAGGGCCATCGTCTGCACCGGGCTCTGAATGCCTGGGACCTCACGGCCATCGGCATCGGCTGCATCATCGGCGTGGGCATCTTCGTCCTGCCGGGTGTCCAGGCCGCTAAAAACGCCGGGCCGGCTATCATCTTGTCTTTCGCCATCGCTTCGATCGCCTGCGCCTGCAGCGCTCTCTGCTACGCGGAGCTGGCCGCCATGATTCCTGTCTCTGGCAGCGCGTATACCTATGGCTACGCCACCCTCGGCGAGATTTTTGGCTGGATCATCGGCTGGGACCTCATCCTCGAGTACATGGTGGCCGCTATCCTGGTCTCGACGGGCTGGTCCGCCTATTTTGTCAACCTCCTCAGGAATGCTATTGGGATTTCTATATCCCATAACTTCGCTGCCTCACCCTGGGACAAAGAGCCCGGGCTTTTCAACCTGCCCGCCGTCCTCATCGTGCTGCTGATCACCTGGCTCCTCGTCCGCGGCATCAAAGAAAGTTCCCGGGTGAACCTGATCATCGTTATGATCAAGCTCTCGGTCGTCTTATTCTTTATCATTGCCGCATTCGGCCACGTCAACAAAGCCAACTGGCAGCCGTTTATGCCATTCGGTTTTAATGGCGTGATGAGGGCCGCGGCCATCGTCTTTCTTGCCTTCGTCGGGTTCGATGCCGTTTCCACCACGGCCGAAGAGGCCAGGAACCCGCAACGAGACCTGCCGATCGGCATCATGGGCTCGCTCGTTGTGGCGACCGTCCTATATATACTGGTGGCCGCCATCATGACGGGAGTTGTCCCCTTCCATGAGCTGGGCGTCGCTGACCCCATCGCCAAAGTCCTGAATGATTTAAAGATGAATTGGGCTTCAGCCATCATCAGCGTTGGCGCCATCGCCGGGATCACCAGCGTCCTGCTGGTTTTGATCATGGGACAGCCCCGTATCCTCTTCGCCATGTCGCGCGACGGGCTGCTGCCGCCTTTCCTGTCCCGCGTCCATCCCCGTTTTAAGACTCCCTATATCACGACCTGGATCACGGGGGGAATCGTGGCTGTGGCCGCAGCCCTGACGCCAATCGACGTCTCCGCAGAGCTTTGTTCGATCGGAACCCTCTTCGCCTACATCATCGTCTGTGCGGGTGTGATCGTCTTGAGATTCTTAAGAGCAGATGTCCATCGGCCGTTCAAAGTGCCGTTAGCTCCGTTTCTCCCTGCGGTCGGAATTCTTCTCTGCGGCTACTTAATGGTCAGCCTGCCCTGGATTACCTGGCTCAGGTTTCTTGTCTGGCTCGTTCTCGGCCTGGTCATTTACTTTTCCTATGGCTTTCGCAAGAGCGCCCTAGGAGTTGAGAAAAAATAACCGCATAACCATTTCGTTTTCTGTGATGAATATGGATCCTGGCACAGCCTTCTTTAGGTTTTTTTCTCTGCGGCTCTTTTTTTGAGACTCAACTTGGCTTGGGGGACGGCTCTGGCGAAGAAAAAAGCGAAAAGTGCCAGGGTAAAAATGATGATGAGCGGCCACTTGACTTCTCTTAAGACTTCGAGCCCGAGGGCGGCTGAACCGATGATCAGCGCGGCCACGACGATTGCGTATAAGAGTATCTCGCTTTTGATACCCTTGAGGGCCTCGATAATTATGTCGCTGAGAGAGATTTTTGGCTCTTCCTGATTAATCTCGGGCATAGCACTCCCCTTCTCTTCTCTGAAAATCAAGCTGGCTTGGCTTCAGGCATCGGCCTTGGCCGAAGGAATATTTTTAAGACGAGCCAGACCACTCCGGCCGACAGAAAAAGCAGCAGAAGATCGGCAAGAATAAGAAAGTAGTTTTTGCCCCGGATATAGTTTCCGAGCAGGATGAGCAATGAAGCGAGAGTGGTCAGGAGCATGAAAATCGCCGGGATCAAGGTAAAGGCATTTTTCTTTTTGCGGAGAAGCAGCCATGAAGAAATCGCCAACAAAGCCAGCGCCGCCAGGAGCTGGTTGGCGGTCCCGAAGATCGGCCAGAGGGCGCTGAAGGCGTTCGAATGGGCGAGCAGCCACATCACGGCGACTGAAATGGCCGCGTTAAACCAATAATGCTTCATCAGCTTGGGCGTATTCTTAAACAGGATGGCCCAGAGTTCCTCGAAGAGGTAGCGGTTGAGCCTGACCGCCGCGTCCAGGGTTGTGATCACAAAACCCTCGACCAGGAGAATGCCGAAGACGGCGCCCAAAGCGACCGGAATTCCGATCGCCTGGTGGAAAAGCTGGCCAGCTGCCAGCGAAAACCCAAGAATCGGGTTGGAATTAACCGCCGGGTCTGAGGGCCAGACGACGGATTTGTAATCGATAAAATTCATCGCGCTGCCGATGGCCAGCAGGACGCAGACAGAGAGCACGGATTCCAGGAGCATGGCGTTAAAGCCGACGCGCCGAGCATCGGTCTCGCAGGATAGCTGCTTGCCCGTCGTCCCGCCGGCGACAAGCGAATGGAATCCGGAGATGGCGCCGCAGGCTATGGTGCAGAACATCATCGGCCAGATGAAGCCCAGATGCTGGATGCCCTCTTTGAGGTTGAAACTGGGAATCGTGACCGAAAAACCGCCCAACCCCGTCGAAAAAAGGCAAATGATCATCAGCAGGATGCCGCCGTAGAGGATCTGGACGTTGATAAAGTCCCGCGGCTGGAGGATCAGCCAGACAGGGACGCCGGCGGCGAGCAGGACATAGATGGAGATAATCACCATCCAGGTGGTCGGCGATAAGGTTAGAGGAAAAACAATCCCGAGAAGGACGGAGACAACGCAGATCACCGAAGCGACGAGGTAAGCAAAGACAGTCTTGATTTTCTTCCGGTAAATCAGCCAGCCCAGAAAAGGAGAGCTCAGGGTAATGATGATGACCGACATGGAAGCGATCCCGCCGATCCGGCCCAGGACGACGCCGTCCCTGACGACCGTCTTGAGGAAGGTCTGACCTTCGCTGACGCCGAGCTTGGCCAACGGCCAGAGGGAGGTCAAGGATATGGACGTAGCGCTCAGAAAGGAGGAGGTGACGAGGACGATCATGACGATGGTGAACCCGATAAAAAGGTTGAACCCGGCGTTGCCGAGAGTCTTGCGGGCAACCTCAGCCATCGACCTTCCGCCCTCCCTCATGCTGACAAAAAGGGCCGTGAAATCGTGGACCGCGCCGATGAATATGCCGCCGAAGACAACCCACAGCCAGGCGGGCACAAAGCCGTAAAGGATGGCCATGGTCGGACCCAGGATCGGCCCGGCTCCGGCGATAGCGGAAAAATGATGGGCGAAAACAACATAGGCTTTGGTGGGGACGTAATCCCGGCCGTCGCAATATTTCACAGCAGGAGTGGTATGGTCTTTATCTTCGCCGAGGACACGGGCGATATAGCGGGAATAATACCGGCTGGCCAGAAAGAAAGCGACCACGGCAACGGCCAGGACGGCCAGGACGTTCATGCTCCTTTTCCTCCGAAAAAAAGTCACTTTAGCATACCCCCAAGTCGAAGTCAAAACGATGTCGATTCCCTTTGAGATGCCCCCCCGTGCTGTGATAGGATTCTAAACAAATGGGAAACAGCGGGCCCAGCCGTCGTCCGGACGATGAGGGCAAGAATCTTCCGCCTCTGGAAGAAAAGCTCTCCGCGGCCGAAGAACGCTTTGAACGCCGGCGTCGGACAGTCGGGGTTTTCCTTGGCCCTGCCATGGCCGGGCTTTTTTATTTCTTGCCTCTTCCCTCATTAACCGCCCCCGCGCATACACTCGCCGCCATCATCGCCTGGGTAATCACCTGGTGGATCACCGAGCCCATCCCCATTCCGATGACCGCTCTCCTGGGGCCCTGTCTCTGTACTATCGCCGGCGTCGCCGACGCCAAATCTGCCTTTGCGCCGTTCGCCGACCCGATCATCTTTCTTTTTCTGGGCAGCTTTATCATCGCCCGGTCTATGTCCGCCCACGGACTCGACAAACGGTTCGCCTATGGCTTGCTGTCTCGGCGCTTCGTGGGAAACAGCCCCGGCCGCATCCTGTTTTTCTATGGCGCCATCTGCGCCGCCATCTCCATGTGGATCAGCAACACCGCCACGACGGCCATGATGTTTCCCATCGGTGTCGGGATTATCTCGGCTATGGCGGACATGATCGCCACGCAGACGGGACGAAAGGTTTATGTCGAGCGCCTCCGCTTTGCCACGGGGATGATGTTGATGGCCGCCTATGCCTCTTCGACCGGCGGGATCGGAACGCCGGTAGGGACTCCGCCCAACTTGATCGGCTTGGCCATGATCGAAAAGTACACCCAGGTGAAAATTCCGTTTTTCCAATGGATGATGTTCGCCGTTCCCCTCCTCGTCATCATGTACGGGTTTCTTTACTTGATCATGATCCTCCTCCACAAGCCCGAGGTCAGCCGGATCAAGGGCAGCCGCGATTTTGTCCGGGCCGAGCTCCGCCGGCTCGGGCCCTGGACCCGCGGGCAAAAAAACGCCCTGACCGCCTTTCTGGTCGCCGTATCTCTCTGGATCCTGCCGGGAATCCTGGCTCTCTTCGGAGGCACTGATTCACGCCTCTCCAGCCATTACAATGCCCGGATGCCGGAAGCCGTGGCGGCTGTCATGGCCGCTTTGCTTCTCTTTGTCCTGCCTGTCAATTGGAAAAAAAGAGAGTTCACCCTTGGCTGGAAACAGGCCGTCCAGATCGACTGGGGGACGCTTCTTCTCTTTGGGGGCGGACTGAGTTTGGGTGGCCTGATGTTCCAGACCAAGCTGGCCGAAGCGCTGGGGAGAGGGCTGCTCGACCTTTTCGGCGCGACCTCCGTGTGGGGGCTGACCCTGGCCGGAATTTATCTGGCCATCATCGTCAGCGAGACCACGTCGAACACGGCCACGGCGACCATGGTCGTGCCGGTGATGATCTCGGTCGCCCAGGCCGCCGGATTTAACCCCATCCCGCCGGCCATCGGGGCCACGGTCGGCGCAAGTCTCGCTTTCATGCTGCCCGTCTCCACTCCCCCCAATGCCATTGTCTACGGGTCCGGGCTCGTCCCCATCACTAAAATGCTCAGGGCCGGGACCTTGATCGACCTTACCGGCGGAATACTGATCTGGGCGGCCCTCCGGCTTCTCCTTCCGTTGGCGGGGTTGGCTTAGGCGGGTTTCCGTTCCTTATCGGCTCAATGAAAACAGAAGGAACAGGAGTGCGCCCGCGACGAGGCGATAAAACCCGAAGAGGTTGAGGGTGTGGCGTTGCATGTACCGAATAAACCACTTCACCGCCAGGTAGGCGACGGCGAAGGCGGTTCCGAGCCCGACAAGGAGTATGAATACAGAAGACCCGGAAGATAAGAGCAACTCCCTTGTCTTATAGAGGTCGTAGGCACCCGCCGCCAGGATCGTCGGGACGGCAAGGAGGAAGGAAAAAGCGGCCGAGTCGTCCCGCCTGTATCCCAGGACCATCATGGCCAGAATGACCGCGCCGGCCCGCGAAACGCCCGGGAAAAAGGCAAGGCACTGGGCCAGCCCGACGAGCACCGCGTTCCGATAGGTCAAACCGGATAACGCCTTTTCTGGTTTGAGTATCCCTTTTTTGACCAGGGCTTCAAAGGCAAAAAACAATAAGCCGACGAATATGAAGATCGTAATCATCCAGATATAGGATTCGAAAAAAATGTCCTTGATGGTTCTATAAGAGAGAACGGCTATCACGGCGGTGGGAAGGAAAGCCAGGAGCGTCTTCTTGACCAGGGCGGGGTCCGTCCTGAGCCTTTTCCAGTAGAGTATCAGCACGGCCAGGATGGCTCCGCTCTGGATGACCACGTCGAACAGCTTGGCGAACTCCCCTGCTCCAACGCCCAGCAACCTGCCCGCGGCGATCAGGTGAAACGTCGAGGAGACGGGTAGAAACTCGGTCAGCCCTTCGATAATCCCGAGAACGATGCACTCCCACAGGCTCATCCCGATTTCCTCAGTCGGCCAATACTATATTGTCCCCATCGCCGGGTTGTCAACCGGCCACCGCCGCCATTAAGCATCTTCGATGATGATATGATGGGAACGGGTCCTGTCATGGCGCGTCCCCGTCCGTCCTCGCTCCGCACCGACCTTGCCACAGACGCTAACCATTATCCCCTCCTATTTCTCTAGGAGGGGTTTGGGAGATAAATACATATAAAAAAAGATATTGAAGCGTCTCTGGAGATATTCAATTTGCCGGAGACACTGACCTGCTCTTGGGCAAGTGTCTCCGCTTCTTAGGCGCTCCGGGCGTTGCGGGGAGAGGATGCGGCGACCGTCCGCCGGGTGATCACAGAAGCCCGGGTACGGTACCGCTCAGGCCTCCAGACCACAGAAAACGGATAGAGCAGGCTCAGGAGACGGAGCCGTTTTCTAAATCGTCCTGATTTTCAAGACCTTGTAAACCTCGCGCCACGACCGGATGAGGAGCGCCGTTTGAGGAGTCGGCTGAGCCAGCACCTGGCTCGGCGGCTCAGGCCCGCCCTCGCCCGGCTGGGTGTAGCTCTGGATGAAGACCTTCCTCATGTGCAGGGTCTGCTCTCCGCTGGTGACGACCTGGGTTTCACCCGTCGTCACGGCGGAGCGGACCTTTTGCTTGGTCTCGAGATATGGGATAGTCGCGCCCTCCGCGGTCAACAGAGCGGAGCCGCCGGCCTGGTTGCCCAGGATGTAGCGGGCGTAAATCCTGCCCTGTCCGGTCAGCGTCAAGCAGGGGTTCAGGGCTTCGATGCTTCCAGTCAGAGTGGCGATGTAAACGATTCTATCGGATAGGACCGGGTCGGCCCAGACTCTTTCGCCGGGATTGAATTCGCCCTTTCTTGCGTCCCCGGGCAGGCTGAGCCGAATCCCCAGGTCGGCCGGGCCGATATACCACTCGACGCTCGAAGTCAGCGTGCCGTCGACAAGGGCAAGAATAGAATACGAACCGTCCCCGGGAGCTCGGTCATCTCCGCCGGTCCCAAAATACAGCCGGACGCGCTGCTCTACCATATCGGCATAGGCGGCCGGCTTGGTGATGATCGGATGCATGTACGGATCCTGGTAGATGACCGCCGGTTCCCAGTCCCTCACTGCATCGGTGAGGTCGATCTTCCACATCCTGCCCTTGAGGTCGCCGAAATAGACCGCGTCCGCATATCCATCATTGTCTATGTCGACCACCGTCGGCGAGCCGGGAAGGGTGTTCTGGATGCCGAAGGGACTCGCCGGTTCGGGCTGTTCGGCGATTTCAAAAGACCTGAGCAGGGACCCGTTTTCTACATCCACGGCATAGAAATAGTGCCCGATGTTTTCCGTCGGGTCGCCGTCGTTGTCGTAGCCGGAGCCGAAGAAAACGACCCAGCGGTCGGTCGCCTCGATTTTAGCGATCGCGGGCACGGACCAAGTTTCGCCCATGTACTGATCGGTGAATTCCCAGAGCGGCTGGGGGTTGAGGGGATCGGTGATCTCGAGGGCAAAGTAATAGCATTTGTGGTTTAGGCCCCAGCCGGCTCCCTGTCCGCAGACAAGGACGGTGTGCCATTGATTTCCGAAATAGACGTCCTTGATGGTCGGTGTGCCGTCGACGAAGAAATGGTGGTTGAGGAACTCGCCGCAGTCCGGGTCGACCACCTTCATCCTCTTCAGTTTATAGAGGAGATTGTGGGGGATAAAGGCCCAGAGCTCGTCAAGGGTGGCGGCGTCGAAGCAGTGGAGCATCCCGTCGTTGGCGCCGGCGAGGACAACCACCCTCCTGTTTTGGTGGGCGTTTTTGAAGGCCTGGTATCCTGTGCCCATCAGGTTCGGGGCCTCATTGGGCGGGATCAAGACCTTGGGCGAGGAGTGATTGATATCGCCCAGCTTCCAGGCTCGCCCATCTCCCAGGACAAACCGGATCAGCGGCTCCACCTCCGGGCTGCCGATGCCGAGGTCGAGATAATCGTCCAGGATGTCCGCCGCGGCGGCCTCAAACCTGAAGCGATCATCCACCTGGCCGTCGCTGTCCCCATCGTGGGCAGTGAAGACGATCCGGGTGGAATAACTCCTGGCCGCCAGAATCTCTCCGGCGTCCTCGAGCGGCTGAGCGTTAGCGTCAAGGATGTCTTTGAGGACGGAGCCGCGGTTGGGGCTGAGGTCGAGGGTGGTGACATCCCAGGACCGGAGGTGTCCCTTCCACTTGGGGAATTGGAAAGAGGCGGAGTAGAGGACCTCCTCTTCGCCCGTATGGGCCGAGTCGATCTCCACCTTCGTCACGGCGTGCGAAGTCCGGGAATACTCTCTCTTTTCGATGTACTTGTAGGAAAGCCAGACGCGGCGGACCCGAGGCGTGACTCTTTCATCCGCGCTCGTGAAGATGGCCTGCCAGCGCAGAAAGTCGCCGGGGCTCTCAAACTCGAACTCGACTCCGGATGTCACCGGGCCTTCCCAGCGGGGGGTGCCGTTTTCGTTATCGGAATTGGAAAGATAATATGTCACGGTCGTCTGGCCCGGCAGGTCGGACTCCGCCCAGATCGTTGCCGCGACGATCGCCTGGTCCGAGACGATAAAATTGCACGGGATCAGGTTTATAGAACTGACCGTGCCCCGGGCGACATAGGTCGGGTAAACTTCGTTCATGAAGAAGTAACAGTTGCGCGAGTCGTTGCCGTCGGCGACGAAGAAATCCAGGTCGCCGTCACCGTCAAAATCGCCGATGGCCCCCGAGTCCAGGTCGCCTGATGAAGACACCCGGGCGCCGCTCGGTGGAACTGAATTCTGGGTGAATGTCGCCGTCCCGTCGTTGGCAAACCAGAAGACGTATCCACCAGGCGGGTTGGCGGTCCAGCCATCCGTGGCCAGGACCATGTCGATATCTCCGTCATTATCGACATCCCCCTGGCGCAAGTAGGTGCATGAACCCCGGCTGGCGGGGATCCTGATGGTCTTGCTGGAAATTTGCGAAAAATTCCCCGCGTTGTTCCGGTAAAAATAGATATCCCTGGAGTTCGCCGCGCCCACATAGAAGTCAACGTCGCCGTCGCCGTCAAAATCGGCGGCTGCGACTCCGCAGACGCCGTATCTATACGTATCATTATTGGGATAAGGGTTAATCACCTGGGGGAGGCGGGAAAAAGTGCCTGATCCATTATTGATATAGATGACGACCTCACCCCAGCGGGACCAAGCATAACGTTGAGGAACTCCCACAATCAGGTCAAGATCGCGGTCGCCGTCGATATCGACCGCTTCGATATTGCTCTCCCACCGAAAATGTGGACCGTCGCTTGTATAACTGTACTCGGACGTGGAATCGTTAATCAAATTCCCTACTAGAGTCGGGCTGTTATCGAAATCAGGGGTATCTCCCGGGCTGTGGTTGTTTTCCACGTAATAATTTTCGAAGATCCAAAGCCTTCCCATCCAGGAGAGGGCGGCGATATCGGCGTCGCCATCGCCATTAAAGTCCCCGGCACCAAGAGCTATGATCTCGAAAGTTGAAAATGTGGATAGGTAATTGATGTAATAGGGGCTGCTAAACACGAACCTCAGCGGGTTTCCCGGGTCCGTGCCCAGACAGGTAAAGAGAGAGATATTGGTATCCCCCGCTTGATAGGTGTATTGATCGCAATTGCGACCGCCTTCAATGAGGTCGTAAAGCCCATCGCCGTTTACGTCTGCGGATGCACCGGTCATCCGCCAGTTCGTCGTCACGGGATAGTTGGCGGATTGAGTGAAATTCGCGCCCTTCTGGTTGAGCCTCAAAACCAGCCCGTCCTCGTCGGTGATCCCATCGCGCTGGCCGATCTTGGAGTTATCCCCGTCGCCATAGGCTTGAAACCGCCCGACTTCCTGCCGTTCGCAGACCGCCTGGCCTCCCGCCTGGAGGCACAGGAGCAATGCCAAAACCGAGAAGAAACAAAGCCCCATCCATACTTTTTTCATGGTCGCTTCCTTTTATCCTAATTTTGTATTTCGATCTCGACTTCGATCCGGGCAAAGGTATCGTTCCCCGCCCGGCCAATGCAGACGAGGATACAGTCACGGTCGTTCGGCGTGACGCCGAACATGGCTTCGTCATTGATAATGAATACCGTGTAGGCAAGCGAGGGGTCATTTAGCAGCGCCTGCTCGACAAACAGCGCGTCGGTCGGAATGGCGTGGTTCGTCACAACATCCGCCACCAGTTCCTGGTCCGTCCTCTTGCGGAAATAGTATTCGCTGTCCGGGAGGTCGAGCCCGGGCTGGCCGTCGAAGGTCGTCCGGTAAAGGCTCGAAAAATCCCCCACCGAGCCGCCCATGATGTTTTCGCTCAGAAATTGCCAGGCCGCGTCGAAGCCCGCCTCGGCGGCGTTGAACGCCCGTTCTTGCATCCGGATGTTGCCGGCCACCACGGGTCCTGTGCCGGTGACGAAAACGAGAAGGAGGCCGACCGCCAGCAGGAAAGCCGTAACCATGATGAGGATGATCAGTCCGGCACCCCGCTCTTTCTGGCTTCGTTTTGAGTTCATCGTCTTGCCCCTTTTATCGCGTGCCCGAATTGTAAAGGTTCAGGGTCAGGTTCCTGACGTTGGAGCTGGATTCAAGCAGGAACCTCTTGCGTCGGTCCGGCTGGGTGGCGGCGACGACGTCATTGGAAATCATCGGCCGCTGGTAGATGTTGAGATTCGCCGGCCCGCTCCCGGACAGGCTGACAAAAGGCCGCGGCGTCCGGCCCAGGATCAGGATGCGGATCTGCTGGATCCGGCTGACCTCGTCGAGCATCCAGGTATCGTTCCAGGGTAGAAAACCATCCAGGCGTCCGTCTTGGTTGAGGTCTCCATTGTACTCGAATTGGAGGTTTTCGACGTTCTGGGCCATGGGCATGTGGTCACCGTTATAAGTCAGGTAGAGGATGTTGCCCTGTCCGTTGCCGATATAGCCTCTCTGGCCGGCCGTCAATCCCGGATAATTTCCGGTGAGGTCGAGCCAGATATCCTTGACGTCGATAAAGGTGACCAGCCCGCCCTCAAAATCGCTGGATTGACCGCAGGTGTCGGAAAGTCCCCCAGGAGGGTTAATCCCAGGCGCCGGCCCCGGGGAAAAATTCAACTTCTCGTTTCCCCCCCCCGTGCTATGGGTAACATGGGTGATCTGCCGGATTTCGCCGGCGCGGCAGGTGGAGGCGGGGTTGGGCAGGACCAGACATATTTTATCGTCATAAAACTCATCGGGATAGGGATACTGTTCAAAGCTGTAGTCATCGACCGCCAGGTTGATCGAAGATCCCGAGTAACTGAATATGGGAAGGTTCAGGGGGTTTTCGAGATTTCCCATCAGGACCAGCCGGTCGGGCTGGACGACTTCACTCCCCTGGGTCTCGTTATCGGTCCCTTCAAAATAATAAGCCCGGAACTCAAAGGGCAGCCCCACGCCGGCCATCCGCAGGTCTCGGGTGATGATGAACATGCCCGAACGGACGTCATGCTGGAGCTCGGCGTACATGTTCTGGTCGACGGCCACCTTATTGCTCCTGGTGTAAAGAGCTAGAGCGGCCAAGATCGCCACCAGCATCACCGTGCTCCCCACCAGAAGCTCGGCCAGGGTGAACCCCGCCCGGAACGATTGACGACTTTTTCTTTGTTTCCGCTGAGGAATGATCTTGCTCATGGTATCCCCGCCAAAAATCATTTAGCGACTGATCACCGTGCTGACGCTAACCCTGACCTGATGGCGGCCGGGAAATTGACGCAGTTCGTTTTTCGAAAACCCGAACTGCTCCCGGGTGAACACCAGCACATCCACCAGCCAGAGCGTTCCGCCGGAGGCTTGGACCTCCGTGATTCGCCGGTAATCGTCCTGATTATCGTTGTTAATATCGATCAACTGGTCCTTGATCACATCCGGCGTCCCATCGCCGTCGACGTCGACCCCGGCATCAGCCCCGGCGGGTATAAGGGAGATTTCTCCGCCTGTCAGGTTCCGCAAGAAGTCCACCTGCTGCTGGGCCAGGAAGGAGGCGGTGGTGATCCGGTCCGAACGCAAATTGTTCATGACACCGAGAGTGAACATCTGGGCCAGCCCGAGCACGGCGACGCCGATGAGGGCGATCCCGACAACGACCTCGACGAGCGTAAACCCGGCCCGTCTCCCCGGGCCCCGCGCTTTGCCTTTTGTCTTCTCTGGCATCTCGATCGCCTCCCTCTATTTAACGTATTGAACGGAACCCCCGGCAAAAATATTGATCGTCCGGGCATTGGTCTGGCTGACCTGACTGAGGTTTGGATTCCGGAGGGTAATGCTGTGCTGCGCCGGGCTGTAGTTTTTAACCATGCCCAGGGATGAGTAGATCACCGTCTGGATGGGAAGGTTGATGGTGACGACGAAGTCTGCCGGGATGGTCTTCCTGACCGCCCCCGGAATCGGCCTCCAATCATCGGCCTCAACCTCTCGTTCCAGAAGATAAACCCAGTACCCCGGGGTGTTGTCAAACCGAACGCGGTAGCTCAGCTTTTGCTTGACGGCCTGGAATTTGGCCGACTGCATAGTGGTCAATATTTCCCGCGCCGTGTTCTCGAGCTGCCTGGTTTTCAGCGTGTTCTGGATGCTCGGGTAGGATACGAGCAGGAATATCCCGATGATACCGAGGACGAGCAGGATCTCGATAAAAGTGAATCCCTTCATTGGATTTCGTTTGCGTCTCTTCATTCTCCTACCCTATCAGCCAAACGGACTCCTTGTTTCAGACCATTCCGCCCCACTGTCTCCAAGCCCATTTTAGTGATATCCGTCATTTGAATCAAGCCTTAGCGCCGGCTAAGCGTCTTCCGCACGTCAGAAAGGACACGGATTGAACGATATTATTTATCTCTTTTATCCTTATTTATAACAATCCCCCCCGGGGATGAATCGGCTGAGGAAAATCGTTCCGATTTCCTCCTCTACCAGCCCGCCCCGTCTCACCCCTAAAGGCTAGTCGTCGGTTTTGTGGCTGTTTTTTATTCACGCTTTCTTTGATATAATGAGCCGCTTCAAGGAAAAAGGTGTTCACATGGAGACCATTGCCTGGCATACCGTGAGCGCTGAGGAGACCCTGCGAGCGCTCCGGTCCGACTCCCACCGGGGCCTGTCTGCAGAAGAGGTCAGACAGCGCCTGGACGAGTTCGGCTACAACGAACTCAGGAAAGAAAAGAGGACCTCTCCCCTGGCCCTCTTTATCGGTCAGTTTAAGAACCTGCTGATCATTATTCTCCTGGCGGCTACCGTGCTTTCGCTGCTGGTCGGCGAGATGCTCGACGCCGTGATGATCGCCGCCATCGTCATGTTCAGCGCTGTGCTCGGGTTTGTCCAGGAGTACAAGGCTGAGAAGGCCCTGGAGGCACTCAAAAAGCTCCTCTCCCCCACCTCCACCGTGCTCAGGGACGGAAAAGAAGAGGATATCCCGTCCCGGAATCTCGTCCCCGGCGATATCCTTCTTCTCGAGGCCGGAGACAAGCTGCCGGCCGACGCCCGAGTCGTCGAAGTCAGGTCCCTGGAGTGCGATGAGGCCGCCCTAACGGGCGAATCCATCCCCGTGCGCAAGGAGCGCGACCCCCTGCCCGAGAGCTCGTCCATCAACGACCGGAAAAACATGGTCTTTGCCGGGACAATCGTCACCTATGGCCGCGGCCGGGCGGCTGTAACCGCGACCGGCATGAGGACGGAGTTCGGCAAGATCGCCGAGGCAGTGGCGGCCGCCGAGACCAAAAAAACGCCTCTCGAGAAGAGGACGGAGGAAATCGGCAAATGGCTCGGCATCCTGGCCGTCTCGATCTGCGTTCTCGTGGCCGGAGTGAGCACGGTCCGGGAGGCGCTTTTCGGCCAGATCAGCCTGAAATTCCTTATCGAGTCGGTCATGTTCGCTGTCGCTCTGGCCATCGCCGCAGTTCCCGAGGCCCTTACCGCCATCGTAACAGGCGCTTTGGCCATCGGCATGCACCAGATGGCCAAGAGAAACGCCCTGGTGCGCAAGATGCCGGCCGTAGAGACCCTCGGCTGCACGACCGTCATTTGCTCCGATAAAACCGGGACACTGACAAGAGGTGAAATGACCGTCCGCCGTATCTATTCCGCCGGACAGGTGATTCAAGTCGGAGGAGCCGGGTACGATCCGGTAGGGGAATTGCATGGCGTGGACCCGGCCGGCATCGGTGAAGACTCGCCTCTAATCACCCTCCTCCGTGCTTCTCTTCTCTGCAACGATTCCAACCTGCAAGAGAGCCAGGGCAAATGGACGATCAAGGGCGATCCCACTGAAGGTGCCCTGCTCGTGGCCGCCGCCAAAGCCGGCCTAAACATCGCGGAAACCCGGCTGGCCTTTCCCCGGGTCGAGGAAATTCCGTTCAGCTCGGAGCGCAAACGGATGACCACCATCCACGAAGAGCCGGACGGACAAAAGGTGGCCTTTATGAAGGGCGCTCCCGAGGAGGTCGTCGGCCGCTGCACTCAGTATCTGATTGCAGAAGGGGCTCGTCCCTTCACCGAAAAGGACAAAGAAGCCGTGCTCCGGGCAAATCACGACATGGCCGACGCGGCCCTGCGGGTGCTCGGGGTGGCTTTGCGACGCCTTCCCCCGGGCACTTCCTGCTGCGGGGAAGCGGACGAACAGGACATGACCTTCCTCGGCCTGGCCGGCATGATGGACCCGCCCCGGCCCGAGGCCGTCGAGGCCGTCAGGACCTGCCAGAAAATCAAGATCAGGACGGTCATGATCACAGGAGACCACGAGATCACCGCCAGGGCAATCGCCGAAGAGATCGGCATTTATAAAGAGGGGGACATCATCTTGAACGGCGCGGAACTGGCCAGAATGCCGCAGGAAGGGCTGGAAAAGATCGTTGATCGTGTCACTGTCTATGCCAGGGTTTCGCCGATCGACAAGCTTAAGATCGTCAAGGCGTGGCAGAGCCGGGGTGATGTCGTAGCCATGACGGGCGACGGAGTGAACGACGCTCCGGCTCTCAAGCAGGCCGATATTGGGATCGCCATGGGAATCACGGGCACCGAGGTCACCAAAGACGCTGCCGACATCGTCCTCAGCGATGACAATTTCGCTACGATCTTGAAAGCCATCGAACGCGGACGGTGGATTTACGACAATATCAAGAAATATCTAACCTATCTCTTACGCTGCAACATCACTGAGGTCGCCGTTATCGGCGGCATCGTCCTCGTCAAAGGCCCCGACCATCTTCCCCTCCTCGCAGCAGCAATCCTTTATATCAACCTCGCCACGGACGGACTGCCCGCCCTGGCCCTGGGCATCGCCCCGCCCGATCCGGATATCATGGAGCGGCCGCCAAGAAACCCCCGGGAAAGCGTTTTTTCATATGATGTTAGAGTATTCCTCCTGATGGCCTTGTTTATCGAAACGCCCTTTTTCTATCTTCTCTTTTTTCATGAATTTTCGCACATCGAACACGCCCGAACGGAAATTTTCTTCCTATTCATCATCGTGGAGCTGGTCATTGTTCTCAACTTCCGCTCCCTCAGGTTCAGCGTTTTTAAAGTTCCGCCCCATCGTTGGCTTATTCTGGCCATTGCCTGGGAGCTTATTCTGGTCTCTTCTCTCATCCGGGTTCCTTCAATCCGAAATTCCTTCGGCATCCTTATGCCGACTCTATCCGATCTCGGAATCATTTTCGGGTTCAGCGTCTTTGTCTTTTTGGGCATGGAGATCGTCAAGGCCATGTTGAGAAAAAGAATCGCCAGAGCCAACGTAAACCTCTGCCTTCCATTATGAATGGTGATGAGACTGCTCAACTCGTCAAGATGAGGTGAGAGGAAGGAATATAGTCCGGGCTATTTTTTTCCGCAATCCCGGCAGAACCCGAAAACCTGGATGGAAAATTTGTCCAGCTGGTAGCCCTTTTCCCCTCCAATCCTGTCGATAGCCCCCTGAATTTCGGCCTGGCTGAATTCAAGGACTTTCCCGCAGGAAAGACAGATGAGATGACCATGGGCCGCCTGGCCGCCTTCGGGCTCAAAGTGGCTGTGGTCTTCCCCCAGGTCGATGGAGCTCACCAGTCCGCTCTTGACGAGCAGATTGAGGGTGCGATAGATCGTGGCCAGGGAGACTCGCTTTTTTTGTGCCCTCAACCTCTGATGAATCTCTTGGGCGTTGGGGTGGAGCGCCGGCCGGGCAAAGATCTCCCGAAAAATCAGCCCCCGGGTCCGGGTCAGCTTCAGGCCGCGGCTGCGAAGATAGGCCCCGAATTTCTGAAACTCTCTATTCACCGCCGTTCCCCGTCGACCCCCCGCCGGCTGATTTTGCCGCGCAATCTTTCCAGCCGGTGCGAAAAATCCTGCTCGTAGCTTCGGGAAACTCCCGCCGCCTGGCTCAGGCCCTCTTCGGCGACAGCCGCGGCTTTGGCATAGTCCTTTGCCCTGTGCTCGTAATGCATGGCCAGCTCGCGGAAACAGGACAACTGATGCAGCGGTGTCATCTGCTGCCAGAGGCTGATCGCCTTATCCCACTCTCTATTTTTTTTGAAATGATGAGCCAGCTTTTTTTTGGCCTGGAGCGCGACCTCCTCCGAAAGGCGGCCCTCCAAAGCGCGATGCATGAGCCGGACCGATTTCTCCGTGGCGCCCGCTTTTTCCAGGATCTTGGCCGCGCCGAACAGGTCCATTGCATCGGCCGCAGTTTCCTCTTC
>CAZYWP010000009.1:0-26234 GCA_964651495.1 uncultured Eubacteriales bacterium | reverse complement strand
CCAGGATCTTGGCCGCGCCGAACAGGTCCATTGCATCGGCCGCAGTTTCCTCTTCACCCATAGCTGCCTCGGAGAGGAATCCGGCCCCGACGATGACGACGCCCAGGAGCGAAAGCAGGTCTTCCTGGTTGTGATACAAAACAGGTTCAATGAGCGAAAAATCGCCCGTCCTCAAGTATTCGAAATAGCGGGCGGGAATTTCAGCGGAGGGGATGTCCTCCTCCCGCTCTGCGGTCAGGACCTCCCGGGCCAGATGATACAGCCGGCAGCTCTCCTGCTTATGGCTCCAGAGGCTGCGGGCCGAGAAAAGAAAGTCGAGATGCGGCAGCCCGCCGAGCGGAAACGCCGCCCTGTGGAGTGTGAAGCGGGTCTCGAGAAGGGGCAGGTCAAACGCTTTCCCGTTGAACGTGACCAGCGAACGGAAATCCGTCCGGGCGAAGAACCGTCCGAGTTCAAGGATCATGTTTTCCTCTTCGGCCAGTTCGCCCAGAAAGAATTGGAGCAGATGGAATTGCCCTTCCCGGTAGTATCCGAGGCCAACGAGAAAGGGAACGACTCCCGCGCCGCCGGAGAGCCCGGTCGTCTCGAGGTCGAGAAAAAGTGCCGAGGACAGGTCCTGCTCGGAAAAAGCGGGGTTCCGGCTCAGGAGCGCCAGGACTTCGCCGCTGATCGCCAGGCCGGAGGAAAGCGTGATCCGCCCGTATTTCGTCTGAAGACGAAAATGGTTCTCGAAGACCTGGTAGGGCGGTTTCGGCAGTGGCTCGGGACGGGCCGTTTCGGCCTTCCGCCCCTTCTCCGTCCGAGTCAGGCTGAGCAGCCTTTCCAGCTTCTCCTTAGTGGAGATATCGCTCCTCTTTTCCATCTTCCGCCAGGTCTCAGCGATCGAGTCCGCTCTCGTCCTGGACGACCTCTCCTTTTTCCAGAGCCTAAGCCGGTCTTCAATATCCATGTCTCTTTGAATCCATTCCCATCTTAGAATATTTTCCCGAGTTTTCAAAGCCCCCGTGGAGATCCAAATCAGGCCCACGGTCTCGGACAGCATTGGACGGCCGGCCCGGGCCGGGCTTGCAATCGCGGCGCATTGATTATATATAGGAGGGCGCGACCAAAGGCGCTTTAGGCGGCAGGAATAAGGAGCTGCTTTGGAGACGCATCATTTTTTGGCCTTCGACCTCGGAGCCGAAAGCGGCCGGACGATCCTCGGCACGCTGGAGCCCTCGCGCCTCCTGACCCGTGAATTGACCCGTTTCCCGAACGGACCGGTACCGCTCCTGGGACATCTCCACTGGAATGCGCTCTACCTTTATGAAGAGATCAAGAAGGGGATGGGAGTTTGCCTGGCGGAGGCCGGGGTCCATCCGGAGAGCCTGGGCGTCGACACCTGGGGAGTGGACTTCGGCCTTCTTGGCCGGGACGGCGGCCTGCTCGGTCTCCCCTACGCCTACCGGGATTCCAGGACCGAGGGAGCGATGGAGGAATTTTTCGAGCGCGTCCCGCGCCAGCAAATCTACGAATGGACGGGTGTCCAGTTCCTGAGCTTCAACACCCTGTTCCAGCTTTATGCCATGGTCAGAGACCGCTCTCCCCTTCTCGAATGCGCTGCCGCGCTGCTCTTCCTGCCCGACCTGTTCAATTACCTTCTGACGCTGGCAAAAACCAGCGAGTTGACCATCGCTTCGACCTCGCAATTCCTCGACCCCCGCCAAGGGGCTTGGTGCGAGCCACTCCTGGATTCGCTGGGGATTCCCCTCCGGATTCTGCCTGAAGTACTCTCCCCCGGAACCGTCATTGGTTCTTTGACCCCTGAGGTGGCTCAGGAAACCGGACTCAACGAGACTCAGGTCGTCGCCACGGCCGGCCATGATACCGCAGCCGCCATCGCCGCCGTCCCCGCCGAGGGGAAAGACTGGGCTTATATCAGCTCCGGCACCTGGTCTCTGATGGGCATAGAAACGCGGCACCCGATTATCAACCGTCAGGCCCTCGAGGCCAATTTCACCAACGAGGGCGGCGTCGGAGGGACGATCCGTTTTCTCAAGAACATCGCCGGCCTCTGGCTCATCCAGCAGTGCCGGAAAGAATGGGCTAGGGGCGCACCCCTGAGCTACGACGAAATCACCCAAATGGCCGGGGAGGCGAGCCCGTTCAGGTCCCTGATCGACCCCGACTGGACTGAATTCCTCAACCCGCCGAGCATGCCGGAAGCGATCCGGCTTTTCTGTCTTCGGACACGGCAGAACCCTCCCCTGACGCCCCCGCAGATCGTCCGCTGCATCCTGGAAAGCCTGGCTCTTAAGTACCGTTTCACCCTGGACCAGCTTCGCCGGATCGTCGGGACCGAGATCAGCCGGATCCATGTCATCGGAGGCGGCTCGCGAAACGAACTGCTCTGCCGCTTCACCGCCGCCGCCACCGGACTTCCCGTCATCGCCGGACCGGCCGAAGCGACTGCCAGCGGAAACATCATGGTTCAGGCGCTGGCGCTTGGCTACGTTCGATCCCTTGCCGACATCCGGGCGATCATCCGCAATTCCATCGAACTGAAGACCTACGAACCGTCCGGGAGCGGAGATTGGGCGCAGGCCTATGAGCGTTTTGGCACCGTCTTAGAGGAGGTGGGACGATGACCGATTCAAACGTGGAAAAGGCCTTTGCGGCCGCCAGGGAGCGATACGGAGAAGTCGGCGTCGACGTGGACGCCGCTCTGAAGGTCTTGCAGACCGTCTCTATCTCGCTCCACTGCTGGCAGGGCGACGACGTCCGCGGGTTTGAGCCTGCGGCCGGGCCGTTGAGCTCGGGCGGTCTCCAGGTCACCGGTCAGCACCCCGGCCGCGCCAGAACGATCGAGGAGCTCCGGCTGGACCTGGCCAAGGCGTTCTCCCTCATCCCCGGCAGCCACCGGCTTAACCTGCACGCCATCTACGGAGATTTCGGGGGGAAGCCCGTGGAAAGGGACGCCGTCGAGCCGGCCCATTTCAAGTCCTGGGTTGCCTGGGCCAGGGAAAAAAAATTGAACCTGGATTTCAACGCCACCTGTTTTGCCCATCCCCGGGCCGATTCCGGGTTCACTTTGAGCAGCCCGGATAAAGAAACCCGGAAATTCTGGGTCGAGCACGTCAAACGCTGCCGTAAAATCACCTCCTTCTTAGGCCGAGAACTCAAGTCGATGAGCCTTCACAACCTCTGGATCCCGGACGGTTCCAAGGACGCGCCGGTTGACCGCTGGTCTCCCCGCAGCAGGCTGAAGGAGTCCCTGGATGAAATTTTTCAGGTCGAATACAGCCCGACCACGATGAAGGACTCCCTGGAGAGCAAGCTTTTCGGCCTGGGCAGCGAGTCCTATGTTGTGGGCTCCCATGAGTTTTATTTGGGGTATGCGCTGGCCAAGCGAAAAATGATCTGCCTTGACCTCGGCCATTTTCATCCGACCGAATCGGTCGCCGATAAGCTGTCGGCGCTGCTCTGTTTGGCCGATGAAATCCTGCTCCACCTCAGCCGCCCTGTCCGCTGGGATTCCGACCACGTTGTCATCCTCAACGACGACCTGCGGACCGTGGCGGAGGAGATTGTCCGCGGCGATGCCCTCGACAGAGTCCACCTGGCCACGGATTTCTTCGATGCCTCGCTCAATCGGGTGGGCGCCTGGATCATCGGCGCCAGGGCCACTCTCAAAGCCGTTCTGCTGGCCCTGCTCCAGCCGGCGGACAGGCTGATGGAGATGGAGAGAAGCGGAGATTATTTCGGCCGGCTGGCCGTTCTCGAGGAAATGAAGACACTGCCCGGTGGAGCGATCTGGGACTATCATTGCCTCAGCCTGGGAGTTCCCCCGGGACTAGAGTGGCTCAAGGAGATTGCCGCTTATGAAAGGACCGTGCTGAGCCGGCGGAAGCCCTGAGGCCAGTTGACGGAATGCGGGGAAAAATTCTACAATAGGCGGTCTGACGTGGAACCCAAGAAGCTCGATCATCGCGTCCCCCTATCAGAAAAAGATATCCGACCTGCCGAGCCGGCCCAGGTGGAGGAGGTCAAGCAGATTCTCCATCTCCTCTCCAGCGCTGTCTCAGCGACCAAGCTGTTTCCCCCCGAGCACCAGACGGTTGTGAGCCTCGTCTCCACGCTCCATGGCCAGCTCAAGAGCTTCCTCGAGGCCAATTGGAAGCTCGAACTGGGGATCGAAGAGCATGCTTTTACCTTCGAAGGACAGTGTGTCTACTCAGACCCGCACCCGGTCAAGAGCCTCCCCTTTTTCTTTTTCAAAGACGGCATGCAGATGCTCTATTTTTACCGAGGCCTGGAGCAAGAGGAGGTCAAGGAGTTCTTGACGACGATCCGCCTGGTCTCGCTGCAGCCGCCCGAGGAGGCGGATATCATCAGCGCGCTGTGGGAGAAAGACCTGGCCAATATCCGTTACCTCGCGCCGGACGATTTCCTGGAGACGAAGATCGGCGTCGGACGGACCCCGCTCGGCATCCAGGTGAATCCAGAAGAGCTGCATCGCGGCCGGATCGACCTCACCCCGGAAGACCTCGCCTCCATGAGGAACAAACTCTTTGCCGGGCGGGCCTCGGGCGAAACGACCTCCGGAGCAGACGAAGGGGGTCCGCCCGACATCAGCCCGCTCCTGGCGCCTTCGGACGAAGAGGAAATGCGAGAAATCGAATCTCTCCTGCTTTCCAACCGGCGCCTCTCTCAGCAGGAGGAATACCTCAACCTGATCGTCGAAATCATCTACCATGAAGACAGGCCGGACCAGTTCCCGGCGATCGCCGAAGTTTTTAAGCTATATCATCAGGACGCCGTCGAGAAACTCGACTTCGGCCGGGCGGCCCAGCTCCTCAAAGCTCTGCGTGAAATCGAAGACGTCTTCGACAAGCAGGACAAGAGCAAAGCGGCGCTCGTCAGCGGGCTCATCCAGGATTTGACCCAGGAAAAAGCGCTGGCCGGGATGCAGCAAAGCCTGGACCCCGGCTCCGTCAAGGACAAGGGAGCTCTGCTGAATTACCTGAGAATGGTCGGGCCGGGGGCAGCGCCGGTCCTGGGCGACTTATTCGAGCAGTGGCGAGACCCCGGTTCGCGCCGACAAGTTTTGGATATCCTGCATCATATCGGCCAAAATGACAGTGAGGCGCTGATGCGGCTGGCCCAGGAAATTCGTCCGGATTTAACCAAGGAAATCATCGCTCTTCTGGGCGGGACCCGGGACCAGCGCGTCGTCCCCTTCCTGGCCGGATTCCTCAACTCGCGCCACGCTTCGGTCAAGCTGGAGGCGATCCGGGCGCTCGGCAACTCCCAGGACCCCGCGGCGGACAGAGTCTTGTTCGGGTTTGTCTCGGCAGACGAGCATGCGGTTCGGGCGGCTGCCGCGAGAGCACTCAAGGCCTCCCCGGACACCCTGATCTTGGACCACGTCCTCAGGCTCGTTGCCGAGAAATCGTTCCTTAAGAAAGGACTCGAAGAAATCGCAGCCTTCTTCGATTTTCTCGGTCGGAGCAACTCGGCGGAAGCTCTTCTTTTCCTCCGCCGAACGCTGCTGGAACCCAGGTTTTTCTCGAGTCCTAAGCAGACCGGAATCCGTCTCTGCGCCGTTTCCGCCCTGGCCAGAATGGAGTTGCCTGAGGCTAAGGAGGCCCTCCGGGCGGGGGCCGGGCGCCGCAACAGAAAAATCAGGAAGGCCTGCCTGCGGGCCCTTAACCCAGACGGAGAAAAAGCCTGATGAATTCCAGATCAGCGGACATAAAGCAGCCGGAGAAAGCCCGGCTGCTTCACGGGCTGGCCGTGGAGATGGTGATCCGCCTCAACGTCGGGCTAAAGAGCGCCAGGATCTACGAGCCGAATAACCGCCTCTTCCAGCGCCAAGCCGGCCTCTTTCTACCGCTCATCAAGAGGTCCCATTCCGAGTTCGGCGACGCGCATCTCACTCTGCGCTCCAACACCATCTTTTTCAACAACCTGCGCCTCAAGTTCGGGTTCGCCAACTATCATTTCTTCAAGTTCCTGATTCAGGAGTTGAAGAAGATCGAGGTCGGAGGCATCAACTTCGGGCCGGAGACGAGCGAGGAGGAGCTCAAGCTCCTGCTGATCAGCCTGGCCAAAAGCGAACCAAAGGCCGCCGCTGTCTTTGAAACGGTCTATGAAGATATGAAAGGCCGGGGAATTCGCCACATCCGCCTGGAGAAAATTCTCCCCGCCGACCTGGCCTCCAGCCGGGAACGGTACGCGGCCAGGGTCTTTTTTCTCGGCATTACCCATCTCGAGGAGGCCTTCGAGAGCGAAAACAGCGAAGAAAAGATCAGGCTCAGCACCACCCGCCGACTGATCCAATCCATCTTCAACCATCTCGTCGAAAACGAGTCTTTTGTCCAGGGACTGACCAATATCAAAAATTTCCATGAATACACTCTAAACCATTCGCTGAACGTGTGCATTCTTTCGCTCGCCCTGGGGCGGCGCCTGGGCCTCGATCGCAACGAGCTCATGGACCTGGGGATCAGCGCTTTCCTCCACGACTTCGGCAAGCTCGATACGCCGAAAGAGATCTTGGAAAAGCCGTCCCGGCTCGACGAGCAAGAGCGGCAAATCATCGAGAAACATCCCCACCAGGGGGCGGGGAAACTCGTCCAATTCCAGGAATTCAAGAACCTGCCACTGCGGGCTATCCATGTCGCCCTGGAGCACCACGTCAAGGAAGACCTCGGCGGGTATCCCCGCTATTTCAAAAAACAGTCGGCCAACCTTTTTAGCAAGATTGTCAAGATCGTCGACTTCTTCGACGCCATTACTACCAAGCGGGTGTATAGAACGAAGTCGTTCACCCGGAGCGAAGCCCTCAACCTGATGCTCGAAAACAGCGGCACGGAATTCCATCCCCTCCTCCTCCGCGAATTTGTCAAGATGATGGGGATCTATCCGGTCGGCTCTCTCGTCGCCCTGAGCAGCGGAGAGATCGGCATCATCGTCGAAAACAACCCGGAGATCTCCTTCCTTCTCCGGCCCCGGGTGAAGCTCATTACCGATGCCGCAGGCAATAAAAGGGATGGCGAAGTCATCGACCTGGGCGAGGTCGACCCTGGAGGCGTATTTCTCAGGACCATCGTCAAAACCCTGAACCCGGATGAATACGGCGTCCGCGTGGCCGATTATTTTCTGGCCCAGGCTCAATAAAATCATCGCTTCGTCGGCGCCGAACCGGCCTCAAGAAAACGCTCCTCGGGACGACGAATTCGAAGAGCGATATTCGGGCCGGATAAGGAGAAAACAAGATGCGACCGCAAGCACCGATCGACCTGAGATGCGAATACCTTTCCAATCCTCTTGGGGTCGCCCCAGCCGCGCCCCGGCTGTCCTGGATTCCGCTGCACAGCCGGCGGGAGGCTGGGCCGTCTGCCTATCAGGTGATTGTCTCGCCCGACCCCAGTTTCCTCCAGCGCGAAGTTGGAGATTATTGGGACAGCGGCCGGGTGGAATCGGAAAAGACAGCAGATATCGCCTATGCGGGCGAGCCGCTATGGAGCTGCAAGACATACTTCTGGCGGGTGCGGTGGTGGGACGAGGAAGGGAACGTCAGCCCCTACAGCGAGCCCGCGTCTTTCGAGATGGGCCTGCTGCGGGAGCGCGACTGGAAAGCCAAGTGGATAGGGGAAAAAAACTCCTCGGAATTTCAGTCGCGGGGCAATATCACGCTGGGGGAATATTCCGGAGACTTCGTCCAGAGCCTGGGGCTGTTCCTACGCCAGGAATTCGAGGTGCGCGGGCCCTTCCGGCGGGCCCGGGCTTATGTCTGCGGTCTCGGCTATAATGAATTCCGCCTCAACGGCCGGAAAATCGGAGACCGCGTCCTCGAACCCGCCCAAACGGACTACCGGAAGATCGCCCTCTATTCCGTTTATGACATCACCGCCGAGATCAAAGAAAAAAACGCTGCGGCCGTGATTCTCGGAAACGGACGCCACATCAAAAATTATGGATACGGCCGCCTGCGCCTCATTCTGCAGATCCACGTGGAACGGGAAAACGGACTCGTCGAGCGCATCATCACGGACGAATCATGGAAAATCTCCACCGGGCCACTCCTGGAAAATGGGATCTACGCCGGCGAGCGCTATGACGCCCGGCTCGAGCAGGCGGGCTGGGACGAACCGGAGTTTGACGACTCCGGCTGGGAGAATGCGGTCGCCGCCCCCGGCGTAACTCTCGCTCCGCAGGCGTTTCCGCCCATCCGAGTAACGGCGCGTATCGCGCCGCAGAAAAAATGGAGTCCCGGGCCGGGCATCCATGTCTTTGACTTCGGCCAGAATTTTTCCGGCTGGGTCCGCTGGAAAGCGAGAGGGCCGCGGGGCCAGGAAATCCGGCTCCGCCACGCCGAACTCATCCACCCCGACGGAATGTTGAACACGCTTCCCAACCAGAATGCCGAGGCGACGGATGTCTGCATTCTGAAAGGCCAGGGTGAAGAAATCTTCGAGCCTCGGTTCACCTATCACGGCTTCCGCTATGTCGAGCTCTCGGGCTACCCCGGAGACCCCGGCCTGGAGGCGGTCGAAGGCTGCTTTGTTCACAGTGACGTCGAGCGGACCGGCCGCTTCGAGTGTTCGAACGACCTGATCAACCGCGTCCATCAGAATATTCTCTGGGGTCAGCTGTCCAACCTGATGAGCATTCCCACCGATTGCCCGCAGCGGGACGAGCGGCAGGGCTGGCTGGGCGACGCCCATCTTGCGGCCGAGGAAGCCATCCTCAATTTCGACATGGCGTCCTTTTACAGCAAGTACCTCGACGACATCCGCCTCGCCCAGAAGGACGACGGCTGCCTCCCCGACACGGTGCCGCCCTACATCGTCCGGCTCTATCCGGCCGACCCGGCCTGGGGGATTGCCTACCTGGAGCTCGCCTGGCTGATGTATTTTTATTACGGAGATGAGAATGTGCTCTCCAGGCATTACGCCGGGATGAAAAAATACGTTGATCATCTCTCCCGCTGCGCCGAGGGTTTCATAATTCGGAAACTCGGCAAATACGGAGACTGGTGCCCGCCCGGAAGCGTCGTCCCGAAAAAGACGCCCCTGGAGCTGACTTCGACCTGGTGCTACTATCGGGCCGTTTTGCTGCTCGCCCTGTTCGCCGGCGTGCTCGGCCGCAGCGATGACTCACGGAGCTATTCCAGCCTGGCGGAGGATATCCGGGCGGCGTTCAACGCCGCATTCTTTGACGGGGATCAGTACGCCGCCTACCGGGTCGGGCCCGCCGACAAGAACCCGAACCAGACCTCAAACGTCCTTCCTCTCTATCTGAATATGGTGCCGCCGGAAAAGAAAGCGAAAGTCCTGGAGAACCTTCTTTCGAGCATCGTCCGTGACTGGGATTACCACCTGGACACGGGAATCCTGGGGACGAAATATCTCCTTGACGTCCTCACCGACAACGGCCAAGGCGAGGCCGCCTACCGGGTCGCCACCCAAAAAAGCTGCCCGGGCTGGGGTTACATGCTCGAAAACGGGGCTACGACTCTCTGGGAAAGATGGGAAAACCTGACCGGCGGGGGGATGAATTCTCACAACCATATCATGCTCGGCAGCGTGGACGCCTGGTTTTATCGCGTCCTCGCCGGAGTCCGCTGCTCTTCTCCCGGCTGGCGGAAAATGACGGTCAAGCCTCCCCTGTTCACCGACCTGCGGCATGCCTCGGCGGAGGTGAAGACGGTCCGGGGCCGGGCAGAGGTTTCCTGGCTCCGGGAGGATGGCCGGTTCGAGCTGAGCGCCACAATCCCGCTGGGGACTCAGGCGGAGATCCATATTCCATTCCTTTGGGATAGAGGAATAATCACCGAGGGAGCTGTCCCCCTCTGGACAAAACCCGGCGCCAAATCCGATCCGGAGATGACTGAAATGCCTCTCGGGTTGACAGCTTTGAAACAAGATGGCCCTTATGTGGTCTTCACCGCCGGAAGCGGCTCCTATCGTTTTAGCAGCGAAAAAGCATCCCCCTCTTATAGCAACGGGAGATGAGCGGCCGACGGGTCCGTATCAGCCATGTCGGGTGTTTGTCTTCCGTTGAGAAGCAGATATCTTTCCTGTAGAATGAACAAGTCGAAAGGAGCGTTCTTATGGAAACGCCGAGCAAAGACGTTAAAGTTGCCACCAGGAAAAAATTCTCGAACGAGATGGCCGGCAGAGTGACTGCAATCTATTTTACCCAGGAGGCAAGCCGGCTGGACAGGACAGGAAATAGAAAATGGACAACCTGGACTCCATTTTTTACCCCAAGTCTATCGCGCTGATCGGGGCATCGCGCCAGCCCGGAAGCGTGGGGCAGTCGCTGCTGGCCAACCTTCTCGGCAGCCGCTACCAGGGCATCATCTTTCCGGTCAACCCGAAAGCGGACGGAGTACTGGGCATCAAGGCCTATCCCAGCGTCCTGAAGGTCCCCGATGAGGTCGACCTGGCCGTTGTCGTCGTCCCCAGCCGCCTGGTCCCCGCTGTGCTTGACGACTGCGGAAAGAAGGGAATCAGAGGAGCCATTATTATCTCCGCCGGGTTCAAGGAAATCGGCGGCGAGGGGGTTGAATTGGAGCGCCGGGTTCAGGGCATCATGCGGAGGCATAAGATCACGCTCGTCGGACCCAACTGTCTGGGGGTAATCAACACGGATTCCAGCTCGTCCATGAATGCCACCTTCGGCACCCGGATGCCCAAAGAAGGCAATATCGCCTTCGTCTCGCAAAGCGGCGCCCTCTGCGTCGCTGTCCTGGATTACGCCAAGGAGGCTAACATCGGGTTCTCCAAGTTCATCAGCATGGGGAACAAGGCCGGGGTGGGCGAAAACGAGCTCCTGCGGTATCTCCAGTCCGACCCCAAGACCGACGTCATCCTGATGTATCTCGAGGACCTCGTCGACGGCCGCAAATTCATGGACATCGCCCGCGAAATCACGAGCTCCCGGGCGCATCCCAAGCCGATCATCGCCCTCAAGGCCGGCCGGACCCTGGCCGGCGCCCGGGCCGCCTCTTCACATACAGGATCGCTGGCCGGGTCCGACAAGGTCTATGACGCCATCTTCGACCAGAGCGGCGTCCGCCGCGTCGATACCATGGAGGAGCTCTTCGACTACGTCAAAGCGTTCTCCACCCAGCCCCTTCCCAAAGGCCGAAACGTGGCCATCGTCACCAACTCCGGCGGCCCCGGCATCCTGGCCACCGACTCCTGCATCCGGAACGGGCTCAACATCCCGTCCCTGAGCCCGCCGACGATCAGAACGCTCAAGAAAGTCCTGCCGCAGACGGCCAGCCTGAACAACCCGGTCGACCTCGTGGCCGAAGCCCAAGCCGAGCAGTATGAAGCCGCGCTTAGGGCAGTTCTCAAGGACACAAGAATCCACTCGGCCATTGTCATCCTGACTCCCACAGCTTTCACCAGGGTGAAAGAAATCGCCGCGGCCATCGTCAAGGTGGCCAGGGCGTTCCAGAAACCCGTGGTCTGCTGCCTGCTCAGCCTCTATGATGTCTCCGAAGGCATCGCCATCCTCGAGGCCGGCGGCATACCCTACTATCGCTTTCCCGAGTCCGTGGCGAGGGTCCTCTCGGAAATGGCCAAATTCACCGGTTGGCTCGAGCGTCCACAAACGGGGGTCAAGAAATTCCGGGTAGATAGGGCTAAAGTGAAGGCCATTATCGCCGCGGCCCGGAAGGAAGACCGGCAGTTCCTGCTCGAGCCGGAGGCCTACGATGTCCTCCGGGCTTACGGCTTCCCGGTCATCCAGGCATGCCTGGTCCGGGATGAGCAGGAAGCGGCCCGGGCGGCCGAGGAGATCGGGTTTCCCGTCGTCCTGAAAATCGCCTCGCCGGATATCGTGCACAAATTCGACTACGGCGGAGTCCGGCTTGACCTCAAGGATGCGGCGGAGGTGAGACAGGCCTATGGCGAAATCTGCGCCAGCGTCCTCCGCCATAAGCGCGACGCCCGGATCGTCGGCATGACCCTGGAAGAGATGGCCCCGGCCGGGAAGGAGATCATCCTGGGCATGAACAGGGACCCTCAGTTCGGCCCCATCCTGATGTTCGGCCTGGGGGGAATCTATGTCGAAGCTCTCGAGGACGTGACATTCCGTCTGGCCCCTATTCGCGAATACTCTGCCCTGACGATGATTAAAAGGACCAAAACCTACAAGATCCTGGATCGCTTTCGGGGGGGCCCGGCCTACGATGTCGAGGCCATCGCCGACTGCCTGAAAAGGCTCTCCCAGCTTGTCGTCGACTTCGGGGAAATCCGGGAGCTGGACATCAACCCGCTCCTCGTGTACGAAAAGGGAAAAGGCTGCAAAATCGTCGACGCCCGGATCATTCTGGGATAAAAATCCCCTTGACCCCGCCCCCGAGTGGAACCGGAGTTGTGCTATAATAGCTGGCTTTAATGGCGCTCTTCAAAAAGATAAAGAACAACCGGTCGCGCGTCTGCGTGATCGGGCTGGACGGTGTCCCCTATTCCCTGCTCCGCGAATTGGCCCGCCGGGAAGTCATGCCCTTCATGGCTCAACTCATCGGCTCCGGTCACCTGCACCGGCTCAAGGCCAGCCTGCCCGAGATTTCGGCCGTGAGCTGGACGGATTTCATGACCGGCACGGACTCGGGGACCCATGGCATATTCGGGTTTACCGACCTCAAGCCCGGTTCTTATGCCCTCCGTTTTCCCAATTTCCATGACCTCAAGACCGAGACATTTTGGGATGTGCTCGGTCAGCGGGGAAAAAGATGCATCGTCATCAACCAGCCCTCGACCTACCCGGCGCGGCCTATCAACGGCATCCTCATCTCCGGTTTTGTGGCCCTCGAGCTGGCGAAGGGAGTCTATCCTCAGTCACTCCAGGCCCCTCTCGAACGCATGGGGTATCGGGTCGACATCGATACTCTCAAAGCCAGGGACGATGTCGATTTTCTCTGGCGGGAGCTGGAAGCCACTCTCGCCGGCCGGAAAAAGGCTCTTGAATATTTTTGGCCGCAGGACTGGGACTACTTTGAGTTCGTCGTCACCGGCACGGACAGGCTGCACCATTTCCTCTGGAACGCCTGCGAGCAGGAAGACCATCCCCACCATATCAGATTTCTGGATTACTACCGTAAGATCGATGAAATATTGAAGACAATCGTCCTGTCCTTCCGCGAGCTGACGGGCGGAGACAAAGGCCTCTATCTCCTTTCCGACCATGGATTCTGCCGGATCGATGAGGAGGTCTATCTCAACGCCTGGCTGGAGAAGGAGGGTTATCTCAAATTCACCGCCGCAGTGCCGCAAGGGCTGGAGGACATCGCCCCGGAAAGCGCGGCTTTCGCCCTCGACCCCAGCCGGATCTACCTGAACATGCAGGGGCGTTTTCCGAGAGGAGTGGTCTTCGAAGCCGACCGCGGAGCCCTGAAAAGAGAGATCGCGGAGAAATTGGGGCGCCTCGAGTTCGAGGGGAAAAGGGTCATCCGCCGGGTCTTTGACGCCGCTGAGGTGTACACGGGTCCGCTGGTCTCCAAGGGGCCGGACCTTCTCGTCGTCTCCGAGCCGGGTTTTGACCTCAAGGGTTCGGTCAAGAAAAAAGAGATCTTCGGCCGGACCTCTCTTCAGGGCATGCATACCTGGGATGACGCCTTCTTCTGGGCCGGCCGGCCGGCCGGCGAAGACCTGGCCATCCGCAGCCTTGCTTCCCTGATCCTGGAGGATTATCATTGATCAGATGATCGCGCCAGGATTTCCTCCAACGGGCAGAGCGAGGGCTCTTCTTGTTTTCGGCTGCGCCCTCGGCCTCGCCCTTCCCGCGGCGGCTTATATCGGCCCCGGCGCCGGGTTTGCCTTTCTGTCTTCCTTTCTCGTCCTATTCCTCACCTTCTTCCTTGCTGTCTTTTCCTTATTCTCCTGGCCCTTCCGGCTGTTGCTCAGGACAATCAAAGGCAGGCGGTCGCTCAAGGGCGCCCTCATTGATCGAATGGTCATCATCGGGCTGGACGGCCTCGAGCCCTCCCTGGCCGAAAAATTCATGGCCGAGGGTAAGCTGCCGCATCTCTCCAAGCTCAAAAGTGAAGGGACCTACGCCCGGCTGCAGACGACCACGCCGGCGATCTCGCCGGTCGCCTGGTCGTCCTTCATGACCGGGTCGGAGCCCTCCAAGCACAATATTTTCGACTTTCTCAGCCGCGACCCCAAGGCTTACCTGCCGAATCTCTCTTCCGCCTATATCGGGAAGCCAAAGAGAGTCCTGTCCATCGGAAAATACAGCTTCCCCCTGTCTAAGCCGGAGATCAGGGGGATGAGAAAAAGCGTGCCGTTCTGGAAAATCCTGGGCGAGGCGGGCGTCTTCAGCACCATCCTGAGAGTCCCCATCACCTTTCCTCCGGAAAAATTTGCCGGGCATCTGCTCTCCGGCATGTGCGCACCCGACCTCAAGGGAAGCCAGGGTACATTTGCTTTTTACACCACAGACCAGGCTAAAATCCAAAAACTTGAGGGCGGAGTGGCCGTTCCGGTCGAAGCTCGATCCGACCGCATCGAGACCTATATCTCGGGCCCCGAGAACACGATGCTTAAGACCGGCGCGGAGATTCGTATCCCCCTCAGCATTGCCATCGACCGCCCCGCAGGCAGGGTCCAGCTCCGGTTTTCCGGACAGCAGATATCCCTCCGGAAAGGCGAGTTTTCGCCCTGGGTCAGGCTCGTTTTCCGGCCAGGGCTGGGGATGAGGGTCAAAGCCATCGCCAGGTTCTATGTCTCCTCGCTCGAGCCCCATTTCGAGATGTACATGACGCCCCTGAACATCGACCCCGAGAAGCCGGCCCTTCCCATCTCCCATCCTTTTATCTACTCGGTCTATCTCAGCAAGCTTCTGGGCAGCTTTATCACTCTCGGCGAAGCCAATGACACCTGGGCGTTGAATGAGGGCGCCCTCGGAGAAGGGCCATTTCTGGAGCTGACCTACTCGAACCACCGGGAGTGGGAAGCGATGCTCTTCAATGCTTTGGACAAGACCAAAAAGGGCGCCGTCGTCTGCGTCTTCGAGACGACCGACAGCATCCAGCACATGTTCTGGCGTTATCTGGACGAGCGCCATCCGGCCCGGAAAACTGCGCCGACTGAGCTCGGCGCCGGGGTCATCGAGGACCTCTACCGCAAAATGGACGCGCTTATCGGCAAGGTCCGGTCAAAGCTCGACGGCCGAAGCGCCCTGATCGTCATGTCCGACCACGGGTTCAAATCCTTCCGCCGCGGCGTCAACCTCAACTCCTGGCTCTATCTCAATGGCTACCTGCTCTTGAAGGAAGGAAAGACCGAGAGCGGAGAGTGGTTCAGGGATGTGGACTGGGACTCGACCAGGGCCTATGCGCTGGGCCTCGGAGGTCTCTACATCAACCAGAGAGGAAGGGAGGCAAGGGGAACCGTAGCGGCCGGTGAAGAGGCCCGATCGCTCAAGGCCGAGCTCATCCGCCGGCTGCGCGGGCTGCGTGACGACTCGACAGGAGAGATCGCTATCACCGAGGTCTATGACCGGGACCGGATCTATTCCGGCCCCTACCGGGACAACGCTCCCGACCTGATTATCGGCTACAATCAAGGCTACCGGGCGTCGTGGGATTCGGTGACGGGAAAAGCGAACGCCACGGTCTTCGACGATAACATCAAGGCCTGGAGCGGCGACCACTGCATCGACCCGGGGCATGTCCCCGGCGTCTTCTTTTTCAGCCGGAAGATCAACTCCAAAACGCCGTCCATTATGGATATTGCACCGACGGTTCTGACTTTATTTGGACTCCCGGTGCCCGGCCACATGGACGGCCGTCCGCTCGTCGGGGGATCGGCGGCGCCTCTTCCAGGCAAAGGGAAGAAAAAATGACATCCATGAACAGACGTGAATTCCTCAAATACGGCCTCGCCGCTTCTTCTGTTTTTGCTCTGGGAAGCGGGCCTCCCCTCTTGCGGGCCCTGGGCCGAAAAGCGACAGAAACGAAGGTCCTCGTCCTCGGGTTTGACGGGATGGACCCGCGTCTGCTGAAGCGATGGCTGGACGAGGGCAAAATGCCCGCCTTCCACCGGCTCATCAGCTCGGGCGGCTTCCGGCCGCTCCGCACCAGCCTCCCGCCGCAGAGTCCGGTCGCCTGGTCAAACTTTATCACCGGCACCGACCCGGGCGGACACGGCATCTTCGACTTCATGCACCGGGACCCACAGACGTACATACCGGTGTTTTCAGCCTCTTTGACGACGGAAGCCAAGACCACGCTCAAGCTCGGCGACATCGTCCTGCCTCTGCGCGGCGGCGAAGTCAAAAACCTGATCCGGGGAAAAGCCTTCTGGCAGATTCTCGAAGAGCACGACATTCCCGCCACGGTCTTCAAAATGCCCTCCAATTACCCCCCCGTGCCCAGCAGACAAAAAACTTTATCGGGGATGGGCACGCCGGATATCAAGGGATCCTACGGAATTTTCAACTTCTACACGACCCAGCCAACCGAGATCAACGAGACCGTCGGCGGCGGACGCATGCACCAGGTCTATGTGATCGGGAATAAAGTTGAAGCCAAGCTCCCGGGTCCGATCAA
This sequence comes from uncultured Eubacteriales bacterium, assembly GCA_964651495.1. Taxonomy (GTDB): domain Bacteria; phylum Acidobacteriota; class Aminicenantia; order Aminicenantales; family UBA8522; genus CAZNVB01. Next base: position 9,673 of record CAZYWP010000009.1, on the reverse strand, counting down.
CACGTTCAGAAAGGACCGGCCGGAATGTGAAATCGACTTTCAGGTGGTCATCGACCCTGTCAACCCCGTCGCCAAGGTTATCATTAAAGGCCAGGAATTTATGCTTCGGGAAAAGGAGTGGAGCGGCTGGAAGCGCGTCCATTTCGACCTCATCCCCACCCAGAGCGCGAGCGGCATCTGCATGTTTTACCTGAAAGAAATTCGGCCGCATTTCAAGCTCTACGTGACGCCCATAAACATCGACCCGGCCGACCCCGTGATGCCCATTTCCACCCCCGGGAGCTACGCCCAGGAGCTGGAAAAAAAGTTCGGGCCGTTTTTTACCAAAGGGCTTCCCGCGGACACCAGCGCGTTGGACAACGACGTCCTGGATGAGGGCGAATTCCTGGAGATGGACGATATGATCCTGGGCGAGCGCGAACGGTTTTTCGATTATGAGTTCTCCCGGTTTGATTCGGGCTTGCTTTTTTATTACGTCTCGAGCACCGACCAGAGGCAGCACATGTTCTGGCGGCTGCTGGACGAGAATCATCCCCTGTACGACCCGCAGCTCGCCGCCCGCTACGGCCGGACCATCGAAAACATCTACGGCGCAGCCGACCGTATTCTCGACCGCGCCCTGCAGAACATCGGCAAGGATACGGTCCTCCTGGTCATGTCCGACCACGGGTTCAACCCCTTTCGCCGGGCCTTCAACCTCAACACCTGGCTTCTCCAGAACGGATACCACCGGTTGCGCAATCCTTTCCGGCAGGAAGAGGGCGAGCTTTTCCAGAACACCGACTGGGCGAGGACCAGGGCTTACGGGATCGGCCTCAACGGACTGTACATTAATCAGCGGGGCCGGGAAGCCGAGGGCATTGTCAACGCCGGGCCTGACAGCGAAAACCTGATCCGCGAGATCGCCAGCAAGCTCGAGCAGACCGTCGACCCCAAAACGGGCGAGCGGGCCGTCCTGAGGGCTTTTGTGGCCAGGGATGTCTACCGCGGGCCCCATCTCGAGCACGCTCCCGATATCATCATCGGGTTCAACAAGGGCTACCGGATTTCCTGGGGCTCGCCGCTGGGCCGGTTTCCCAAGGAAATCTTCGAGGACAACAGCGAAAAATGGAGCGGCGACCACATGGGCGCGCCGGAGATTCTTCCCGGCATCCTGGCCGCCAACCGCGAAATCAAAGCGGATTCACCCGCCCTGTACGACGTCACCGCCACCATTCTCAGCGTTTTTGGGATCCCCAAGCCGGCCGAGATGATCGGGGAGGCCGTTTTTTAGAAGGAGGAGCTATGGGTAAAGCGAAGGTTAAGCTGGACAAGGATTTGGTCGCCAAAGTCAAGAAATACGCTCACTTGGCCGGGTATTCTTCGGCCGAGGAGTTCGTCGCCCATTGCCTGGAGAAGGAGATCAGCCGGCTGGAGGAGTCGGACTCGGAAGAGGAGATCAAGAAAAAGCTCAAGGGGCTGGGCTACATCTCCTGACCGGCCGGGAAAGAGGAAGCCGGCCCCGGAGAAGTCTAAGCCCCCGGCGGAAAAGGGATGACAGGTCATGATGTCGGTTCTTAATTCGGCGCTTAACGCCATATTTGATGTGCTTTTTTTCCCGTTCCGCCCGCTCCATCCCTGGTTCGGGATGGCCTTCATCTCCCTCCTCACCGGTCTCTTGATGCTTTTCATTTTCCGCCGGACGTCGAATCAGGCGGGAATCAGGAGGACCAAAGACCGGATCAAGGCCCATCTGCTCGAGCTCCGGCTGTTCAAAGACAATATGGGTGTCACCTGGAGCGCCCAGGGCCGGATCCTCCGCGCCAACCTCCGCTACATCGGCTATTCGTTCAGGCCGCTCCTGGTGATGATCATCCCGCTCATCCTGATCTTGGTGCAGATGAATTTCTGGTTCGGGTATAAGGCCCTGGATATTGGAGAGGCGGCCATCCTTAAAGTCAGGCTTGATGAAACCGTGAACCCGCTGGAGATCGACGCCGCCCTCGAGGCCCCACCATCCGTCGTGGTGGAAACCCCGCCCCTCCGGCTGGAAGAAGAACGGGAAATCGACTGGCGGATCCGGGCGCAGTCCCCCGGCCGAGAGAGCCTGGTCATCAGGGTCGGCGGGCAGGACTTCGCCAAGACCGTTTCCGTTTCGGGGAAATCCCTAAGCCGGGTCTCGCCCCGGCGGGTGAGGCGGTCGTTTTTCGCTGAACTCTTTTACCCGTCCGAGAAGCCGCTCCCCTCTTCTCCGTTTATCCGCTCCATCGAGGTCGTCCATCCGGTCAAAAAGCTGTGCCTCCTGGGGTTCCGGCTGCACTGGCTCGTCGCTTACTTCATCCTCTCCATTGTCTTCGGGTTCGCCCTGAAGCGACCGTTCAAAGTCGAAATCTGAGCCAGGAGGGAAAGGAAAAGCCATGAGGATCGAACATTTCAAGATGGAACGCATGCAGTCCACATGGGAGAACGTGGTGGAGTTCAACCTCTCGGAGAGCGGCGTCCATCCGCTTTCCCTGCGTGAGCTGGTCGGAGAAGAAGAGCTTCGGGAAATCGCCGGGCTCGGCCTCGGCTACAGCCAGACCAATGGCACTCCGGAGCTCCGCCGGGAAATTGCGGGACTCTATCCCGGCTCGGACATCGATCAAATCCTGACCACCGCGGGGTCATCGGAAGCGAATTTCCTGCTGATGTGGAGCAACCTCGAGCCGGGGGACGAAGTCGTCTTCATGATGCCCAATTATATGCAGATGTGGGGCCTCCTCCGGGGCTTCGGCGCCGTGCTCAAGCCGCTCTGGCTGCGGGAAGGGCTGGGCTGGGCCCCTGACCTGGATGAACTCTGCAAGGTCGTGGGCGGCAAGACGAAATTGATAATTGTCACCAACCCGAACAATCCGACTGGGGCCGTGTTGAGCCGGGAGGCTATGACAGCCATCATCAAGGCGGCGGCGAAAGTCGGCGCCTGGATCATCGCCGACGAAGTCTACCAGGGAGCCGAGCGAGTTGGCGGCGTGACCCAGAGCTTCTGGGGCAAATACGACAGAGCCGTCGTTGTCAACGGGCTCTCCAAGGCCTACGGCCTTCCCGGCGTCCGGATCGGCTGGATCATCGGCCCGAGAGAGTTCATCCAGAAGACCTGGCCTTACCATGATTATACGACTATTTCGCCAAGCATCTTGAGCGACCGTATCGCCAGGATCGCTCTTTCTCCGGAGAACCGGTCGAAAATCCTCCGCCGGACGCGGGACATCCTGAAGAAGAACTTTCCCATCCTCAAGGCCTGGCTGGAAGGCCAGGAGGGGCTTTTCTCCTTCATCCCGCCTCTGGCCGGGGCGATCGCCTTCGCCCGTTATGACAGCCAAATCAATTCGACCGAGCTCGCCACCAGGCTCGTCGACGAAAAGAGCGTGCTCATCGTGCCCGGCGACCACTTCGAGATGGACCATCACCTCCGTTTCGGGTTCGGCTCGGAAGCGGGCTATCTCCAGGCGGGCCTCGCCCGGATCGGTGAGTTCCTGGCCGGGATCAGAAAAAGTGGACGTTAGGATCCTGCGCCAGCGGGAGATCCGCGAACTTCTTTCCTTCGCGGAAGCGATCGCCGCTGTGGAAAAGAGCTTCGCCGATTACTCGTCCGGCCGGGCGGTCGTTCCCGGCGTCATCAACCTCGATATCGAAGAGCACGAGGCTGAGATTCATGTCAAATCCGCCTACCTCCGCGGCAGCGCCTCGTATGTTATCAAAATCGCTTCCGGGTTCTACCGGAATCCGTCCCGGGATTTGCCCGCCGGAAACGGAATGATCCTCCTTTTCGCTGCCGAGACCGGCCTCCTCCAATGCCTGCTTTTCGACGACGGGTTCATCACGGAGATGAGAACCGCGGCGGCGGGGGCTGTTGCGGCCAGGCATCTGGCCAAAAAAAGACTGGCCAAAGTCGCGCTCATCGGCGCCGGCAGCCAGGCCCGCTATCAGCTCAAAGCTCTGCTTGAAGTCCGGACTCCGGAAGAGGTCCGGGTCTGGAGCCGGAGCCCCGCCGGGGTACGCGCTTATATAGAGGAAATGGCCCCGCTCCTTCCCGGAGTCACGTTCCTGCCGGCTCATTCCTGCGAGGAAGCCGTTCGCGGCAGCGACTTGGTCATTACCGCGACCCCCAGCCGGACGGCGTTAGTCAAAGCGGAATGGCTGGGTCCTGGAGTCCATATCACCGCCCTGGGGAGCGACGGGCCGGAGAAACAGGAGCTCGACGTCCGAATCCTGAAGCAGGCCGACCTGGTCTACTGTGACTCCATAGTCCAATGCGCCAGGCTGGGAGAAGTCCACCATGCCCTGGAAGCGAAAGTGATCGAAAGGGATGGGATCGCGGGAGAATTGGGCGATATCATTTTAGGCCGGAAAGCCGGACGGGAAAACGACCGCCAGATCTCGGTTGCCGACCTGACCGGACTCGGTGTCCAGGATGCCGCCGCCGCGACCCTAGTCTATGAGAAAGCGGTGCGCCGAAACCTGGGTCAATTCATCGAGATATAGATCCGGGAAAATGCCTTCCCGTTTTCATCAGCAGGGGGCTTTCATCCCGTTTCCGTTAAACGCCGAGATATCCAGGAACCCGTGGCCGCTGAGGTTGTAACTATCCGGCGTCCGAATTCGCTGTCAAGCTTTATTTCCGCCCGGCCTTTTTATTCCTCGAGCGAGCAGGTGTATTTTTCGACCAGATGGTCGGGGTGATAGGATAGCTTAGCTTTGCGCAGCCCCTCCTCCCCCAGGTCCTGTTCGCGGTTGACGAAGTCGACGCCGGCCCAGTACAACTCGCAATATTTTTGGTTGATCGCGGCGTAAAGACCAGGTATTTCAGGGTTGGCCTTTTCGATGTGAACGACGGCCGTAGCTTCGTTCAGAAGTTCGCCGAAGGTGAACGCTTCGACCCGGCCGCCGGTCAGGACGGCCGCTCCCTTGACCTCCAGCCTGGGGTAATAAGCCAGAGCTTCCTTGATCGCTGCCCATTCTCCGAGAAGATTCATGTCCTCTTCGCAGCGGCGGAATTCGCACCATCTCCTCATGAAATCAGAGCAGCGGTCCAGGATGCCTTCGTCGAGGGCGGCGAATTCGAATTCCTGGTCCCGCAAAAAGCGGCTGATGTGGTTCCGTTTGGCATGATACCGGGCGCCCTTCAGATGAATCAGGTCTTGGCTGCGGTAAACATAATCATAGTGTTGGCGCGACGGCTCGATCTTCAGATAAGGAATTCCCTCCACTTCCGCCGCGAACCGGGCATCAGCCCGTTCGATGCGCGGCCGGACAACACCCCTTTCAACGCGCAGCCAGCGGAGAAGCCTGAGGCCGAGGTTCCGGCGCGGCGGCGGACCGACCGGCTGGAGCCAGAAGGGATCCACGCCGTTCTTGTTGGCCAGGATGACCAGCCGGCCGTCCGCTTCTCCCCAGCGCCAGTCATAGAGCCCCCGCCAGATGAAGAGGTTGGTAAAGGTCAGCTCGGACGTTTCCGCCTGATAATCCCGGAGAAACGCGAGGATGGCGTCCCGGTCTTCGATCGCGATCTGTTTGAGCTCGGGAAAAGCGCCCAAGCTCAGAATCCCGGCCAGAAGCTGAACTGGAAATACCAGCCCTTTCCCGGCCGGTCGAACGGGTTGACATAGTTGACGCCGAGGACGATATAGCCGAAAACATTCATCCGCAGGCCCACCCCGGCGCTGGAGATCGATTTGCGCGTGCCGCCCAAGAAATTCGGCTTGACTTGTTCGCCGGTGAACACATCCGCGCCCCAGGCCGTGCCCCAGTCATAGAAGGCGATCATATCGATCGGGAGGAGGCCGTAGTAGCCCTTGCCGATGCCCAGGACCCGGAAAAGGGGAAACCGGAGCTCGACGTTGCCGATCAGGATCTTGCTCCCGAAGAGCCTGGCCTGGTCGAAAGGACTCTCGCCTTCAAATTCGGCCAGGCTGAAAGAATTATAGTCGTAGCCACGGACGAGGGTCTCATAACCCAGATAGAGCGGCCAGAGGCGCTCGTCATCGGCATCCTGTCCGTACCGTCCATAATGCAGGGCGCGGAAGGCCAGCGTGAACGGCCGGACCGGCATGAAGTACTTCCGGTAGTCTCCCATGATTGTGTTGTACCTGATCGAACCGATGGTCGGGGTGAGTTCGAGGATATAGCTCTGGCCGATAATCGGCCCGGTGGCGCCGAACAAGGAGCTGTCATAGACAAGGGCCAGCGTGGTGTAAGCGAAGCTGATGCTGTCGGCCGAGGGCAGGGGCATCTTATCGCGGTAGAGCTGTTCGCCGGTATAAGCATCATATATGTAAGTGACGTACTCCCTGTCAAAGTCGATGTATTGAAACCCGGTATAGAACTCCAGGCGGCGCACCTGGTTAAAAGGATAGGCGAGAAAAGCGGTGGCCTGGTAGTTGATCTGCCAGAGCAGGTCTTCTTCTTCAATGATGACCTCCCGGCCGTCGATGATCCCGTAGTCGACGCCGTATCCTCCATAAAAAACATAGGGGATTCGGCCGAGGGCCGCGCCCCAGTTCAGCCGCCGCTGGGAGTTCTGGTAGCTCACGATCGCCGTCAGGTCCTTGAGCCGCGATGAGGTCTGCACAATAGTGCCCAAGTTATGGTAGCCAAGCATGTCGGTCCAGAACAGCCCGACGCCGCCGCCGGAGTAGGTCCCAAACCGGTCAATTCCGACGCCGACCTGGGGAGGGGCCACATAGTCGAGGGTCAGCTTCGGCTTGTAGGACGACTCGGCAAACTCCACTTGCTCGGGCAGCCCGAAGAGGGGGTTCTTCAGCAGGCCCAGCAGCGCTCCGGTCGGCTGCTCCCGCGGGGGCAGGACGGAAAGGAGCTTGCCTCCGAACTGGGCCAGCTCCGCTTTCCCCTGGAGCGCTTCATTCTTCTCGATCGTAAAAATCGTGTATTTTCCGGCATCGTACCCGGAATAGGCCAGCTGACCCGTCCCCTGGGCTACCGAAATCGCCGGGCTCAGCTCCGTGATCCCGCTGATGCCGGTGTACAGGTTCGTGACCTGGAAGATTTTATTCGTGCCCAGCTCGATCCGGTAGATATCGGACTTGCCGCTTTGGTCGGAGACGAAATACAGGCTGCGCGAATCCGGTGACCACTGGGGATTGATGTTCTTAGCACCGCTGAATGCCGGAACCCGGTCGATTTTTCCCGAGATCGGATCGACGAGGGCCAGCTCGTAATCGCCGATGCTGAGGAGGGACAGGTCCGTAGTGAAACGGTCGGTGACGAAGGCGATGGCCCGCCCGTCGGGCGACCAGGCCGGATGGAGATCGCCGAAGAAGTCAGCGGTGAGCTGTTTCAGGTTCTTGGAAACCAGGTCATAGACGTACAGGTCGGTCTTTCCGCCCGTCAGGGACGTGAAGGCGATGAACCGCTCGTCAGGAGACCAGGTCGGGCTGAAGATCTCGTCGAGTTCGCGGAACTCGATTTCCTCGACGATCTTCTCTTTATCGACATCGAAAATGGTCAGGATGGCCTGGCCGTTACTGACCGCGCCGAAGACGAACTTCCTTCCCTTGGGGTCCCAGGAGCCGGCCGACCTGATAAACTGCAGGCTCTCGAATTCCGCCTCGATCGCCGTCTCGGTGATCTTCTTTTTGATCTTTCCGGTTACGGCGTCAGCCAGGTAGAGGTCGATCGAGAAAAGGTCCCGGGTCGAGAGGTAGATCATGTGCTTGCCGTCCGGGCTGATCGAGGGAGAGATATTGTAGGGATTTAACTCTCCCCCCTTGAACAGCGTTTTGCTGGACGGGTCATTGAGCTGAGTTTGAGCGACCAGTGGCTCATAAGCATCCTTGTAGGCCTTATGCCAGTCCTTGGTCAGCGCGTCGTAGCTGACGCCCAGGACCTTGGTCATCACCGCCTCCAGGTCCCCCACCCGTCCGACACCCTTCATCAGCCGCGGCACCATCTCATCTCCCCAGCGTCCAGTGATGTAGGACCACATCGCCTGCCCATAACGGTAAGGGAAATACTTATAGGGATTGTCGAGCTTCTTGACAGCCGGGAGCTCCTTGCGCTGGCTGGCGTCGCGCATCCACATGGCGGTGTTTGGGTCGACCGGGCCGATGGACAGATACTCGGCCAGGCCTTCGATGAACCAGAGGGGCAGACGGAGGGCCCCCGGATACCCACCGGCTCCCTGATAGCCGACCGATGTTATATCATACTGGAAAGCGTGCACCAGCTCGTGGCCGATGACGTGGTCGGTCTCGCCCGGAGAGGATCCCACCGGAAGGACGATCCTCCGCTTGAAGGCCTCGGTAAAACCGCCGGTTCCTTCTCCGATCGACCCGGCGGTGGTGGTCGTCTGCTGGAAATGCGGGCTGGAGGAATAAAGAATCAGCGGCTGCCGTCCTTTGAGCTCATGGTTGAGCACCCGGGAAAGACGGGCGTACCAGCGCTCGGCCATGCGCGCCGCGTCCTCGGCGATCTCCTTGAACTCCGGGTAGTAGTAGACATCGAAATGCTTGGTTTTGATGAGCTTGAAATCAAACCGCTGGTACTGGACCTTGTTCCGGCCGAAATACTGGGCCTCCAGGCCCTGGGCGAGCCAGGCCAGGCCCAGGATCAGGACGAAAAGCGAAACCATCGCTCGACGCGTTCTGGAAATATTCATTAAATCCCTCCTCTATTCAAAAGATTCTTCCGCATTCTCATCCAGGCTAATCTTTAGTATTCATATAAATTCTATCAAATTTGTGTATTTTGGGCAACTCTTTTTCGCCGTCTTTGGCGGCGCTCCTTCCCTTCTCACCCGCATAACCATACATATTAGACAAAATAGGGGCCAATAAACATTCCCGCCTCCGGGGGCCCTGAGCCCGGGCGGTTCCATTGAGTTCCGCCCTCCGAATTGCAAATTTCATGCCAGACTGGGCTCGTTTATTCACCCAGAAATCCTCCGCCCTCTTTGAATGCCTGTCCGGACCTGAGGACACATGTCACAACCCTGGACACTTGCGGCGCGTCAGCCACCGAATCGGTTAAACCAGGCGATCTCGGCCAGAGCCTTCCGGTTTTTTCCCCGGACCGGCTTCCCCTCATGGTATCCCAGGGCCATCAGGCTGACCACCTTGTACTGGCGGGGAATCCGGAAAAACCTTCTGGTCCGGCGCGCATTGAACCAGCCGATCCAGCAGCTGCCCAGGCCGAGCTCTTCGCCCTGCAAGGCCAGGTGTGCGCCGGCGATCCCCACGTCGATGAGATAAAACGAGATCTTCTGGATTTGCTTGCCGATCCGGTTCGCCAGGATGTCCGGGCGAGCGAGGATGACGATGAGGACGGGCGCCCGGGCGGCAAATTTGGAGAAGGAATAAATTCCGGAAAAGGCTTCGGCGGCGAAGCAGGCCTTGATCTCCGGGTCGTCCACGACCAGGAATCGCCAGGGCTGGACATTCTCGGCCGAGGGAGCCAGGCGCGCCGCCTCCAGGCAGTCCAGAATCTTCTCCCGCTCTACAGGAATCTCGAGATACCGCCGCACGCTGCGGCGGCTCCAGACCAGCTCCTGAAACGGCGTCCGGCTCATCATTCGCACCTCTTTATCACGATACGCCCGGCCAGGCTAAAAATCAACCCGTACTGATTGCCTCTCTATTTCCGTGTTGGGGGCGGGTCCTGTCGCGGTTCACCCCCGGCGAGGCTCGGGTTTGGGATTCGT
>CAZYWP010000008.1:0-44627 GCA_964651495.1 uncultured Eubacteriales bacterium | reverse complement strand
ATCTTTCCGGCCGAGGCCCAGATCGCATCCCACGAGAAATCCTCATACCCCTCCATCTCACTGAAGTTGGCGTCGGCCTGCACGCCCAGAGGATTCACGCGGAACTGAAACCCGCGGCGTTCGTCGTTGAAGGAGTCGATAATGACACTGATGTGGTCATCCTGGATCAGGGTATCGGTGGCGTCTCGGTCCATCAGATGGGCGCGGATCTCTCCGGGCTTGGGGTCGAAGCAGCGAAAGGCGATGTAGAACCCGGAGCGGTCGAAGGTGACGAGGCATTCGGTTTCGACCGGCGCCGGCGAGTTGTCCCCGGGAGTCCATTCGTAAGGTAGCTTGATGACGGTCGCCTTCTGCCATGCCTCTTCGTCGAGCACGCCGTCCACTTTGATTTTCGAGGAGGCGGGTAAGACCAGGTACTTTTCGGCCGGCCCCTGCGCGGTCGCCGCCGCTGATAACAATAAAAGTGCAGCCATGATAAGCACCGGGGCCTTTTTCTTCATCCACATCTCCTCAATCCGCGTTTTCCGGCAAAAAATCGGCATTATTCAGATATAGACGGAAAAAGTGGCCAAAAGTTACATCGCGATTAATAAGCCCCCGGCCTCGACTTTCTCCTTGCACCGCCGGGGAAAAAGCAGCAATTAAGGATAAAGGCTTCAGCCGAGCGTTCTTATGGATTATAATCGAAAGTGAAGACTTTTGGTTATCCTGTTCCAAGAAAAACAAGGAGTGAGCCCATGAACGGAAAGCGTTTGGTCTTGGCGAGATCCTTTATTCTTGCGGCCGGGGCCGCGTTTTTCTTCGGCTGTACCGGGGTCAGAGTCGTTCCCGAGCGCTCCGTCGGTGTTTTTTTCGAAGCCATCGACCCCCTGGAAAAAGTCTTCCGGGAGACGGCCTTTTTCCCGACTGTCGAGCCCGTTGCCGACGTCGCGCGCGGCGAACAGGCGACATTTCAATTTGTCGTCCGCGGGACGGGCCGGGTCCGCAGCCTCAGGGCCGAAGCTGGAGAATTCAGGTCCGAGGCCGGAGGCCGCCTTGCCCCCGCCGGCATCGGCTATATCGGATATGTCAGGGCCGGCCGCGCCATGCTGGAGCCCGCCCGGGACAGGCTCTACGCCCTCTCTGGCTTCTATCCGGACCCCATCCTGGAAAGCGCGCCGGCGGACATCCCTCCGGAAACAACCCAGCCGATCTGGGTCAGCGTGCCCGTGCCGAAGGACGTCGCACCCGGAACATACCGCGGGACGGTGACTGTGAGCGGCGCCTCCGACGGGATGCCTTTCAGTCTTTCAAGGAGCTGCACGGTCCAGGTCTACCTGCCCGTGATCGACAGGACCCGGCTGTGGGTGACCAACTGGTACTCGACCGACAGTGACCGGCTGGCTCGGCTGAACAACGGCGCTCCCGTTGAGCCGTTTTCGGACCGATACTGGGAGCTCATCCGGGTGATCGCCCGCCAAATGGCGGCCTACCGGCAGAACGTCGCCCTTATCTCTCCCCTCAATCTCACGGTCTACTCGGTCGACAACGGCCGCTACTCGTTCGATTTTTCCCGCTTCGACCGGACGGTGAGGATCTTTATCGAGGAAGAGGTCATCGGCCGAATCGAGGGCGGACACATCGGCGGCCGCGCCGGCACCTGGCTGACTCCCTTTGTCGTTTCCGTCCCTGAAATAGGCGGAGATTCAGTCGAATTCCGGCCTTATCCCATCTCCGACGAACGGGCCCGCAATTTCTATTCCCAGTTCATCCCGGCGTTGGTTTCGCACCTGGAGAAGGAGGGCTGGTCAGAGATCTACATGCAGCATCTGGCCGATGAGCCCATCGAGGAGAATTTCGCTTCCTACGTGGAAATTGCCCAGTTTGTCCGGCAATACGCCCCCCAACTCAAGATCATCGAAGCCTGCCATACCCGCAACCTGGGCGAGATGCTCGACATCTGGGTCCCGCAACTCAATTTTTTCGATACTGACAACGCCTTCTACAAGGAGGCCGCTGCCAAAGGGGACGAGGTCTGGTTCTACACCTGCGTTTTTCCGCAGGGCGAATATGCCAACCGCTTCGTCGAACAGCCGCTCATCAAGACGCGCCTCCTTCACTGGATCAATTTCAGGTACGGTTCGCCCGGCTACCTTCACTGGGGATACAATTGGTGGCCGGCGGACCCGTTCCGGGAAACGACCCAGATCGGGATCGAAGCGGGACTCGTCCTGCCGGCCGGCGATTCGTGGATCGTCTATCCGGCAGCCGGAAAGCTCTTAAGCTCCATCCGGCTTGAAGCGATGCGGGACGGAATCGTTGATCACGAGCTCCTCTGCCGGCTCGAGGCCAAGCGGCCCGAGGAGACACGGGAACTCGCCCGGCAGGTAGTTTATGAATTCACCCGGTACGATATCAACGTCCCCGCTTTCCGGGAAAAACGCCGCACCATCCTGAAGATGCTCAGCGAATAGGCCCGAACGCAGATAGGAAAACGCCTCGAGAATTCGCGCCGGCTGAGTGAGCGTTGCCGCGCCTGTTTTGCCTCGCCCCATCGTCAGGGATGATAAAACGTACGGCGAAGGGATGCCAAGTTGAGCTCAGGATAGCGGATGGCGCGCAATTCTTGGCAACATTTTCTCACCCTCACGCCCGAATGTTTTTTTGCTTGAATTTATAGAATTATTCCTATATAATTATCTACAAATAACAATGTAAGGATGAAAATTGATGTCTACGAACGTCAAACAAGCGAATTTCCTCCTGCCCGAAGAGATTCTTCTTGAGCTTCGGGTCACGGTTCCCAAACGGCGTCAAAGCAAGGTCGTGGCCGAGGCGCTGCGCAAAGAATTGAAACGACTCAAGCTAGAGAAAGCCCTGCGAACGAGCTTCGGCGCTTGGCCAAGCAAAAACCACCCCGAACTCAAGAGAGGCGCTACCGGTTACATCAGAAAGACCAGGTCTTCTTCGCGCATAGAACGCGTGAAATGAAACGGGTTCTTGTCGATTCTGATGTCTTAATTAATTTTCTCCGGGGACGAGAAAAGGCCCGCACTTTCTTATCGTCGCTGATTGACGAGGCGGACATTCTCTGCTCCGCCGTTTCCGTCGCCGAGATCCACGCCGGCATGAAAGAGCCGGAAGCGGAAAAAACGGAAGAATTGCTCGACGGCCTGATCATCGTGGATATCAACCGAGAGATTGCGGCGAAAGCGGGGCGTTATCTACGGACGATCCACTCGCAAAAACTCAGCCTCGATGACTGCCTCATCGCCGCAACCGCTCATGCTCAAAGAGCTGTTTTAGCCACGGGAAATAAAAAGCACTATCCTATGACCGATATTGAAATTCTCGTCGTGCCGATCGGCAACTAATCGGGGCTCGGCAGGTTAAACCCCAATCCTTTTCCCCTATTCCTATGTTTTTTATAAAAGCGATAGAATTTCCCTCTCAGCTTTCGGATAATGACATCAGGCGACGGTCTTAAATGGATAGGATGCTAAAAGTCGATTCGAGGAGGACGGTATGCCATTTCGGATGCCCATGAAACGATTCGTTATAGGGTTATTGATCTGTTTGATCATCGTTCCCGCCCTGGCCGGACAAAACAAGACATGCCGGGTCGAGTCAAGGGCTTTGCCCGAACAGGAAAAATGGGATTCTATGTTCACGGCTCTTTTAGCCGCTTCAGATGGCCGGGTCTATATCGGGCTCAATTGCCACGGCCAGGGCGCGAATGTCGCCGTCTATGATCCGGCGACCGATTCCCTGAGACTGCTGGGGGATATGCAGGAACTTTCGGGTGAAAAAAACCTGGGAAGGGAGCCGCAGGCGAAAGTCCATACGCAGATCTGCGAAGGAAGCGATGGGAAAATCTACTTCGCCACGCATCTCTCCGCCTGGTTTAACTTTGCCAAAATCAGCGAAGCGGAAGGTTTGCCGGGAGGACACTGGGTCGTCTATGACCCGAAGACAGACCATCTGACGGACCTGGGGGTCGGACTCCCCCGCAACGGAATTATCACCATGACCATGGACCAGAAACGGGAACGGCTGTATGGGCTCACCTATCCGATGGGACATTTCATCTATTACGATATCAAGAGCAAGGTGACCGTCGATATGGGAGTGGTCCAGAACTGGGCGTCGGTTTCCCGCGTTCTTGTCACCGATGACCGCGGAAGGGTGTATGGTTTCTATAACGACGGCCGTATATGGAGGTATGACCCGGACGGGGACAGGGTCTATAACCTCATCACCCAAATGCCGCTGCGGACACCCGGAATCCCGATTTTCCGCTCGTTTTATGAGACCGAACATGGGATGATGGGAGTGGCCACATCGCCAGACGGGAAAAAATGGTATGGACTGGAAACAGAAAGTTCCCACCTTTTTGAATATGATCCTTACCAGGGTGATGAAGGCCGGACAACACTCCTGACGCAGCTGACGCCCGACCGCTATGTGGGAAAACGAAACGTTCCTTACGCCATGCTCGCCTTCTGTAAAGACTCGAATGACGTCTTCTATCACGCCGCCAACACCCAGCTCGGCGACGAGCCGCAGGGCACGTACTGGGGGGAAGGATACGGCTCGGCCATGGTCACATATAATTTAAAAACGGGAAAGCGCGATGACAGGGGGGTCATTGTCGCGGAGGACAACCGCCAGGTGATGACGCCCACGGCGGCGAGCTGCGGTCCCGATGGAACCGTCTACTTCATGGCCTTTGTCAATGAAAAAGGGGCGGGTCCCCAAAAATCCGCCAGCGTCGCCGACCTCGTGCTGGAGAGAAGGGCCGGGACCGCCCAGCGGGGAAAGGACTACAATTTGCGCTTGTGCATCTATAGACCGAATTCACCCCGCTCATAAGCGGGGTTTTCGAGCCGATGAACCTGCTTTGATTTTCCTGACGGAGGAAGCAATGAAACGGTTAAGTGATTATCCAATGTCGCTGCTGGCCATCATCCTGTCATGTTTGCCAATGACAGCGCCGAACGCTTGGGCGCAGCGCACGGAATCCATGGATGCTGTGGTGGTTCCCCAAAACCGCATCACCATGCGGGAATTGGGCTGGCCTCCCCTCGATGTGATTCCCGAGGATGAAAAGGGAATCACCTCCCTCGTGACGGCTCCCAATGGATATATCTACGGCGGGACGACGGGATTTCAGGCCCATTTTTTTGTCTTGAAACCGGCAGGGGCGCTAGTGCGTCCTCTGGGAAAAATACCCGGCGCCGAGAGCATTCATCATTCCCTCGCCGCTCTGGAAGACGGGCTGATCTACTTCGGCACTACGTTATGGCACAAAGGAAGGCTCGACCTCAGGGGAAAAGATATTGTGGCTAAATACAGGCATTTTTCGGGCGGACACATCTTCCGGTTCGACCCCCAGGAAGAAGAAAAAAATCGGATCAGGACGCACTGGGCGGACCCTGGGCGCGACTGCCCGGGGTTAGCCGATTTGGGAATCCCCGTCCCCGGTGAGGGAATCCACGCCCTGGTCGGAAAGGGAAACGAGCTGTATGGAGTGAGTTTTCCCGGCGGAATATTTTTTGTCTTCGATATCGCGGGCCGGGCGGTCAAATTCCAACAGAAACTCTGCGGCGAGCCCCTTGCCGAAAACCCCTTTAGGAGCGTTCCCGGGGACCTCATCATTGACAAAAACGGGACTGTCTGGGGAACATGGGATTACGGCAAGTTTTTCAAGTACCTCCCCTCGGAGCAAAAACTCGTACAGCTGGACATCGCCGTCCCGTGTCTTAAAGGCCGGGAATTCTTGAATGTCGTGGACGCCTTCGCTCTCGCCGACGATGGAAAAATATATGGAGGCGATTCGGACGGCTATGTTTTCTGCCTGGACCCGAAATCTGAAACCGTCAGGAATCTCGGCAAACCCCTCTGGGAGAAAAGGATCCGAGGCCTGGTTATCGGAAAAGACGGCAACGTCTATGGGGTCGGCGGCGAAGAATTGGGCATTGGCCGGCTGTTTGTCTATAAAACGGGCGCGAATTCATTTGAAATCCTGGGAATGGTCGAGGCCAATCATCCGCCCTACTATAACTGGCTGGCCAACGAATTCGACGCCATGGCGGTCGGACACGACGGGACTATCTATATCGGCGAAAACAGCCGGAGAGCGCACCTTTTTATCTTTTGCCCGTGGTGATCGGCTGACAATATATAGAAAAGGTCTATTTTATCGGGGTGTAGAACGTCCTTATTTGTGTGCGGCGGCGATATCCGCGTCTCTTTTCGCCTTGTAGTCTGTCCCGTCCTTCCAGTTGGGAAAAGTGGATTCCATGGCCAGCCGATAACCCACTTTGAACAGCAGACGCAGGTCATCGATCGCTCCGGAGAGATCCCAGTTGGGGTCGAATTCGTCCGAAGGCTTATGGTAATTTTCGGCCGTGTACTTGTCTCTTTTGGCCATTGTCCATTCCTTACCATGCTCTACGCTGTCTGTTCCGCCGCTCGGGTAAACCGACGGGATTCCCTGCTTGGCAAAGGGAAAGTGGTCGGAGCGAAAGTAGGAGCCTTTTTCAGGCGTCGGGTCGGGATTGACCGTCCGGCCCACTTCTTTCGCGGCGGCCTCGATGTATTGATCGAGCTCGGACAGGCCGTAGCCGACGACGGTGATATCCTTCATCGGTCCATAGATATTCAAGGCATCCATGTTGATGACGGCGGCGGTTTTAGCAGTTGGAAAAATGGGATGCGTTGCATAGAACTCGGAGCCGATTAATCCCTGTTCTTCTCCGGTGACGGAGAGAAAGACGATCGAGCGGAGCGGCGGCCGTTTGAGTTTCTGGAAGGCTTCCCCCAGTTCAATAAGGGCCGCTGTCCCGGTGGCATTGTCGAGCGCGCCGTTGAAGATCTGGTCTCCTTCGAGGGCCGGATTGCGGCCGAAATGGTCCCAGTGCGCCATATAAATGATGTATTCATCCGGGCGCTCCGACCCCGGCAACAGGGCCACGACGTTGCTTGACGTCACATTCTTGATGCTGTTTTTCAAAGTGAGCGAGGCTTTGAGACCCAGGGGAACAGCTTTAAATCCCCGCTGGGCCGCTGCAACCTTGATCTCATCGTAGTTCAGGCCGGCGCTGCCGAAGATCCGGCGCGCGGCATCGAGATGCAGCCATCCCTCCGCGGCACAGCGGGACATGTTGTTGTCCTCTTTGACCAAATTGAACTGCGGCCCGGTCCAGCCGTTCTGGACAACGCCCCAGGGATAGGCCGCAGGCTCGGTCTCATGGACGATGAAGACGCCGGCGGCGCCCTGCCGGGCAGCTTCCTCATACTTGTAAGTCCAGCGGCCGTAATAGGTCATCGACCGCCCGGTGAACAACGCCGGGTCCTGACTGGCATATCCAGGATCGTTGACCAGGACCAGCACGGTCTTTCCCCGGACATCCAGGCCTTCATAATCATTCCAGTTGTATTCGGGCGCCACGATGCCGTAGCCGGCAAAGACTATTTCCGAATCGACCAGCGAGACTTCCTCCGCCACGCGCTGCGTTTCCGCCACAAACTCCTCTTTGTAGGCAAAGGAAATCGTCTTTTGAGCGCCACTTATTTCGAGCCGGGCAGCGGGGTCCGCCGTGATCACCACCATCGGGATTTCCTGGAAATAGCTCTCGCCGTTGCCGGGCCTGAGGCCGATTTTCTGGAACTCCTCACGCAGGAAGTTGATCGTCCTGGTTTCGCCCTGGGAAGCCGGCGCCCGTCCTTCGAACTCATCGGAGGCCAGGACTTGCGTGTCTTTAGCGAGGTCTTCAGCGGTTAGGCTCTCCAGCGCGGGCTGGAGGCGCTTTTCTTCGCTCTCCTTGGCGCAGCCGAAAAACCCAAAGGCAACGAGCGTCAGCAGCAGGCCAATGGCGAGGAACGATAAATTGCTTTTTCGTTTCGTGGCGTCGTTCATTTTTTTCTCCTCCAGTCATTCGCTCAATCTATTCATAAATTGATTAGCATTTTCCCCTCCCCTGGCGGGAGGGGATAGAGGTGAGAAAGTAAGACAGAAATGCCCTTGTTGTCAAGGCGGGGTCGTGGTAAGGACCTCTTCCGGGTCCTCTCCTCCCGAACAAAAGGAAATTATTATCCGCTAAGAATCCGGCCGGACGATGAAACCGGGGACCTTCGTCTTCAAGACATCATCAAAGCTCGCTAGTTGATCGCATCCCGCCGCCCGGGCGACTCCCATGATCAATCCGTCGGACAGGTCCAATCCCTCGATAAAGCCGCGAACAGCGGCCCGGACTCTTTCCTCGTCCTCGAACACGACGTCGCGGCGATCGAGAAGAGCGAGCAGGATACTTCCGACCTCCGGACGAGTCCACGCGTAACGCCGCTGTAAGACCCAGGCCAGTTCGGCCATCACGAGATCCGGGATGAAGAATGGGCCTTCCGTGTTCTTTAAGAAAACCTCAACCCCGCGGGCCTGGACGGGGTCGTCCTCTGTGATTAGACGGACCAGAACATTCGTGTCGAGCGCGATCACGGTCGCCTCGTTTTCCGCGCCCCCGCCTTGCCCTCCTTTTTTCCATATCCGGCTTCATTTTCTGCCACGGCGTCCATGACCGTCTCATGCATCTGCTCGACCGAGACGGGGTAGTCGGGCTTTCGGCCGAAGCATCTGAACTTGCCCTTTAATTCAATAAGGCGCTCTGTCTTCGCGTGAAGAGTAACCTTTCCTTCCTCAATTTCGTAGAATATTTGATCGGCCGGCTTGATGCCCAGGGCGGCGATAACGGCCTTGGGAATGGTGGTCTGGTTCTTTTTTGTGACCTTGGATGTCGCAAGCACACAAGGAATATATAATAAAACAAGGCAATTGTCAATATTGAATAAATACTCTATAAATTCCTTGTCTCAGTTCTCCTTTGCCACCCGCTGCCGAGAAGGCCCCTGATAAGCACCCCCGGAGAAGCCAAAATCGCTTGTCCTATAATATTTGTTAATTGTTGAGACCTGACCCCCTTAGTAGGGACCGCCCTCAGCGCGCCAGTCGATGTCCGGCTCATCGAGAAAGCCGGGAGCGAAAAAAGCCTTGCGGCCGGGATCAACGGCCACGGCGATCTCAAGAACCGCCGCCTTGCCAAGGATGCAAGTCAAGTTCTGTCCGTTGATCTGAATTCGGCGGGCGACACCGCTCAGGTTGTGGATTTCGAATTTTTGCGCCACGGCATTGAAGAACCGGAATTCCTGCTGCGGATCGCTCGAGTCCCAGGCGGCCAAATCGACCCGTTTGTCTTCAGGAATCACGATCAGATCATCGAAGAGAAAGGCTAGCCTCATCTCGTTCGGCGGTATCACGAACTCCGCGCTGAGCTTGCCCCGCACCCAGAGTCTCGCCGGTGCCGGACAATCGGGGTCGGTGTTGAGAAGATAGACAACCGAATAGGGATTCCGAGAACGGGGAGCTTGACCTTCATAAACCGCATAGCGGACCGCATCGCCGGCCAAAAGCCGGATGTCAGCCTGTTCCCCTTGAAGGACCGTCCTGATCAGATCCTGAGTAAAAGGCGCCAAACCTTCATCCCCCGGGTATTGCCAGGCGGTGACAAGAAAGGCCGTTCCTTGGCCGAGTCGGTTCTCGATGAGCAGCGGCCGTTCCCGCAGCTCTTTTTCCTCTGACATGTAATGATCGGCGGCGCCGCTCAGGATCTTTCCCGTGGTCAATTTCACCCGGGAAGAGGTGAAAAGCCCCATGAACCGCGGGTCTGTCCGGATCCGCCAGAGCGGGAAGCGATATTCAGCCAGCGAAGAGTCGGCGAAGCATTTGAATCCCTGGATTTTTTTCTCCCCCCGGCCCAAGATCTGAACGCCGAACAGGTCGGAAAAATCCCCGCCTTTGATCAATTTGACCTCCTTGCCCCGGTCGGATTCGGTCGAGAGGTGAGGCAGGAACATGATAAGACGGCCGCCCTGCCTGACAAATCTTTCAAGCTTGGCGTAGATCTCATCGGTTATGGTGTTCCAGCCGAGGAAGAGGAGACATCCATATTGATTGAGGATTTCAAGTGGCGCTTCGACGGGAACGAGGTCATACTGGCCGAGCGGCGGATTTCCCGAGAAATCCATATCCCCCTGAACCGTCTCCTTGGCCCAGTCCTCCTTGCGATAGAAGCTGTCGACGAAACGCCAGCCCCTCTCCGCCGGACCCTCCAGCCATTTGGTGTCGCCGTACTGTCCCCAGGCTGCCCGATTCCACAATCCCGGCGTGCCGTCCTCGTTTCCGTAGACGACTCCGAGCCGGACGCGGGGATGAAGAGACGGCTTGCGGTGAAGGCGGGAGAATTGGTACATTTCCCTCAGGGTGCGGCGCACCCGCTTGACTTCGGGACTGTTAAACGGAAACGTCTCTTTCGTCACAGGATTCGTGTAGGTGATGTGGCCGGACTCGGGCAGGATGAACTGCGCGCCGCTGAGATAAGAATATGCCAGAGACGTCTTCCACCGCTTCTGCCAGAGTTCGTCGAAGCGCATGCCGCCATAATTCTCCATGGCGATGTGAACTCCCCAGGGCTTCTTGTAGGCCTTGGCCGTTCCCCGGATGGCGGCGTGCATCAAGTGAGGGTCGCCGGGAAGGGATTCAAGGCAAAGGATGTCCGGGCCGGCTTCGGCGACATACTTAAAAATCATCCCGGCATCGACGTTGATCAAGGGCCCGGGGCCGATCTCCCGGCGTTCGAAGTCCAGGAATTTCCTGATATAACGGATATACGCATCCCGGGCTTCGGCCTGTGTTCTTACCGCGGGCAGGTTCGACCAGTGCTCGTCCGGAAATTCGGCAGCGTATTTCTCCGGGGCATAGACGACGCAGCCGATCTCGCCGATGACATATCTTCCGAAGTAAAACGGTCCCGCCGCGGCGATGATCTCTTCCATCTCGGCCCGGGAGAGGAATTCGTGACGCGGAATCCTTTTTCGGTAGGCCCAGCAGAGATCGAAGCCCCCGCGATAGAGGAGCTCCGAGAAACAGAGATAGATGCTGTTTTTTCGGCAGTATTCGGCCACGGCCACGGCGTCGGTCTTGGTTTCGGGGATCGCCGTGAGCACCATATCGCCCATCTTGAGTTGACGGAAGGCTTCAAGGCTTTTGACGCCTGCGGGCATGCTGGCGCCGATGATCACCGGGTATTCAGCCTGAGCCATCTTTTCGGCGACGGAAAAACTCGACAGGAAGGCAGTGCCGATAATCAGGGCAATCTTGCTTAAGGATTTTATTGTTTGACCGGTTATTTTTCCCATTCATCTTCTCAACGACGCCTTGGAAAAAACATGATCCGGGATCTCGGCGTTGAACTGGACCTCTTCGAGCATGAATTCCGTTCCCTCTCCGGTTTTGAGCATGTCCTTGAAAACAATTTTCTTGGGGATCCACCGCCCATCCATGCGTTGGACGTCCTTGACCTCAGTCCGCTTCAACAGCTTGCCGCTCTTGGCAAAGCGATCTTCCTTTAAAGAAACAAATCGTTCCTTATCCACCCAAATCTTACGGGAATGGTAGGCGACATCTTCTGCTTTGGTCGTTAACTCCAGGACCCAGCAGGCGCGCCCGTCCAGTTCCTCTTCGCCGATGACTTGGGCATCATACATCAGCCTCAGCTTGCGGTCCTCCATCAGATCTTCATAGGAAAGATCCGACCCCATGACCGACTGGCGCAGCATGTGTCCGGAAATTTTGATGATCCGGTCGGTGGAGGGAGAATATGTCCAGATCTGATCCTCCAGCTTGAGCATCTTGGTTCCCGCTTCGCGGGGAGGCGCCAGATATTCGGTGAAGGATTTTTCGTCTCCCTGGATCCAGGACCGGGATTCCACGGTGCGGCTCCCCCGCCGGCCGTTGATGATCATCCGGGAGTGAGAGATCTTGTTGTCCGAACCGATGTTTTCGTCGATTTTCTGCAGGACCCATTCTCCGCAAGGATACTGCGCTTCCGCCAGAGCCCAGATCAGAACTGCCAATCCCCAGACCAAGCCGCGCTTTTTCATGCCTCCAATTCCTTCATCAACTGAGATGTCTGGCGCCGATAGATCCCCAGTCCTGAGATGGAGGAGCCGAGAAACGTGGCCGCCAGACCCGGGATGAAACCGACGCCATAGCTGACCGGAGAAACCCTGGCCCTCATGACGTTGGAGATGAAAAGAGAGGCGTTTTTCATCATGAACCCGATATTGAGCCCATGCGCCTGCAAATAGTAGGACTCCGCCAATCCCACGGCCGTCCCGATCAGGGTTCCCAGCGCCCCGATCATCAGAGCCTCCATGATCAGGCTCACATAGATATGCGTCTTGGTTTCCCCCATGGCCAGCCGCACGCCGATCTCGCCATAGCGGCGTAGGCTGCCCATCAGGCCGGCGTTCCAGAGGACGATCGACATGACCGCGATAAACACGACCAGGACCAGGCCCGAGAACATCCGCAGCATCTCCATCAGATCCGCCATTCCCGCCTGACTGGGGAGTGTGTCCATGACCGGCGCGAATTCATCGGGATTGTCGCCGTAAGCGGCATTGAATCTGGCCGCGAGATCTATCGCCTGCGGGTCGTGATACATGAAATCAGCGAAAAAACCGAGGATTTCCCCGGCCGCGTTATCCATATCCAGAGCGGATCGGATATCGGCGATGTCAGCAATCATCGCCCCCCGATCTATGGCCTCCACTCCGAACCGGATCGTGCCCGCCACGGTAAAATTGGCCACGGCCATGCTGCCCTTCATGGTGACGCTGATCAAGGTCGCCGTGTCGCCCGGCTGGACGATCAAGCGACGGGCGAAATCCTCGCTGATGAGGATCTCCCCGGGGCGTTGCGGCGCCCGGCCGCGCACCAGAGCCTCTTCCAGTTTGAAGATTCCGGGCTCGGCGCTCCCCGCCGACAAAAGGTCGACGGCCAGGCCCATGACCGGACCCTGATCGCGGGTTTCCCCCTGGGCATCCGGGATGTCCAGGAGCCCCCCAAACCGAATGCGGGGAGTCCAGATCATATCCGGATGCTCCTCCTGGAGTTGAACCATCAGAGACCGCACCCCGATGAGGGCGAGGTCGTTGGGAACCTGGTCCGCTTCCCGGGCGTAGGCCCGGGACATGATCTTGACATGGCCGGTGTCGAAACGGGCGCTGGAATCGATGAAATTGAACTGGGCGCCGTTGATCCAATTATACAAAAATACCGTGAGCATCACCCCGATGACAACGATCAGAATGGGGAAAAGACTCCGGGAGCGGTCACGCATCAGGCCCTTGAAGAGAAACTTGATCATGACATTCGCCCTCGCAGGGCATCGGTCGGTTTTAATTTTGCGATCTTGCGGGTGGGCAAGAAACTGACGATGGTGGTAATCACCAGCACCAAAACCGTGGTCCCGGCCACAAGCCCGGCGCTGTAAACCGGAAAGATCTTTTCCCCGATAGCAAAACCATAGCTGTCCATTCCTTCGGGCAAGGCCCAGCCCTGTCGGGCATACCACGTCAAAAAGGGAATCCCATAGAGAGCGGCCACGATGGCCGCCAAAACTCCGTGCAGGGCTCCTTCCAGCGTGAACAACCGGATCACACGGCCGCGGGTGAACCCGAGGGCCATGAGCGTCCCCATTTCTTTTTTGCGGCGGAAGATGGAGAGAACCTGGGTGTTAAAGATGGCCAGCATGGCCAGCAGGATCAGCACGACATAAAGGATCGCGGACCCGGCGCTCTTCATCTGGACCAGCTGCTTAATATCGCTGAGAAGAAAGTCGAGGTCGCGGAAGACCCATCTCGGCGCTGGCGGCCGCTCGAGAGTGCCCGGAGCCACCACCACCAAGCTGGCTTCTTTCTCCATCCCGGCCAAAGCGCGGAGCCTGTCCAGGGGGATCCAGACCTGTCCCTGGTCGATAGTCTGGACCGTGGTTTTCATCACCTGGACGATCTCGACGTCCCGGGCGTCAAACGTCCCGTTAGCGTCGCGCCAGCGCAGGGTCGCCGTATCCCCGACAGTCAGACCCGTGCTCTTGGCCATGCGGCTGCCGATCAGAGCCGGAAAGCGGTCTTCTCCGGTCTTCAGGAAATGAGTGGGCAGAGAGAGCAGAGTCTGATCGGGATCGATGCCCTTGATCAGGACCGGTTGGATGCGCCCTTTCGGGTAGAGTGTGCCCTGAACGACGAGAATGGCCGTCGCCCTGTTCGCGGCGATCATGGTCCGCAGCGAATCCGGGACGATGGCGTGGGCATCCTCAAGGGAAAAAACGTCGAGCGGGTCGTATTTCTCCTGCCAGTACTGGCCTCCGCCCAGAGCCGCATCCACCGACGCCCGCTCCGCCTGGGCATTCATCCCTTCGTACAGGCCCTGCGTCCAGATGATGACCACGAAGGCAAACGAAAGCACGACCACGTTCAGCCAGGTTCTCAGTCCGGCTCCCAGAAGATTGCGCAGCGCCAGCTTGGGGATGATCACCGCTTATCTCCCACTGGCCGCTGCGGTTCCATTCGCTCGTCTTTGGCGACGGCCCCGTCAAACAGAGTGATCTTGCGGCGCAGATATCCGATCACCTTCTCGTCATGTGTGGCGAAGACGAAAGTTGTTCTCAGGTCTTGGTTGAGACGCTCCATCGTCTGCAGAATGTGGTGCGAGTTCTCCGCGTCCAAGTTGGCCGTGGGCTCGTCCGCCAGGATGAGGGCCGGCTTTTTGACGACCGCCCGGGCGATCGCCACCCTCTGGCTCTGGCCGCCGGAGAGCTGGGCGGGTTTGGACTTAGCCCGGTCCGCGAGACCGACCCAATCGAGCGCATCCATGGTCATTTTTTGCCGCTCGTTCGAGGAATAATCGAGAAGCAGCAAAGGAAACTCCACATTCTCGAAAACCGTGTAAACCGGGAGCAGGTTGAAGGTCTGGAAAATGAATCCGATGTGCTGGTTGCGGAGCGAGGCCGCCTGTTTATGCGACAGATCCTCCACTTTTCGTCCCATGACCACGGCGCTGCCCGAGGTGGGAGAATCCAGGGAGCCGATGACATTAAGCAGGGTGGTCTTTCCCGACCCGCTCGGTCCCACCAACCCGGCAAACTCCGCGTTTTCGAAGTTGAGACTGACTTTGTCCAGGGCCATGATCGTGTGTTCTCCCAGGGAATAAGTCTTGACCAGGTTGTGAGTCTCGATCAGAAAGGAGTCATTCATCCGAGCCTCGCTAGAACAAATGCAAGCGCGCTAATTGAGATTACCCTCCCGCCTTCCTCCTCCCCCTCGAGGGGGGAGGGTGAGGGTGGGGGTGAGGTAAATTTATTTGATGCCTTCATATTAATAATTGAATACGATCATGAACTGAAACCCTTTGCCGGCAAAAGGATTCCCGCCCGGCTGCGTCGGGAAGATCAGGAAAGCGTCCGGATTCCAGAAGGCGATGATATTGAACCGCCAGCGGTCATAGGTCCGCTGCCAACTGAAAAACCGATAAAACTCCTTTTCCTTCCAATCATAATAGAATATGGCGGTTAGATCAACGAAGATACTCACGGGGTAGCGCAAGAAAAGCGCCGAGAAATCCGTGCCGTCCCCCGGCCCGAGAGCCTTTCCGCTGCGGTCCAGGCGAAGATGCTCGCCCATGGCATTGAGCCCGTTTCCCAAGTCGAAAGTGTAATCCAGGCCAAATGCGAGAGCGCGCTGCCAAGGTTGAGGCAAAAGCTCGCTTTCCTGATGAGTCAGTGTCCCTTCAAACCAGAGTCCAACTCCCAGGTCCCATTTTCCGTCCAGGCCGACTCTGGATTCGGGAACGCGCTCCCCGTTCAGAGGCATTAAAGGCACGGATTCCGGAACGATATCGATCCGCCGGTGATGATAGGTCAGGGCCAGCTCGCCGGTCCAGAGCGGAAGCTGCACCCGTCCACCGTATTCTATGGTGTCGTCGGCCGTGGCGACGGCCTCCCAGCCTTTGGGGGAGTCGTTGCCATACAATGCCCAGGACCAGATGTTGGCGTTGTTTACGAAATAATAGCGCAGCAGCAGGCCGTATACGCCATCGGTCAGCTGGAGAGGATCCCTAGGATCCAGGCTGTCGAACCACATCAGCGGCCGCAGCAGCGCGGCCGATCCGAAATTGATCTTCTGGAGTCCGATGCGGGCCTCAAATTGGTTGGTGCCCAAGCGCAGCCAAAACCGGTAGGGATCGATTTCTCCATCCGTCCGGGCGTCTTCGCCGGACTGGAATCGGGCGACGACGAACCCGTTCAAGCTGAACTCTGCCGCCAGCGAAAAAGAGTCCGATACCTTCTGACTGAGGGAGAATTCGGGGATGAAACGCCCGCCGACCTGGGGATTGACCGAACGTTCAAATTTGCCGACCAGCCATCCCGCGACCAGACCCTTGTATTCCCAGGTCAGGGCGGATGCAGAAGAGGCAGCCGCCAAGAAAATCCCACAGAGAGCAACGGCTCTGCTGATTCGAATGGCCGGCATCTCGCTCATATTGAGGCCTCTTGGCGGTCTCGTTCCAGATACCTTATCTGTATCTCTTTTTATACAACTATCTTATCGCCATAGCCCTCCATAATCGAGCAGAAAATTCAGCCGAGAGGATGTGCCTATTTGACATCCGAAGTCACGGCGATTTATCATCCCTAACGCTGGGATGGGGCAAAATCGATCCCATGAACGTCAACCCAGCCGGCGCAGCAAAAAAAGCCATGATCTTCAATCTGCTCCGCCAAATGAGGCAAAACATGAAAAAATGGCTAACCGATGAAATCAGAGATCGAATAATCTTGGAGATGGCTACGGTGCTTATTGGTGTAATTTTAATTCCTAGCCAGACTCAAGCTCAGGTGTATGAACCGGTCTCGGCAAAGAATGGCCTGGTTGTATGCACTGAACCGACTGCTGCCCGAGTGGGAGTCGAAATCCTAAAAAAAGGCGGAAATGCAATGGATGCAGCCATAGCAACGGCATTTGCACTTGCCGTAACTTATCCATCTTGTGGAAATATCGGCGGTGGCGGTTTCCTGACTTATTATCAAAACGACGGCAACCTGAACACAATTGACTTTCGAATAACTGCACCGTTAACCGCTTCAGAAGGCATGTACCTCGATGCCGACGGAAAAAAGATAGATGATTCCTTATTCAACACGATCAAGGCTGCCGGAGTGCCCGGTACTGTGGCTGGGCTCGAGTTGGCGCATAAAAGGTATGGTTCCTTGCCCTGGGCAGATTTGATCTCCCCTTCGGTAAAACTCGCCAGAGACGGATTTCCGCTGCATCAAAGACTGTATAACGAAATCAAAAATGAAAAGCAGTACCTTTCCCAATATGCTTCAACCAAGAAAATATTTCTCAGAGCGGATAACTCTTCATTCGAGATAGGGGAAATCATCAGGCAACCCGACTTAGCGAGAACGCTCGAACGAATACAACAAGGAGGCGCAAATGAATTCTCCCGGGGAGAGACAGCCAAATTATTGGTCCAATTCGTAAAGGAAAACAACGGATTCATTACGGCCCAGGACCTGCTCAACTATCGAGCTGTTGAGCGGGAACCTGTTCATGGGAATTACAGGGGATATGATATTTATTCTATGGCTCCTCCCAGCAGCGGCGGTGTGATCATCATTGAAGCCCTCAATGTTCTGGAGCGGTATAATCTGAAACAACTCGGACATAATTCTGCGGATTACCTGCATTTGCTCTCCCAAGTCCTTAAAAATGCCTATCATGACCGTGAGGAGTACATCGGCGATCCTGCTTTTATTAAAGACATACCGGTTGAACGCTTAATCTCAAAGGAATATGCCAATGAAATAGCCAAGGATCTGGCAAATGATCGATTTATAAGAATGTTAAACAACGACTCGACTGACCGTGAGAAAAAGGAAACGACGCATTTCTCGGTAATTGATTCCAAAGGAAATGCCGTTTCATTCACCTACACGTTGGATGGTGATTTCGGTTCTTATGGGATAGTCGAAGGTGCCGGTTTTTTTCTCAACAACGAAATGCAGTCGTTCGACATGAGACCCAAAGAAACTCCCGGAAGAAGGCCCGACAGAATAGAGCCGGGAAAACGTCCGCGTTCAAGCATGGCGCCGACGATCATTATCAAAGACGGAAAACTGAAGTATATCCTCGGCACGCCCGGCGGTCCGGCAATCCCGTCGACGATCGTCCAGATCATTGTGAACCTCCTAGATTTTGAAATGAATCTCGCTGAAGCCATATCGGCAAAACGGATTTTTGGTCGATGGTCGGCGGATCAAATATCCAGTGAGAAGTATGCCATCACAAAAGACACAAAAGAGCTATTGGAGAAGATGGGGCACAGAGTTGATATCGCGAACTGGAGGATGTGCAATGCGATGTGCATAGAAGTTGACAAGATCAACAGCCTGTATTATGGAGCAGCCGATCCGAGAAGTTTATATGGAATCGCGATTGGTTATTAACCTAATAGTCAGCTTCTGTCTCTAGCGATCAGGCGGTCGAGCGCTTTCAGGCAATGCATTAGGGCGCGCAGGTAATGATAATTGTCCTTGCGCATGGTATGGGGCTGGTAGGTGAATTGACGGTCGGTGAAGAGGAGATGGAGTGGAAAGCCGTGCGGCCGGAGTGAAAGCTTTTGGTCGTTAACCTCTTTCGCCCGGCTGAAATAGCGGGCAGCCCACTCTTCCCCGCGGTGCTCGAAGATCATCAGGGTGGCGATCAGGACCTCGGAGATGGCCCACTGGGCCTTGACATAATTGTACTCGCCGCGCTCCTTAAACTCGACGGTCATCCCGGCGGGCTTGACCACGGGCCATTCGTAACATCCGGCGCCGACATGGACGCCGTTGACGATTCCACCGTAGACGTGATCCCAGCCGATGTCCAGCAGGTCGAGAATTCTTTCCTTGGCCCGGTCAAAAAGAGCCGGATCTCCCCTTCGCAGCGCTTCGTCCATCACCAGCCACATGATCTCGACGCCGTGCCCCGGGTTGGCCTGGTTCCGGAGCTCGGGAATGCGGTTCAAGTCCCGATCGAGGACTTCGTTGAAGAGCTTGATCTCAGGGTTGTAGAACCGGTCCATGATGGCGGCGACGCAGTCGTCGGCGATCCTTTTCGCCTCAGGGATGTCTTTCCGGCGCAAGATCTGGGTGGCAATCTGGAGGTCGGCCATCTCGAGGTTGAACCCGCGCCTTCCCGGAGGGCTGTCTTCGGCCAGAATTCTGGGGTCGCGAACGAAGCTATAGTGACGAAGGTAGAGGTCGAGAGCTTCCCCGAACAATTTCTCATCACCTGCCGCCCCGGCCAGCTCGAACATCCCCTCGATGCCGAAGTAACAGCCGAAGGGGTCTTTTTCATAGCCGCGGACCACCCCGCCGTCTTTGGCCACGACCGCCGCCCAGCGCATTCGCTCTTTATCCTGGGGAAAATACCGAAGCATAAAATCGCAGGTCTTTTTCGCGACATCGAGGAAGCGGATGTCTTTTTTAAAATGCAGGTAAAGGTGGCTGAAAACCCAGATACCCCGGCCCTGGAACCAATGGAATTTGTTGGTGTCCACCAGGGTTCCGTCGTGGCCCAGGCTGCACATGAACCCGCCCTTTTCGTGGTCGATACCGTGGCGGAGAAAGAAGTCGACATACTCATCAAGATCTTTCTGGAACTCCGCCCTGAGCTCGGCCAGGGGCTTCCCGGCTAATATCTGACCTTTCTCCCTCCCAGCCTGGTCTTCCGGGCTGGGCAGGTTCTTATCCTGAGCAAACAGCGAGGACGCTGCGGCAGTCGCCGGAAGCGACGCCAGGAAATCACGTCTTTTCATCTCGGTTCACCTCGTTTCTCAAAGATGTCTTAAGCCGACTGTACCAAATTAAATTTCGCGGGACAAGGCTTGACCGCTGTAGCGGCTACCCCCTCACTTCTATCCTGTCCCACCAGGGGAGAGGGATTATTTTAACTTTGTTCTTGTGAACTGGCTGAGTTAGCAACGATTCTTCGTTAAGCTTCGATAAACAGGGCGCTCAATAATGGGGCTCATCGGGCGCGGCTCCGGCTGGCGCGACTTTATGCCGGAAGACACGATAAACCCAGATCTGATAAGCGATAACGACCGGGACGAAGACAAGCGCCACGATAGTCATGATCCTCAGAGTGTAGGGGCTGGAGGAAGAATTGAAAATGGTCAGGCTGAAGGCCGGGTCGAGGCGAGAGGGGATCAGGTTGGGGTAGAGCCCGATAATTCCCGTGAAGGTGACCAGCACGATCGTGGCGCCGGAGGACAGAAAGGCCAGCATCACTTTTTTTCTGGCGGATAATATTCTCGTTAGCAGCAGAGAGACGACGGCCCCAACCGGCACAACGAGCCAATAAGGGCGCGCCTGATAATTTTCCATCATCCTGGTTTCCAGCGCGGTCCAGACCAGAAAAACAACGGCGGCGGCCAAGAGCAGATACCAGGATTTCAGAGCCCAGCGCAGCGCCCGCTCTCCCAGCTCATCGCCCGTCTTAAGCGCCAGCCAAAGCGCGCCGTGAACCACAAAAAGAGCCACGAAGAAAACGCCCGTCCAGAGTCCGTAAGGATTCAGCAGGCCGAGAAGCGTTCCATGGTAGCCTTGCGCATCGACCGGCAGCCCCCGAAAAATGTTACCGAAGGCCACGCCGAAGAGTAGGGCGGGGATGAGGCTTCCCAGGAAAAAACCGGCATCCCAGCACCCTTTCCAGGACGCAGATTCCCCCTTGGCCCTAAACTCGAGGGATATGGCCCGGAATATCAGGGCGAAAAGGATAATCAGCAGGGCCGAATAGAGGTAGCTGAACATCGAGGCGTAGGCGGCCGGGAAAGCGGCAAACGTCGCCCCTCCGGCGGTGATGAGCCAGACTTCGTTCCCGTCCCAGACGGGCCCGATGGCCCTGCGGATGAGGCCCTTCTCTTCCTCGCCCCGGCCGAGAAATCGGTACAGGATCCCGACACCGAAATCAAAACCATCCAGCATGAAATACACGGCCCACAGCACACCCCAGAGAATGAACCAGAGGACCTGGAAAGCCATATCACGCCTCCTCTATCCGGGCCGCTTTCAGGATGCCGGACAGGTCTTTGTCCGGACCCTTGCGGGAATATTTTACCAGTAGATAGACGTCCACAACGGCGAGGAGCCCGTAAACCAGAATGAACCCCGCAAGTGACGCGACGACCTGACTTGGCAGCAGAGATCTGGAGACCCCGGCGGACGTTTTCATCAGCCCGTAAACGATCCAGGGCTGACGGCCCATCTCGGTGACGAGCCAGCCGACCTGGATGGCGATATAGGAAAGCGGAATGCTGTAGAGCATGAGCATGAGGAAGCGCGGGCTCGATTCAAGCCTTCCCCGCAGCGACTTCACCAGTCCTATGAGGGCCAGCAGAATCATTAGAAGCCCAATCCCGACCATGACCCGAAAGCTGAGAAAGACGGGGAGCACGGGCGGGCGTTCATCCCGGGGAAAGGCCCGGAGCCCCTTCACTTCGGCATCTCCCCTGTGATAGGCCATCAGGCTCAACGCGCCGGGAACAGGCAGCAACTCAAGGGCATTCTTCTCGTTACGGGAGTCCGGCCAGACGAATAGCGTAAAGGGCGCGCCCGGCTGGGTTTCCCAGAACGACTCCATGGCGGCGAGCTTGGCCGGCTGATACTTAGCCACCTGGACGGCGCTTAGGTCGCCGCTGCCGGCGACGAGAATCGTGCTCGCCAGCCCAAACACCGCGGCCAATTTGAACGATTTCTGAAAGAACGGAACCTCGTTGCACCGCAGGAAGTGATAAGCGGAAACTCCCATCACAAAAAACGCGGCCAGCACATAGCCGGAAAGCACGGTATGGGCGAAGGTCACCCAGCCAAAGGAGTTGCCGACGAGGGCCCCGAAATCGGTCATCTCGGCGCGGTTGTTACGCAGGACATAGCCGACGGGGCGCTGCATCCAGCCGTTGGCCAGGAGGATCCACAGGGCCGAGAGGTTGGTGGCGATCGCCACCAGCCAGATGGCCAGGACGTGGACTTTCTTCGAAACCCTGTTCCAGCCAAAAACCCAGAGTCCGATAAATGTGGACTCGAGAAAAAACGCGGCCGTGGCCTCGATGGCCAGCGGAGCGCCGAAGATATCGCCGACATAGCGCGAGTACTCGGCCCAGTTCATCCCGAACTGGAACTCCATGGTGATGCCGGTGACGACGCCCAGGGCGAAGTTGATCAGGAAGAGGCGTCCCCAGAACTTGGTCATCCTGAGGTATATCGGGTCGTCAGTCCTTAAATAACGTGTTTCCATAAAGGCGACGAGAAGGGACAGCCCGAGCGTCAGGGGGACGAAGATAAAGTGGAAGGCGGCGGTGGCCGCGAACTGGATTCTGCTCAGAGCCAGAACACTCATCCCTGTCTCCTTTCGTTAAGCCGGACGCTGGGCAAAGTTTTAACTAACTTGATTCAGCCAAAAAGTCAACCATCTCCGGCCAGGGGTTTTCTTGATTATGGAACGCCAATATTCTAATATACGAAAAGAGGAAAAAGTCTTCTGCGGATGATGCCCCTCGAATCAACGAGCCCCGAGATCTCAGCCGAAAAAGAGAAAAAGACGGCGGCGGGGAAATCCGTCATCGCGGCCCTGTTTCTCACATCGATTAAGCTCGTCGTCGGCCTGCTCACCGGCAGCCTGGGCATTCTGGCCGAAGCCGCCCATTCGGCTCTTGATCTGGTGGCGGCCGGAGTGACTTTCCTGGCCGTCCGGGTCTCCGGCAAGCCGGCCGATTATGACCACACCTACGGACACGGGAAAATCGAAAATTTTTCCGCCCTGGTCGAGACTGGGCTGCTCTTTGTCACCTGCGCCTGGATCGTTTATGAAGCCTCCCGGCGTATTTTTTTCAAGACCATCGAGATCGATCCCAGCCTCTGGGCCTTCCTCGTCATGGCGGTTTCCATCGGGATTGACCGCAGCCGCTCGCGGATGCTGTTCGCCGCGGCCAGGAAGCACCACAGCCAGGCCCTCGAAGCGGATGCCCTCCATTTCTCGACCGATGTCTGGAGCTCAGCCGTCGTCATCCTCGGGTTGGCGCTCGTCTGGATTGGCAAGAACGTTTTCCCCCGTCACTCGGCCGTCCTGGCGAAGGCGGATGCCATCGCCGCCGTCGGCGTGGCGGTCATCGTGCTCTTCGTGAGCTACCGGCTGGGCCGACGGACTATCGACGTCCTCCTGGACCGGGCGCCCGACGGCCTGCCGCAGAAACTCCGCGAGGCCGCCGGCGGGGTCGACGGGGTCCTCGACGTCGGCCAGGTCCGGGTGCGGCGCTCCGGCCCGGTGTACTTCGTTGACATGACGGTGGACGTGGACCGCAACCTCTCCCTTGAGCGGACGCATGCCATCGCCACAACGGTCGAGTCCCGCGTCCAGGAAATCGCGCCCGGTGCCGATGTCGTCATTCATACCGACCCCAGGGAAGTGGAGCGCGAGACGATGGCCAGGCGCATCCGCGCCGTCGCTTATCGCAACCAGATGTGCGTACACAACATCGCCCTGCATGAGAGAAAGGGGAGGGTTTATGTGGACCTCCATCTCGAGGTGGACGACCATCTCTCCCTGCAGCAGGCTCACGAGATGGCCAGCCACATCGAAAAAGACCTGCACGAGGACATGCCGGTGATCACCCAGGTCTATGTCCATATGGAGTCGCGGGGCACAGGGATGGGAGAGGGCCTCGACGTGACTTTCCAGGAAAGGGAGCTGGTGGAGAAGGTCAAGGGCATCACCAACGAAATCGCCGGCGCGGGCCGCTGCCACAATGTCCACGTCCGGCAGTACGGGGAAAAGCGCTCACTCTCCCTCCACTGTCACTTCGAAGAAGATCTGTCCATCGTCCAGATCCATGACCTGACGACGCGGATCGAAGAACGCCTGAAGGAAAGGATTCCGGGCGTCGAGCGCGTCCTCGTGCACGCTGAACCGGAAAACCGTTAAGCGCGGGAGTCCGTGTCTTTTCTGCCCCCCCGTTTGACTCCGATCGGCCAGGCGCGATATATTTTCCAGCGATGACTTCTAAAGAACGGATGCTTCTCGCCCTGAATAAAGAGAAGCCGGACCGGATGCCCGCTTCCATCCATCAATGGCAGTCCTATCACCTTGATAAATATCTGAACGGCGTATCCGACCTCGAGGCTTTTGCCCACGTCGGCCTTGATGCCCAAATTCAATACTTCGAGGAGATGGACCAGTTCTGGCTCGTGCATGCCGATTATACCAAGCTGAACACGCCGCAATGGCGGGACGAGGCCGTAGCCGTCAGTGACGAACCCGACAACCGGATCGTCCATCACATCATCCAGACACCGGAAGGCCGTCTCACCTACAAGACCGCCGGCGACCGGAAGACGACCTGGATCACAGAATACCTGATCAAACGGGACGAGCACATCCGGCTGATCGAAAAATACATGCCTGTCCCCAGTTTGAACCTGGAGCCGGTGGCGAAAAAATATGCGGCGGTGGGCGACGCGGGTATCCTACGCGGTTTCGTCTGGGGAGACCAGGCGGGGTGCTGGCAGCACGCGGCCTGCCTGCTGGACATCCAAGCCCTGATAATGGCCACCTTCGACAAGCCGGACTGGGTCCACGAACTCCTCCGGATTCTGCTTGAGAAAAAGCTCCGCTTCATCGAGTCGATGAAAGGCGCCAGGTTCGATTTGATCGAAACGGGGGGCGGCTCGGCCTCATCAACGCTCATCTCGCCCGAGCTGCACAGAGAGTTCTGCCTGCCCTATGACCGGAAAATGCACGACGCCCTGCACGTTCTGGGTTTCAAGGTCGTCTATCACACCTGCGGCGGGACGCTCGGGATCGAGGAGATGATTGTCGTAAATGGCGCGGACGCCTCCGAAACGCTCGCCCCGCCCAGTATCGGGGGAAACCAGGAGCCCTGGGAATTCAAGAGGAAGGTGGGGGGGAGTCTGGCCCTCATCGGCGGGCTCGACCAGCACAATACACTGACGGTTGGATCCCGGGAAGGTATCCGCCGGGCGGTGCAAAAGCTTTTCCAAACCGTCGGCTGCGAGGGCGGTTACATCTGCTCCGCCTCGGACCACTTTTTCGAGACGCCGGTCGAGAACCTGACCGCCTTCGCCGAGGCCGCCCGGGACTGTCGTTATTAGCCCGCTATTCTCAAAGGTATCCTGATTTCTAAAGCGCAAGGCGGCGCTCGATCCTATTGCGGATTGTGAGGATGGTTATATCCATAAAAGCAAATGGCTTTGGGCATGATGATCTGATAAAATACAGTCATGCAGCAAAATAAGAAGGCCCGGCTGGCCGCCCTCAGATAGCCAAACGGGACCCACTTTCCTCATAATTGATGGGAGACGTTTTTCCGACCAGAACCCTCCCCACTTTCCCCTCAAAGCAATCCGGATATTCTGGAGGTCTCGTAGGAGCCAGGGCGTTCTCCAAAAACGGAATTAGCCAGTGCGTCCCGGCTTTTCTAGTTTCTAGGTTCTCCTAGAATTGACCAGCCTATTGCCTTATGATATAAGCAAAGAAACCTAAGTCTCATGCGATCGGACAGCAGAAATTTTGAAAGTCTCGATGATTCGATTGCGGCCATCTACAGGAACAAGAGCCCGCATGAACGTCTGCGCGTTTCTTTTGGGCTGTGGTCGTTAACGAAGTCCATTTTTATCAATAGTCTGAGGTCTTTACATCCTGATTGGAAAGAAAAGAAAATCCAGGAAGAGGTCGCCAAGAGAATATCTCATGGAGCCGCCTGAACTTCTCCAGCATATCGTCGAGTGTTTTGAGAAGCTGAATATCCGCTACTTTATCACGGGGGCCATCGCTTCCATCGCCTATGGAGAGCCGAGACTGACCAACGATATCGATGTCGTGGCCGATATCAGCGAGCGAGATGTTCCCAGGCTAAAGAGCTGTTTCCCAGACGATGAGTTTTACTTCGATGAAGAAGCCGCGCAGAAGGCCGTACGACGCCGTTTTCAATTCAATATTATTCACCCGGCATCGGGGTTGAAAATCGACGTGATGGTCAGCAAAAAAGATGAATTCGATTTAAGCCGCTTCCAAAGAATCCGGCGGATTAAGGCTTTAGAAGATACAACCGCTAATTTCGCCTCGCCTGAAGACGTTCTCTTGAAAAAAATGGAATATTACGCAAAGGGCGGGTCGGAAAAGCATCTGCGTGACATTTCGGGAATGATCAAGATCTCAGGAGAAATCATGGACTTCGCTTTTATTTCATATTGGGCAAGAAAACTGGGTTTAGGTGATATTTGGGAAGAAGTCCAAAAGCGGGTATCGAAAAAGCAGCCGTAGGCAGATGATGGTCAAGTGCCCCAAGTGTCAATTTGAGAACCCGGCCGGCGCCGTGTTCTGCGCGAAGTGCGCGACCAAGCTAGGGACCGGGGCGCAGTTCTCTGTCACCAGGACGCTGGAAACAACTCTCGAAGGGCTGGGCAAGGGAGAGCTTTTCGCCGGGCGGTTTGAACTGATCGAGGAGCTCGGCGCCGGGGGCATGGGCATCGTCTATCGGGCGTATGACAAGAAAGTCGGCGAGGAGATCGCCCTCAAGCTTCTCCATCCGGAAATCGCCGTGGATGAGCGGACCGTCGACCGCTTCCGGAACGAGATTAAACTCGCCCGCAAGATCACCCACAAAAATGTCTGTCGGATGCACGAGCTCCACCAGGACGGGAAGCAACTGTTCATCACGATGGAGTATGTGCCCGGCCAGGATTTAAAGGGGCTGATCAAGCAGAGCGGGGCGCTGAGGTCCGGGAAAGCCATCTCCATCGCCAAGCAGGTGACTGAAGGTCTGGCCGAAGCGCATGACTTGGGCGTCATCCACCGCGACCTCAAGCCGCAGAACATCATGGTGGACAACGAGGGCAACGCCAAGATCATGGACTTCGGAATCGCGCGGTCGCTGCGCACGGCGGGAGTAACAGCCGAGGGGATGATCATCGGGACGCCTGAGTACATGGCGCCGGAGCAGGTCGAGGAATTGGAAGCGGACCAGCGCACGGACATCTACGCGCTCGGGGCCATTCTCTTCGAGATGGTCACCGGCCGGGTGCCGTTCGAGGGCGACTCTCCCCTATCGGTGGCTTACAAGCACAAGAACGAAATTCCCGTCGCTCCTCGCAAGCTGAACGCGGAAATCCCCGATCCGCTCTCCGGCCTGATCCTCCGCTGCCTGGAAAAAGAAAAAGAAAACCGGTATCAATCCGCGGACGAGCTGCTCGCCGACCTCATCTGCATCGAGGACGGCCTGCCCATCTCCGAGCGCGTCGTCCTCAAAGCCCGGCCGACCATCCGGATTTCGCGGGAAAAACCCACCGGCCTCAAGCGGTTCCGGGTTCCAGCGATAATCGCCCTTGCCCTAGTCATCGCTGGGGTGGTCATCTTTCGGACTGTCTTCTATAAACCACTCCCTCCTGCTGCCCCCAAGATCGCCAATTCCCTCACTATCATCAGCTTCACAAACCTGACTGGAGACAAGACCCTCAATATTTGGAGAAGAGGCGTCCCGGAGATGCTGATCACCAACCTGGAGAACACCGGCTATTTTCAGGTCAGCACCTGGGAGAGGATGCGTGATATCCTCAAGCAGATGGGGAAAAGGGATGTCGAGCATATCGACAGCGACCTGGGTTTTGAGCTCTGCCGGGCGGGCGGGAATCGAGTCCCTCATTACGGGGACGCTGACGAAAGCCGGGGACATGTTCGCCCTGGACATCAGGGTCCTGGATGCCGCAACCAAGGAGTTCCGTAAAAGCGCGGGTTCTAAGGGCGAGCGGACCTCCAGCATCATTAACACGCAGGTGGACGAGCTGAGCCGCGAGATCGCCGAAGGCCTGGGCACGGCCCAAGAGAAAATTGAACAGGCTCAATTTCAGGTGGCCGGCATCACTACCGATTCGACGGAAGCCTACCGTCTTTTTATCATCGGGCAGGAAAGGAATGAAAACCTGGATGTGGAGAAGGCGGCCGAATATTTTGAGAGAGCCGTCAAAATCGATCCCTCTTTCGCCATGGCTTATCACGATCTGGGCATGGCTTATCTAACCATCGGCAAATCGAACGCCGGACGTGAAGCGTATGCAAGAGCTATGGAATTATCGGGTCGCGCGTCCGAGAAAGACAGATTGCTAATCAGTGCTTCTCATGCCCAGTATGTCGAACGCGATAGCAAGAAAGCCACGGCGATCCGCGAAGAAATTGTCCGAAGATATCCGGATGACAAATGGAATTATTTCTGGCTGGACTACATTTATCACCACCAGAAAAGGCTCATCGATGCGGTGAAAGCATTCGAGGAGTGCCTTCAGCTCGACCCGGAGTTCGGTAACGCCGCTAATCACCTTGGGGGCACTTATCTTGAGTTGGCCGAATTCGAAAAGGCCGTTGAGCTTACAAAGAGATGCGTCGCCCTCACGCCGGGAGAGCCAAATCCGTGGGACAGCCTCGGCATTGTCTATGCTTCTATGGGAAAAGTCGAAGAGGCGATCGACGCCTACAAGGAGGCCCTCAGAATAGAGCCGGATTTCTACTCTTCGAACAGTGGGCTCGGCTATCTCCTGGCCTTCGAGGAGAGGTATTCGGAAGCCCTGGGAGCGATCGATCGCTACCTAACGTTGAGTTTGTCTCCTGAGAGGCAAGCCCAAGCATTATTATGGAAAGGATTCTATCTTTATTGGCTGGGCCGCTTCAGTCAATCTTTAGAGGCGCTTCGGCAGGCCCAGGAGGCCGGCCAAACCGTTGACCATAGAAATAAGGGAGCAGTTCCCTTGTTGATGTTCAAACTCTACTATGATAAAGGAGAGTATGAGTTAGCCGAACGGTCTGCGCAAACCTTCGTTGATTATCAAAACAAAGCCCGCAGGGGATCAAACGCGATCAATATTGCCAATGCGCATTTTTTGTCGGGGCTCTGTGATCTCAGAGAAGGCCAATTCGAGTACGCAAAATCGAAACTAGAGGAGATGAAAATCCTTCTCCAGGATGTTGCCGGAGGAGAAAAAGAGAGCCTGGCTGAAAACATCTCGCTCCTTCAGATGGAGATCAACCTGGCCGAGGGCGCAATTGAAGGGGCGCTGTCCTATTTAGAACAAAATGACTCTTACGTGGCCAAACGGAGTTCTCTTGGTGATCTTATTTCCGGGTTCAGTTTAATTACCCTTATTTACAACAACTGGACCCAGTTCAGAGAGGGGCTGGCCCGCGCCTACGAGAAAAAAGGCGATCTCGACCGGGCCATCGCCGAATACGAGCGGCTGATCTCGCCCGACCCCTAAAAGACCAACGCCTTGAACTTTCCCCGGTTCTATTACAGCCTGGGAAAACTTTACGAAAAGAAAGGGTGGAAGGACAAAGCCCGCAGGCAGTACCAGCGCTTCCTCGACCTCTGGAAGGACGCCGATCCCGGCCTGCCCGAAATCGACGACGCCAAAGCCCGCCTGGGCGCCCTGAAATAGAGGCATTTTTCTCAGCTCTGCAAGCCGTGGGGTGCGGGGGCGGCGTCCAGGCAGCTAATCAGATTTCCATATCCGGGGTCTTTGACCTTTTCTAATATCTGCCGCAATTCTTTGAAGCCGCACCACGATCCGGATTTTTTCTTCGAAGGGAAGGCGGGCGAGTTCTTGGCGACGAACCGCTTTCGCCCTGAATATTATTCTGGCTGCTCGATCGTTCATTCCTTTAGGCTTTCAGTTTCCGATATCTGTCGTATAGCCCAAATTTCTTTAACAACCCGACCAGCGATCTTGAGTCAAGCTTCGCTTGATCCAACAGCTGAATTGCCCTCTCTCTATCTTTGGAACGGTTCGTCTGAAGGGCGATGGCCAGGAGATGTTCGGGCCTGACGATTCTGGCTTTAACTCTCTTGTATGTAGATTCTACGGCCATCTCAACCGCCTCTTTGACCAGGCTATTGTAAACGGGAATGAACTGGACCGGAATCCCCTCGACGATGACGAGTTCCTTCTCCAGCCGGTAGCCCCTCTTTATCAACTCACGATAGATAGGAGAGAGCACGTCCAGCCCCTGCACCGTTGGAACAAAGAAGATATCGAGGTCGTAGGTCAGAATCGGTTCAATATAGTAAGTCGCAGCTATGCCGCCGCCGATAGCGTAAGCGTTGATTAATCCGGACTTCTGGAGGCCGTTGATGATCCTAAGGGCTTTATCCACGGGAGGATGTCCTTCGCCGGGCCTGCTGAACTTATAGCATCCAAATTATGAAAAGTCAAAATCTGCACGATCATCAGAGATAATTTTCCGCAGCCGGAGGCTCGGAAAAAAGGGAAAAGATATTATATACCGTTTTATTAGGCGAAGATAGTATAGAGGATAACCATGGCGGCGAAGAGGGCGAGGGCGATAAGACGATAATCGCGGATGCCTCGCGCCCCCGTTCCCCTTAACGCCTCGAGCGGGCTCGACCAGACGAGTTTTTCGCTTTCTAATGTATGGCGATGGGGCTTGAGGGTCGAGATGACCACCAGCAGCGCCGAGCAGATCAGGAAGAGATAAAACGTCGCCATCATCGAGGGAATGCTCCAGCCGGTTTTGTCTTTGAACCAGTCGAGGAAAAACACAGCCAGACCAAGGATCGATCCGACAGTCAACGTGGTATAGGCGGCAATCCCGGAGGCTTTCCGCCAGAACACGCCCCAGACAAAAACCACCGTGATGGGCGGGGCGATGTAGCAGATCAGAGCGACAATCCCCTGGAAGATGCTCTGGAAATGGCTGATGAGAGGCGACCAGAGGATGGCGGCGATCATGGCCACGAAAGCCACCACCCTGCCGACCAGAATCAACCGCTTCTCGGATGCCCGCGGACGCCAGCGTTTGTAGAGGTCGAGGCTGAAGAGCGTGGCGATGGAATTGAGGGCCGCCGAAACCGTGCTCATCAGCGCCGCCAGCAGCGCGGCCGCCACCAGGCCCCTGAGACCGACCGGCAGGAGTTTATTGATGAGCAGCGAATAGGTGTCCGCCGAGTTCTCGATGGCCGAAAGCTTGCCCTGGCGGATAAGGCCCGCGGCGATCACGCCGGGGAGCACGAACAGGAAGACCGGCAGGATCTTGATGAAACCCGTGAACAGGGGTCCGATTCGGGCGTGATTCTCATCCCTGGCGCCGAGGACTCTCTGGACGATGGTCTGGTCGGCGCACCAGTACCAAAGTCCGATGATCGGATACCCCAGGAAAACCGAATACCAGGGGAGCGAGGGAGTCTCCGCGGCGGTGCGCAAGATCGTCAGCTTCACCGGCTCGACCGAGGCGGCCAGGCCGCTCCACCCGCCGACCGCGACAAACCCGATGATCAGGACGCAGGCCGAGCCGCCGATCAGGATGATCGTCTGCACCGATTCGGTCAGCACGACCGCCAGCAGCCCGCCAATGATGGTGTAAATCCCGGTCAGAGCGGCCGTAACGGCGATGCTCAGGTTGATGTCGATCCCGAACAGCCCCTTGAGGACAACCGCCCCGGTATAAAGAGAGAACCCGATGTGGATGAAGACGGCGGAGATGATGGACAGCCCGGCCAGCCAGTTGCGGCAGGCGGGGCTGTAGCGTTTTTCCAGGAAATCCGGCAGGGTCGCCACCCGGGAGCGGATGTAGAACGGCGCGAAAAAGAGCGACAGGACGATGAGCAAAAAAGCGGCCATCCATTCAAAATTGCCGTAGGCCAGGCCGTTGACATAGCCTTCCTGGGCCAGGCTGACCAGATGGGTCGTGGAGATGTTGGCCGAGAAAAGGGCCAGCCCGATGACTGGCCAGCGGAGCGAGTTGCCGGCCAGAAAATAGGCCGCGCTCGAGGACGCCTGCTTCCTCCGTTTCCCCCAGGCCCACAGTCCGAGGCCTACTATTCCGATAAGATAAATAAAGATTACGGCCAGGTCGGGCCAGGAGATGGCAAGCTTCAGGCGCTGGTCCACGATTGATCACCGTCTCGGGCGTCGTTGCGGTCCCGCCCCCGCTTCAATCGGTATGGAAGACCTCTTCCATCCGGCTCCACCATTCCTTCTCGCCGTGCGTCGGGATCGGGATCTGGCAGGGATTGGTCTCTTTCCACCATTCCTGGGTTGTCGCATCGGCCGCCATCTTGACCATATCCGCTTCAAAGTTCTTGCCGGTGTACTCGAGATAGCTGAAGAGGTAGAACTTTCCCGGCTCGATCTCCCGGAGATAAATGGAATAGTTGCGGATGTGGCAGGCTTTAATCATTTTGAGGACGCCCGGCCAGGTGGCGACATGGAGCTTTTTGTAGTATTCGATTTTCCCCGGCTTGATGCCGATAACCGTGCCGTATCGCTGGACCTTGATCTGTGAAGCGGAAATCTTGGCCAGGGCCAGGACCGTGAACAGGACCAGGATTCCGGCACCGGCGAAAGGCAAGGCATTTTTAAAGGCAAACATCATTCCTCCTTTTTCTCAGATGTTGAGGCGGGGACGGCATGGGTAATCTTAACTGTTACCGGCCAGTCCGGCCCCCAAGTCAGCGGCGTCCGCTCTCCCCCGCCCTCCATGGGCACATCTTTTTTTTGCGCCCGAATGAGCTGGACGGTGTGCTTCCGGAAGACGGCGATATGAAGCCCCTGCTCATCCTCTTTCCACTCGCATTCCCCGGCCTGGCTGAGGAGAGTGACTTTCGTTTGCGGCGTGGACTTGACCGATTTCAGGGTGAAACGTCTGCCGGCGTGGGCGCCGGCCGTGGTCAGGCCGTAATCGAGATCGACAAAGGC
This sequence comes from uncultured Eubacteriales bacterium, assembly GCA_964651495.1. Classification (GTDB taxonomy): domain Bacteria; phylum Acidobacteriota; class Aminicenantia; order Aminicenantales; family UBA8522; genus CAZNVB01. The sequence continues at coordinate 11,928 of CAZYWP010000008.1, read as the reverse complement.
ATAGACCGACCCGTCGGACCGGCGGTGGGTCAGCCAGACGTCGCCCTCGTTCGTCACGGTCCACGGCCGCACTCCACGGACGCCCTCGCCGTAGAGCATCATCCACAGCCCGAGCTCCCGCAGCAAGTCTTCGTCGGGCGGGGCGATCCGGCCGTCCGGCCGCGGGCCGATGTTGAGCAGCATGTTCCCTCCCCTAGCCCGGATGTGGATAAGGTTCTCGATGACTTCGCGGGGCGTGCGGATATCGGGCATGGGCTTATAGGACCACTGGACGCTCGTCGTCAGGCAGCTCTCCCAGGCGCGGTCATCGGCTTTACCGGGGATCGCCTGCTCGGGCGTGGGAATTTCGCCCCGGCCGATGAAGACATCGCGCTTGACCTGCCAGGCCTTCTCCTTGAGAGGCTCGCACTTGCCGTCGAACCAGAGTTGGAAGACGTCGCCGTAGCGGGTGAGCAGCTCCTCCACATGGCCGCGCTCGTAATCCACGAAAGATTTCTTAAGCGGGCCGAAAGGCGCGGTGGCCGTAAAATCCGGCTCGTAAAGCTGGGGCAGGTATTTCCCGGTTTCGAACTGATAGCGGAAATCGGCCGGCGAATAGTAAAATCCCGGCAGGATCCCTTCCCTTCGGAAGGCGTCGGCGATCATGGCCGCGATGTCCCGTCCGTACGGCGTCTTCGTGATCTTGAAATCGCTGTAGGCGGAGTCGAACATGCAGAATCCGTCGTGGTGCTTGGCCGTGAAGACGACGTACTCCATCCCGGCGAGCTTGGCCAGCCGGGCCCACTCGGCCGGGTCGAATTGGACGGGGTTGAAAGTCTCGGCCAGGGCGAAATATTTCCGGATGTACTCCTCGGAGGCGTTGAACAGCGGCCACGAGATCTCCGTCCCCACCTGGGAATTGATCCCCCAGTGGATGAACAGGCCGAGCCCGGCGTCGCGGAAGATCTCGGTTTTCTGCGGGTCGTTGCCGGGCTTGGCGGGCGCCGGCTTTGTCGAGGCGACCTGGGCCCAGCCCACGAGCATGATGCTGAAAAAAACCGCGGCGAAGGCCAACACACAAACAAAGTCAACCAGGCGAAACCATTTGAATTCTGACTTCAGTTTAATCATTGTCCTCTCCAATCTCAAAATATCATCACCAAGTCGTAAAACTAATCCCTATCGCCCATTCAGGTGAATTAATCATAAGCCATGGACATAAATAGTCCCCTCCCCTGGCGGGAGGGGGATGGAGGGGAGGGGGCATGTATTTTAATCACCCTCACCCCAACCCTCTCCCATCAAGGGCGAGGCGACATGTTTCAATCATTTTAATCATGGTATCCCGGATTGCATTCCTCCTTCAAAAAATAGGCCATGCTAAATCAGACATCGCGTTTCTAATAACGCCCATGCTCTTTCACTGTCTCGTAGAGCGCCAGAACGTTTTCCACCGGCGTTTCGGGGAGGAGATAATCATGGCTCGGCGAGGCGATGTAGGCCCCGCCTGGTTTCATAACCGACAGAATCTCTTGCACTTTCGTTCGCACCAGCTCCGGCGTTCCCTTGATGAGCAGGTGATGCGTGTCGATCGAGCCCATAAGCGTGATGCGGTCTCCGAAATCATGCTTAAGCCTGCCCGGCTCCATGTCCCTGGCGTCGGGTTGGAGAGACTGCAGGCCGTCGAGCCCCGCCTCGATGAGCACCGGGATGAGAGGATGAAAACCGCCGCAGCAGTGAAGCAGCACCTTGAGCCCAAAGTCGTGACCTAGGTCGATGAGCCGCTGGAGATGAGGCAGAAAGAACCGCCGGAAAAGCGCTTCCCCCACCACGGGCCCGCTCTGCGTGCCGAAGTCGTTGCCGATGAAGAAAATATCGATGACGTCGGCCGCCGCCTCGAAGATGCGGAGGCTGACCGCAAAATAATAATCGACAATCCGCCGGAGCAGGATGTCCACGAAGTCCGGGCTGTCGTACATTCTCACCATGAGATTCGGCATGCCGATGAGGTCGATGGCGTCGTGGTAGAAGGGCGACCAATCACCCCCGAGGATGGCGTATTGTCCGCCCCACTGTTGAGCGTCTGTCCGAACCCGGGAGACGTCCATCCAGGCCGGGCCCGGCCAGGAGAAGCGCTCGAGGTCGGCGATGGTGCGGGCGTTTTCCAGGGGATGAATGAGCGGCTGACCGTAGCCGTAGCCGTGGCGCTCGACGCCAAACGGCGTGCGCGAAGTCGCTCCGCGGATCGTGAAATGAGAATCAGGAGACCGATCCGCAGGGCCGGCATAGCGGGCAAAGACCCGGCGGAAGTCATCGCCGATGTGGATTGAGAGATCCTCATCCGTCTTCAAGCCGAGGAATGAGCGGGCAAGCTCGCGGAACTCGGGCGATGCGCCCAGCCAGGCCGGCACCCGGTCCGGCTCCCGGTGGGCAAACGCGGCCAGCACTCTTTCGCGCGAGGTCATTTAGGTTTATATATTATGCCTCCCGCGAAAAGTCAAAAGGCCGGGCCTCCCTCACATATCAAAATTTCCCCACTCGTCCGAATTCATGGTAAAATATAAACATGATCTCATGGTCGAAGGCACACGTTCTGGAGAATATCCTGGCCAAATTAATGAAATCCGCCATCCTGCCGGACAACTTTTATTTAGCCGGGGGCACGGCTCTGTACTTCTATCTCCATCATCGCCTCTCTGTGGACCTCGATTTTTTCTCTTCCCGGCCATTCAGTCCGGAAACACTTGTTTTCAAATTTAGGCAGGAGTTTGGAGAGGTCGATTTGGAGCTCATGGAAAAAGACACTCTGATTCTATTCCTCTCCCCAGATAAGTTGAAATTTTCGCTGTTTTATTTGCCCTATAAGTTATTGTCTCCTCTGACTGCTTACGAAATAGGACCCGGAATTGCCGCCTCTTTGGCCTCCCTGGATGATATCGAAGCGATGAAAACGCTTGCCCTTGTCCAGAGAGGTTCAGCCAAAGACTTCGTTGACCTCTACTATTTGCTAAAAAAAGCCGGCCATTCATTTCGGGACTTATCGCTCCTTGTGCAGCGCAAATACAGCGTCGATGACAAATATAACTATCATCTCAAGACGGCCATGGCCTATTTTGACGATGCCGAACAGGAGCTCGAGGCCATCATGCTCGTTGATGAATCAGGGGGCATTCGGGGAATTGCCGAAAAAGAATGGCAGGAGATCAAAGATTTTTTTGTGAGGTTCTGCCTGTGAGGAAAGAGCTCTTTTGGGATCGACTTGAGCAGAATATTACACCGGAGATAGAGATAGAAAGAGCTATCAATTTTGGCGGGCTCGATTACATCAAAGAAGTCCAGGAGAAATATGGCAGGGAGAGATTCCTGGATGTTTTGTTGAAAAACCGGAATCTCAGCAAGAAGGCGGTTAATTACTGGTGTCTCGTATTGGGGATCGATAGAGAAAAAACCGCCGCCTTCAAAAACCTACCCCTCATATGGTCCCCCTATCGGTGAACAGCGGATGAATTCGTGCATCTGATCGGATGCGCTAAGCTGCCGCTACACCTCAAAATGATCCCACTCGTGCTTCACCCGCTCCATGAGCTTTTTGAACCGCTCCTCGCCGCTCAGGGGTTGTTCTGACCGAGGCTGACGGACTCGAGCAGGCCGGTCATTTTTTCCTTGAGCTCGACGTAGGCCTCGGGGGCCAGGCGCGTGGCCGTCGGCTCGTAACCGCCCTGGTCGAAATATTCCTGCGGCACCACGTAGCTGACGCCGCAGTCAAGCGAGCAGGAGACGTTGAGAAGCTTTGGCCTCCCGAAGGAATCCCGCAGCTCCTCTCCGAATTTCAGCATAATCTCGCCCGGCAGGAAGGCAAGGAAGACGTCTCCAACGCGCAGTGCCGCGGCCTGCGTCATCTGCCGGCCCTCGCGCGACTGGGAGAGCGCGTATTCCTCGTAGAGCCCCCGAACGTGACCCGGAAGACTCTTGCCTTCCGCCTTGGCTTTTTTATACTCGTCGACGGCACCGGCCAGCTTTTTCTCGATTTCGGGCAGGATCGGAATATTTTTTTGCAGCGTCAACCCGAAAGACTCCCGGCTGAGTTCGAGCCGCGGCGCCTTCCGCCAGCTCTTCGCCCCTCGCACGGCGCCCAGGATTGCCTCGGCGTAACGCCCGCCCATGAGCTTCACATCCCGCTTCCGGTCCTCAGGGATGAGTGAATCGCTGAGGACGTGTTTTCCCGGGTTGATCTCGCCGGAAGTGCCGGTCAGGTGAAGAAGCTTCAGATTGCCCATTTCCTTCTCGGCGATCGCCATCCCGGCCCCCGGAAAATCGCCCGTGGCGTACGGACCCTCGTCTCCACCGGCGGCCGAGGGATGGCAATTGTAGTTGACAATGCCCATCATGGACCGGTCTTTCCGGCTCCGGAAAAGGACGATCCGGCAGAGAGGATCGATCTTTCCTTCCGGCTTCTCCCTCAACTCGGCCGGGGGGCGCGAAGAGCGGAATATGACCTTGGCCCCTCCTTCGACCGGGATGCGCCGGTTCGAGGCGATGTCCTTAACCGGGAATTCCGCGTAGGCCATATCACAGGGGGCGGCGCTTTCCTTGGCCTGCCGGGCGGCCTCAACCAGCCCGCTGGCCATCTGCTCTTTGAAGGCGGGGCTGACGAACTCTTCCGCCAGGCCGAAGGGTTCGAGGAGCTTTCCAATCTCCCAGCGCGAATTCGCCGTCTGGTGCGTATGCGTCGAGTGGAGGAGGATATTATTCCGGGGAATACCGATTTCTTTCTCAATCAGGGCGGAGAAATCTTCGGCATCCCGGCTATAGATGCCGATGACATCTACGGCCATGACCAGGACGGACCGGCCGTCGAGCTCGAGCCAGAGCGCCCGGACATAAAGATCATCGAACACTTCGACCAGCTCGTCATCCAGCCCCAAAGCGCAGGGCGTGCCCAGCGGGGGGGTGATGACCGCCCGGCCGTAGCCGACGAGGAGCCCGCTCTTTCCTCGACAGGCGGGGGCCGCCGCGAACATGATGATTAATAAGGCGACGGCGATCATCCTGATCCATAAGCCGGTTGTGGAAGCCGAGTTCATACGACCAAGTTCGTTCATCAGCTTAACTCCTACAGCAGAAAGCAGAGATTAATGCGACTCAGATAAAAAGTAAATGCTTTCTCTCAGAAAACGGGAGTTTTTCCCCTCCTCCGAGCCCAAAATAAGTCATTCTCCGAATTAAGGCAAGAGCTCGGCGCCGGCGCGGATAAAGTACTGAGCCGTCAGCCTCGGACTCCTGCATGAGCGGCCTTGACATCCCTCCTCGCCATAAGCACACTTCTTCTATGGTCAACACGAGAATGAAATATTTTATAGGTCTTTGTCTCTTCCTGCTCGTGGCCCTCTCGCTTATTGCCCAGGCTCCGGACCGGGTGCCCTTGGCCGACGAGTGGGGGTATCGTCCCGCTGGCGGCTCAACGGTGACCGTGAACCCGCCGTCTCTGAGCTGGGTCCACGAAAAAGACGCCGCCGGCTATATGGTCGAGTGGGCCGATAATGCCTCCTTCCGCCGGGCCGCCTCAGCCCGCGATCTCAAGTGGAGTGTCTATACCCACTCTAAAGCCTTCAAGCCGGGGACGTACTTCTGGCATTATCGCATTCAGTCCGCGGACGGGCGCCAGTCAGACTGGAGCCGGACGCGAAGTTTCATCGTCCCCGCGGATGCGGTCATCTTTCCTCAGCCGACCATGGACGAGATGCGGCGGCGCATCCCCAAGTCCCATCCCCGGCTTTTTCTCCGTCCCGAAGACCTGCCGCGGCTCAAGGCCTGGGCGAACGGAGGCGGCCGCGAGCACTTCCAGAAGATCATCGCCAGGGCGGATGAGCTCCTGACCGCCGAGCCCACCCCCGAACCTGAGGTGCGGGCCAGCGCCTATGACCCGAAAACGCAGCAATACTGGTGGTCGAACCGCGTCCAGACCATCCGGGCGCTCCAGGAAGCCGAGATCCTGTCTTTCGCCTGGCTTCTCACGGGCGAAAAGAAGTATGGAGAGCGGGCGCGGCAGTTCGCGCTGCGCCTGGCTGCCTGGGACCCGGACGGCCCGACGAATTTCGAGCTCAACTGCGAGGCGGCCAAGCCGATGCTCCACCGCCTGGCGCGCGCCTATGATTGGGCCTGGCCGATGTTCACGGAGGACGAGCGAGCCAGGATCCGGACCGTCATGCTGCGGCGGGCCGAGGACGCCTGGAACAGCGGCGAGGTTCTCCAGGGCGCGGGCCACCTGAATCAGCCTTATGGAAGTCACGCCAACCGGACCTGGCACAAATTGGGCGAATACGCGATCGCCACATTCGGAGAAACCAGAGAGGCTGAGCGCTTTCTGGAATATGCGGTGGCGAAATTTTTCGCAGCCTATCCTGTCTGGTCGGACGACGACGGCGGCTGGCATGAGGGGCTGTCCTATTTTTCCGGCTACATGTCGAAGGTCACTTGGTGGCTCGACGTCGCCCGCGCCGCCCTGGACGTCGACGGCTTCAAAAAGCCGTTCTTTGCTCACTTCGGCGATTATCCTCTTTATTCGGCGCCGCCCGGAACTCCAGAGCTCGGGCTCGGCGACCTCGCCTTCCGTCCGCCCTCAGCAGGCTGGTCGTTCATGCACTTTTTCGTCAGGCGAACCGGCAATTCTCACTGGGCTTGGTGGCTCGATGCCTGGAAAATCCCCCCCGACCCCGGGGAGCCCGTCCTGGCATTCCTCTGGAGCGACGCGCCGCCGGTGATGCCTAAGCCCCCCAACGACCTTCCGACATCTAAAGTGTTTCGCGGGACCGGCGTGGCCGTGCTCAACACAACCCTGCTCGACGCCGCCGACAACGTGCAGGTCCGCTTCAAGGCCAGCCCGATGGGCCGCTGGAGCCACGGCCACGAACCGCACAACTCCTTCACTCTGGATGCCTACGGCACCGCCCTCCTGGTGAATAATGTCTACCGAGACCTGTACGGCACTCCGTTTCACAAGGACTGGGTCTGGACGACGCGCGCCCAGAACGCCCTTCTCGTCGACGGCTTCGGACAAAAGCCGCATTCCGCCGACCTCGGCGGCCGCATCGTGAAGTGGGATTTTCAGGACGGGATGGAATACCTGGTTGGTGATGCCACGGCCTCTTATGAAGGCCGCCTGAACAAAGCGCTGCGCCACGTGGTCTTCATCAAACCGGACTTGATCGTCCTGGCCGACGAAGTGGAGGCGTCGAAACCAAGCGCCTACCAATGGATGCTCCACGGCCAGGCCTCCTTCGATGTGCGCGAAGGAGAGCAGCGCCTGGTGCTCGACCGGGAGAAGGCCGGCGTGGTGGTGGATTATGTCTCCGAGCGCCCGCTTCGGATTCGCCAGTGGACGGGCTACGAGCCGGAGCCCGACCACGCCTACCTGGCCTCGATCAAGAGCCCGGGCATCCCGCCCCAGTGGCATGTCGAGGCGGCCAGCGCCGATGCGGCGGATTCTACATTTACGCTGACCGTCTTGCGACCTTACAAGAAGGGGCATCAGCCGTCATCGGCCGGCCGGACCGAGCGAACACCGGGCAGGCTTTCCATCACCGTGAGCACGCCGGAGCAACCCGAGGTGACCGTCGTCTTCGACTTGAGCGGCGGCCGCGAGTTCATCCGCATCAAGGCCGGAGGCCGGGAATGGAAGGTGAAATCAGCATTCTAATTTCCTTCGGCCAAATTCCAGAGAACCACCGCTATGCGGTCGGAGGAATCGGGGGGAATTCCTCTATTTTTTCAGGAACCGCTCCGCGAAGGTTGGCGCCTCTCCCGCCATGCGGATGAAGAGGTCCAGGGGCACGAGCTCGAAGTCCGGCCCCAGCTTGTCGATGATGCTTTTCACCCGCGCGACGTTGCTGTACTCCCGGACATGCGTCAGAAGGAAATAGGGCCGCCGGGCGTTGAAGGCCGCCAGCTCGTGCAGGTCCCGTACCGCCTCCTCCTCGGTCCGGGAGGGCGAGAGGTAATAGTCGTAGGAGATGAGCGGCCGCTTGTCTTTATTGAAAAAGGTGAAGGCCGGCGCGTAGCCGTTGACGAACCCGATGGCTCCGGGCATGCCGGTGTAGTAGGCCTCCGCCACCTCCCGGGTGAGCTCGGTGTTGCCCTCGACAGTCGCCCCTTCGGAGTAGTCCATGGTCTCGAAGACCCGCAGGTCCAGGAGCTCCATCATCTCCCGGGCCTTGGCGATGAGAGCGGGGAGCTTGTCCTTCGGCACGGCCTTGGGATAGATGTAACCCGGTCCGCTCAGGGCGCCGATGAAGTAATCGTTGGGGGTGGCCGTGGTGTAGAAGTATTCCATCATCGCCGGCGCCAGCCAGCTGTAGTTCATGATCACCTCCCAGGCGTAGGGGATCTCCCCCCGGCCCGGTTCGTGCCAGGCCCCGATGCCCAGGCCGTCGGTCTGGATGCAGGCGATGTAGACCTTTTTTTCCGGCGTATAGGTCTTTCCCGGTTCGGTGTTATGGCGGTTGCGGTAGACAAACCCCGGCTCAGGCGGCACGTGGTGGCTGAAGCTCAAGTTGGGCAGAGTGTGGAGGCCCTCCACCCGGAGCCCGTGCCGGGAGACCAGGCGCACATGGTCCCGCTCGAGGTCCTTTTTGTAGGAGTGCCAGCCCATGACCATGGCCAGGGGGTTCATCTGTCCCAGCAAGTCGTCGGCCAGGGCGTACTCCTCCGTGTCGACGGGCTTGGTGGAGAGGTCGTTGAAGAAGGCGCGGTTTTTTATCCCCCAGTCGGCGACACCCGGTTTGAGGACCCGGCCGTGCTCCCCGCCGAGCCAGATGATGAAGTCGCGGCTGCAGCGGTCCCAGTAGCGGTCGCGGGCCCAGCGGTAGATAGCGGCGTCGGTCCATCCGGAAAAGCGGCCGCGCAGGTCTTCGACAGGCTTCAGGCCGGCTTTCTCAGCGAGGGGGATGAGCGACTCGTCCACCACCACGGCATCCTCCAGTCCGGCGGCGGTGAAAGCCACGATGAGGGACGTCCGGACCCCTGTGTCCCAGACGACATATCCCTTAACTGAATCCCGAAAAGTCTGCAGCGCCTGTTCCAGGGTGTTCAGCCGGCGGAAGGAGTAGTATTTCCGGTCCCGGTAGTAGTCGAAAACGTGGGGCGTGTAGTTGAAATTCCATCCCTTCGGGTAGACGAAGTACAGCCGGGGGGAGAGACGGTTGGCGTTGCCCTGGAGACTGATGAGAAAGGCCTGGTTCTCGAGACCCTCGCCGATGGTCCACTTGTCGTCGGGGTACATGACGCAGGCCTCGCGGCTCCCCTCCCGTTTGAGGACATAGGTGATGGGCTTTTCCCGGGTGCTGCGCCCGATGGTGTAGGTCAGCAGATCGGGGGAAGGGCCGGCGCGGAGTACGTGTTCGGCCCGGAGGGGGACTTTTCCCTGCGAGGAGAGGACCTCCATCGTCTCTTCCAGCCGCAGGTGGGAAGGCTCCTCGACCCAGAAGGCCGTGATGGTCCGTTCGGAACCGACGGCGTTCGAAAGGCCCATGAAGACGTTGGTGGGGAAGACGCGGTCGGCGACGGCGATCCGGTTGACTGCCCCCCCGGTTTGAATGTCGAGGGCGTCGATAAAGCTTCTTGGCCCGCCGAAGGTCCGGGTGAGGGACAGTCCTCCCGGCTTGAGGGCGATCTCCAGGGTGAGGCTGCCGTAGAGGTCGATCTCGCTCGAAGCCTGGGGGACGAGGCCCCACTTCCCTTCCAGGGTCGGCGGCTGCGCGGCGGGTAGCGAGAGGGCCGGGGCGAGTAAGAGGAGGATTAAAGCGAAACGGACGGTCTTCAAAATCATGGATCTCTCCTTGATGGATTGAAGGGAATGATATCCCGCCCGTTTTATTTTGTCTTTTTAGCTTTTGTTGCTTTTTTCAGCTTCGCCGCCGCCTCGGTTTTGCTCCCGCGTTTGATGTCCATGGCATGGGCCCGCTTGTAGGTCTGGATGTCCTTGAATCGCCCCTTGCTGTCGCGCACGGCATAAAGCTTGGTGCCCTTGGAGCTGCGGTGGGTAGTCCTCTTGATCGGCATAGTCTTTCTCCTTAAACTTAGAAATTAGTCCGTCCTCGAATATCTCTCACGCGGGATGTAAACCGACGGCCTCTCGAATGCGCTGAGTAACCTCCGGATGGAGGCCCAGCCCGGCGGCCAGCTGATCGAGATAGCGCCTCTCGGCCGGCGTATCCACTTCGATAGCCAGCAGCGAGGCCCCGTACAACTCTGCCGCGAGTTCCGGCTGACCATGGACCGCCGCGATCAGCTTCTCGGTCTCCATCGGTTTCCGCATTTCCGTTAGAACAAATTGCCGCTCCTCTTCGTCCACGCCGGATTCCTGGAGTTTCCCGACAATGCGCCGGATTTCGCCCTCGTCGATCTGGCCGTCAGCCTTGGCCGCATTGATCATGGCCTTCAGAACAAGCTCCGCATTCCCCTCCAATTCCCTTTGCTCCCCTTCTGTCTGCGGCTCCAGGAGCCCAAGGGGAAGCCGAGGCTTCTCGCCGCCCCTGCCTTTGAGAGCCTGGAAAGCGATCGCTCCGAGCAGGGCCATTACGCCGCCTCCCATGGCTCCACCCATCGATCTCCTGCCGCCGCCCAAAAGCGCGCCGGCTAGAGCACCGAGCCCTCCCAGAGCCAGGTTCTGCTTTCCTCCGACGGCCTGTCCGGCCTCGCCCAGAATATTCCCCAGCAGTCCGCCCAGCCCGCCGCCGCTGCCGCCGCCTCCCAGGCCGGAAAGCGGGCCTTCGGAGCGTCCGCCCGAAGCCCCTCCGAACATGCCGGCAAGACTCTCCAGCACGCCGCCTCCGCCCAACGAGGTCCGCATCCGGTCGTTAGATGACGGGGTCATTCCGGACTGCATCATCGCTCCTAAAAGATCATTAATTTTCATTCCGCTATTCCTTCTGTTTTCGGGGATAAGAATATTATTTTAGGCCGGGGGACATTCCCTCGCTATCAGGGACTGAATTGATTTCTCACACCGCCTAAAGATGATATACCCCACCGAGGATCGTATGTCAACAAGATGGAGGACGCGCTTCAGAAAAAAAATTTGCCTGCCGCCCGAAAATAGGATATTTTTGCCTTAGAGAATAACCTCAATGCGCAGGCGTGTATTTCTGGAGGGTTTGGCGGCCGGTGCCGCGGGGGTTGTTACGGCTGGCGGAGGCAAATCGATGTTTTCACATAGTTCAAATGATCTTCAAGTATCGTCCCAGGCTCGAAATCTTCATAAGAAAGCGATCATTATCGACGGACACAACGATTCGCTGATCGAGCACCGGGCGCGGAAAGAATCGCTGGACCTGGCGCGGGATTGGCCGTCCTACCAGGTAGATTTACGCCGGATGACGGCCGGCGGCCTGACCGCCATGAACTCCATGGTCGGCGACCTCGACCTTGTCCAGGGCCTCGAGCTCTGGGCGGGGATGTATGAGAATTTGGATAAGCATCCCGGGGATTTCCTGCTCGTTCAGACTCCCCAGGACATCCTGCGGGCTAAGGGGGAGGGCAAGGTCGGCCTGATCGGCCAGCTGGAAAGCTGCAGCCTCCTCCATAACAGCCTCCAGGTCCTCCATGTCATGCACAAGCTGGGCGTTCGAGTCGCTGGACTGACCCATGGCGAGGGCGGCGGGGAGAATGCGCTGCAGGGGGCTAAGAGCCCTTTCGACTATGGTACGACGGCCGATCGCGAGAGGGAGCGGAAAGAAACGCCGGGGCTCACCGCTTTCGGCCGGGCCGTCGTCCCGGAGCTCAACCGGCTGGGGATTGTCGTCGACCTCGCCCACGCCAACGACGCGGCTTTTTACGAGGCCATCGAACTCTCGAAAAAGCCGGTCGAGTTCTCGCACGGCGCCGTTTTCGCCCTGGCCCCGCACTGGCGAAATCTCACCGATGACCAGCTCAAAGCCCTGGCGGCCAACGGCG
>CAZYWP010000007.1:19456-47020 GCA_964651495.1 uncultured Eubacteriales bacterium | reverse complement strand
ATGATCAAGGCCAAGCTGACCACGTTCGATACCACGATGATCGTGGTCAGCCTGGTCATCGGCATCGGCATTTTCCGCACACCGGCCATCGTGGCCTCGACTCTATTTGTCCTCCGGCATAAAGCCGGAAGGAGGACAGATTACCGGGGATTCCGCGTCCCCCTCTACCCCGTCCTCCCGGCCGTCTTCGTGGTCTTCCTCTTCGGCATCTCGATGAATGTCCTTATCACCCAGACTCGTTCGGCCCTTTTCGGCGCGGCCATCATGGCTTCGGGTCTCCCCGTCTTCCTCCTGATGAGGCGGGTGAGCCGCGGGAACTGACGATCGTGACTACTCGAGAACGTTTCCAGAAGGTGATGCACTGGCGCAGGCCGGACCGCGTCCCCAACCTGGAATTCGGCTACTGGGAGGAGACAATCCGGCGCTGGCATGACCAGGGCTTGCCGTCTCACCTGACCACCAACTCAGAGGTCGAAGCGTATTTTGGCCTGGAGGGCTTCTGCAGCACGCCCCTCGTTCCGGTCAGGAACGGCCTTTTCCCGCGCTTCGAGAAAACCATTCTGGAAGAGAAGGATGGCCGGAGAATCGTCCGGGACGAGGAGGGGAATACTTGTGAAACCTTCCTCAGCGATACCTCGATGCCGCGCTACATCCGTTTCGGGCTTGAGACCAGGGCCGACTGGGAGCGATATAAGCGGGAGAGGCTCGATCCTTCGGCCGGGAGCCGGGTCGGAGATGTCCGGGAAGCGGTCCTGTCCGCCCACGCCGACGGCCGTCCCATCCTCTTCGAGGCCGGGTCGCTCTACGGCTGGCTGCGGAACTGGATGGGCCTGGAGGGCCTTTCCATCGCCCTGTTGACCGAGAGGGACTGGGTGGAGGAGATGATGGACCACCTCGTCGGCCTGACCCTGGCCCTGATCGAAAGGGCGCTCCCCGGCGTTCCCGTCGACGGCGCCTCCTGGTGGGAGGACATGTGTTATAACAAGGGGCCGCTCCTCTCGCCCCGACTCTTTTCCGAGCTCCTGGTCCCCCGCTACAAGGCCGTGACCTCCGCACTCCGACAATGCGGAGTCGACGTGAACATTCTCGACTGCGATGGCAGGATTGACGAGCTCGTCCCGGGCTGGCTGGAGGCGGGGATTAACTGCATGTTCCCCCTCGAGGCCGCCCACACCGACCCCTGGCGGCTGCGGCGGGAATATGGCGAGCGCGTCCTGCTTTTCGGCGGCGTCAACAAGCTTGCCCTGATCCGGGGGAAGCCGAGCATCGACCGGGAGCTGGACAGGCTTCAATCGTTGGTCGAGCTCGGTGGATACATCCCCTGCCTGGACCACCGTGTCCCCCCGGACGTCAGCCTTGACGACTATCTCTATTATCTGGCCAAAAAGAAGGAAATTCTCTGAAATTCAGCGGACGACGACCCGCGATGTCCCGCCGACAAAATTGACGGCCCGGCCGTTCGGGCTGTTGGCCGAAATCCCCGCGATGGAGACGCTCATTTCTCCCGCCGCAGCCGCCTCGAAGACAAGGATGGCCAGATTCCCGCCCCCCCGGAACCCGCGGGTAAGCTGCGGGCTGGAGAACCCGAGCGTGCAGCTCCCGTTGGCGATACTTTTGAGGAAGGGCACCTTATCTCCCAGCTGGCGGACCATCCCGCCCTCGATGACGTCTTTGAGCTTGGCGACCTGGGGGTTGAAGCTGAGGCTCAGCGAGAGGTTGCCCAGCTCCTGCTGGGTCCTGACGTTGACGCTGATGCGGAACTCCCGGCCCTGGGGCACCTCGAAGTTGGCCGGGTCGAGCGAAATCTGGTTCTCTCCTGCCTCTGGCACCTGCTCTTCCTCGCGGGCGCGCCTCATCACCCCCTCATCTACTCCGGATACATCCCGCTCGAACTCCTCCTCGGCGATTCCGGGCTCGCCCCGGCGGCCGCCCGAGATCCCTTCAAGCTCGATCCAGAGGGGCTTCTCGTCCTCGGCGCTGCGTTGGACGGCCCGGATGATGTAGGGCGTAATCGTCAAAATGAGGTCGGACTGTTGGATCGTTTTGTCGGTTGCGGCAAAGAGGTTCCCGAGCACCGGGATGTTCTTGAGCCCGGCCACGCCCCGCATGGACCTCCTCTCCTCGTCCTGCAGAAGGCCGGCCAAGAGGTTGGTCTCTCCGTCTTTGAGCCGGATCACGTTCTTGATTTCCCGGGTCGAGATGATCGGGATGTCGGCATAGCCGGACCCGGCGATGGAGGTGATCTTCAGCTCGATTTCCAGCGTGACCTCTCTCTCGGCATGGATTTTCGGCTTGAGCTTGATATCCAGGCCGACGTCCTGGTAGGCAAATGATGTCACGGGCTGCTGGCTGATTCCCCCGGCGGCAATCGGAGTGAAGGTGGTCTGGGGGATGGGGATTTTCTGCCCGACCATGGATTTGATCTCCTCGTCCCCGACCCCGCGCAGGCGGGGCTGCGCCAGGACTTTGGTGTCGGCATCCGACTCCAAAAACTTGATCAGGGCCGCGGGCAGACTTATCTCATAGCTGCTGGCGCTGCCGAGTGAGATCTCGGTCATCTTATACCAGCCCTCATCGGCCGCCGCACCCGGCCCGGCATAGCGCAGGCCGACCAGGGCATTGTCGAGATCCACTCCGATTTCCCGCAGTCTCTGCCGCGAGACTTCCATGATCTCGAGGTCGATGACCACCTCTCCTTTGGACTTGTCCCATTTCCGGATCAGGTCGGCGGCGAGCTCGATGTTCGTCGGCGTGTCCCGTATGGTGACGGTGTTGAGGTTCTTGTCCACGATGATGTTGGGAGCCCGGTACTGAGTCCTGAGCATCTGCTGCAGGGCGGCGAAAATATCCTGGGCGGAGATGTTGGACAGGTAAAACACCTTGATGGCGTTCTGCTCGTACTGAATCCTCTTGACGGGCTGGTCTGGGACGACGATCAGCGATTTCTCATCGATCACCCGGAAGAAATTTTTGCTGACCAGACAGAGATAGCCGACCGCCGCCTCGAACTCCCGGCCCGTGATGTCGATCGTGATCGGCATGTCCTTGAACAGCTCGTCAAAGATAATATTGACCTGGGCGTGTTTGCCCAGCGCCTGGAAGATCGAGCGGAGGCTGGCCTCGGTGAATTTCAGCTCGATTTTCTCCTGGCTGACCTTGAGCTTGACCGGGTTTTCCATCCGCTCCCTCTTCGGCTCCTCCTTCGGCGGCGCTTCCTGGGTCAGGCGCCGCAATTCCTCGAGGATGGCTGCGTTCAGGGGATCATAGGCGAGCGCCGCCTCATACTCTTTGACGGCTTCCGGTTTCTTCCCCTGGGCGGCAAGGCTCTGGGCCACCTTGAGATGGGTCAGGCTGGCATGCAATTTCACCCGGGTCAAAGCCATCCTGTATGAGTATTCACCCGGGTTCTCCTGAATCGCCTGCTCATAATACTTGATCGCTTCATCCCAGTTCTTATTGAACTCGGCCTGATAACCGAGCCTGTAATAATGCGGTCCGAAGCTGACGCAGGCCGGAAGGGCCAGGGCCAGTATGATGATCGGCAGGGCGCGTGTTCTCATCCTCATTCTCCTTCTAAGGGAAATTTCCTCGTGGAGGAGTCCGGCAAAACGACCTCGATCTCGTCAACGCTGATTTTTCCGATACGGATGCCTTCACTCACGACCTCTCCCTCGGCCACGGCCAAGGCCTGTCCCTCCAGGATGATCAGGGCGACAAGGCGGCGCGCTGATACGATGAACCCAACGTAACGGAGATTGACGTTGAAGGCGGGCGTGACGACCTCTGTGCGCACTGCTTCCCCTTGCTGCTGGACGTCTTGGGATTCCTGGCGCTCCGACGAGAACTGAGAAACCGGAACGCCCGGGGGCGAAGGCGCCCCGTAAGCCGGGCCGGGAGCGAAGATGTTCCTCCGGAACGGTCTGCTCTCCCCCTGGGAGAGGCGGAGAAGGTCCATCCGGATCAGGCCGCTCTTTCCCGTTTCGCTCGAAATCGCATTCTCCGCCTGCCGCGATGCCTGAGAAAATAGAAAGCCAATCGTGAACAAGCAGATAAATCCCCGGGAAGACAATTTAAAAGCTTTCATAATATCCCGCCAGAGTGATTCCCAACTCGAGCAGATTCCCTTCATTGCTGACTCTCACAAACTTGACCCTCTCCAGGAGAAGGAATTTGGGAAATTTTTCCACCGTCTCCAAGAACCTCTTGAGTATGAGATAGGAACCGGTGAAATCAAATGTCATTACGACTATTTTCTCCCTCTCTCTGGCCCGGTCGACATATTCGTACCGGATTCGGCCGGCGCTGATCCCGGAATCGGCCAGGATCTTCTGGAGATCAACCCGGAGGGAGTTGACTCCGTCAGCTTCTTTATAGAAATACCGTTCTTTCAGCTCCGCCATGTCCTTATAAGCCTGTTCCCAATTGGCCCATTCGGTCGAGGCAGCGGCCAGTTTCTCTTCCGCTTCAGCCAGGCTTTTCGCCTTCGTCTCGATCTCGCCGGCCAGACGGTGGTAGGCGCGCCGCTGGCCCAGGGACACCAGAAAGAGGAACGCCAGGGCCAAGACGAGAAGGAGGGAGAGCAGGTAGAGCTGCTTGCGCTCCTTGTCGTTGAGAACGTTAAATACCTCTTTCATAGCTCACCGAAATTTCGGACATCAGTTGACCCTGGGAGGTCTTTTCTTCGCTTTCCACCCGGATCTGGCTGAACTTCCGGGCCTGCAGGTTGGTGATCAAACCCAAAAGATCCTCCAGGCTCCGGGAGACCACTTTGAACCGGAACTGGGCGCTCACACCCCCGACTTCCTGAGGATCCAGGCTCATAATATAGCTTGAGGCCGGCAGGGATTCTTCCAGCCTGGATAAAAATTCCATCCAGGAGAAGGTCTTTCTCAGGATGATGCTGTTGACCAGGTCAACTTTGTCCTGGTCTTTTTTCACGGCCTCCCGTGTCCTACCCGAAAATCGCCGTTCTTCCCGCTGGGAGGCCGTCAGCCTCGTTTCTATTTCAGCCAGACGGGATTTCAGGGCCCGGGTTTTCAGGTAGAAACGGAAAAAGAAAATCATGGCAAGGACAGTCGAAACCACGAGCAACGCGCCGACCAGGCCGCCCAGAGAGAAGTACAGCCGGCGGCTGCGCAGCGGCCGGGAGGCGAGATTCAGCCCGATTATTCTCATGGGATCTGTCCGATTAGAGGGGCCAGAATAGCCCTGTCGGCCAGGGGGAGCTCGCTTAGCGAGGAAGCCCCGATGGCATGGATGGAAAACGGGATCTTCCGGCCCAGCCTGGTCAGGATTTCTTCCTGGCCATCCCTGATAGCGGCTCGAAGCCAGAGGGAACGGATGACGCTTTTTTCCCTGTCCTCGACAAAAAAGACTGTGTTTTCGATTTCTTTGACGATTAGCTCGACCTTCTGGCCGATGGAGAGGTCCGGCCGCCGCTCGACGGCGAAGATCTTATTGCGGTAGAGCGAGATCTCGGACCGGGTGACGGCCACCAGGCTCATGGAGTCGTCCTCGATATTGGCCACGATTACGTCCTTCTCATTCTCCCAGTTGATAAGGTTGAGAAGGCTTAGCGTGGGAGCGCTCAGGACTCCCGCCTCCAGCCCCAGCTTAGAAAACACCCCCTCGTATTCCTGCAGCACGGCCGACCGGCCCAGGGAGGCGAGGACCTTGACCGTTCCTGCCGATGACAAAACCTGGTAAGACAGCCGCGCATCCTCGGGCAGGACCGGCATCTGCTTCTTCGCCCGCCAGCGGATAACCTTGTCTTTTTCCTTTTCGGAGAACGGCAGGGAATCGAACCCCAGGACAAAAATCTTGAGGCATGCCTCCGGGACCAGACAGGCCACTGTCCCCCCCGAAACATGAAGCGAGGCCAGCGCCGCCTTGATGACCTCGGCCAGGGCAGGAGGATCGGCCAGGTTCTGACGGTCAAAGTGCGGTTCGATCAGCCCGGGCGGCAGGGGCAGGATCACATGACCTTTGATTTTTCTGTCTTTGGGGGCGACATGAATAGCGCTGACGTAGGAAGGGGTGAGCTGAAACACGACCGGCGGGCAGGGGGGGGTGGAGAAATAGCGCAAGATTTTATCGACGATCGGGGGCCGGCTGAGATAGAAACGCACTCTATATACCATCGTTTTCAGTCATGGCCAACTCCGCGATCACTCGACAAACGTGACCTTGTTTAGATCCTTTAGGCTGGTGACTCCGCGGAGGACTTTTTCCAGCCCGACCTCGCGCAAGAAGACGATGCCCTCTTCTTTGGCCCTCTTCTTCACTTCGGAGAGGGGCTTTCTCACGAGAATCATCTCCCGGATGACATCGGACAATTCCAGGAGTTCGGCGATGGCCGTCCGCCCCTGATATCCGGTGAAATTGCAGTAGGAACAGCCGCGGGCTTCGTAAAACGCTTTTTTCCGAAAACTCTCGGGGTTGAGACCCGACTCGAGGAGCTGGTCGTCCCGGTATTGGACGGCCTCCTTGCATTTCGGGCAGAGCACCCGGACCAGGCGCTGGGCGAGGATACAGTTCAAAGCGGAGATGAAACTGTAGGGGTCCACCTGCATGTGCAGGAAGCGGCCGATGACGTCGAAGACATTATTGGCATGGACCGTGGTGAAGACGAGGTGGCCGGTCAGAGCGGACTGGATGGCGATCTGCGCCGTCTCCGGGTCACGGATCTCGCCGACCATAATCTTGTCCGGGTCGTGCCTCAGGATCGACCTCAGCCCGCGGGCGAAGGTGAGGCCTTTCTTCTCGTTCACCGGAATCTGAGTGATGCCGCTGACCTGGTACTCGACCGGGTCTTCGATGGTGATGATCTTATCTTCGGGGGATTTGATCTCGGTCAGCGCGGCATAGAGGGTCGTTGTCTTGCCGCTTCCGGTCGGCCCGGTGACCAGGACCATGCCGTAGGGCTGGGCGATGTAGCGGCGGAACCTCTTCAGCACCTCGTCGGAGAAACCCAGCAGGTCGAGCCGCAGCTCAAGTATGGCCTCGGTGATCATCTCCTTGTCGAGGATCCGGATAACCGCATCCTCGCCGTAGATGCTGGGCATGATGGAGACGCGAAAATCGATGGTTTTATCCTTGATCTTGAGGCGGAAGCGGCCGTCCTGGGGCACCCGGCGCTCGGAAATGTCCAGGTCCGACATGACCTTGATCCGGGAGATGATCGGCGACTGGAATTTCTTGTCGATCGGCTCCATCGCTTCGCCGAGGACTCCGTCGATCCGGTATTTGACCTTGACCCCGTCCTCCCGCGATTCGATGTGAATGTCGCTGCCCCGTTTCTGCACTGCCGTAAAAATAATGGTGTTGACGAGCTTGATGATCGAGCCGTCCTGGTCGGCCAGCTTTTCCAGGGAGATGACTTCTTCCCCCTCTCCCCCTTCTTTTTCGACCACCTGGACGATGAACCCTTCGGTGGCGTCCTTTAAGACCTGGAGGGCTGTCTCGCTCCGCCGCAGGGCTTCCTGAATCGCCCGCTTGGAGGCCGCGTAAACCTGGGCTTTTTTCCCCAGGAAGGATTCGATCGAATCGATGGTGGCAAAATCAGACGGGTCGGCGATGGCGATTTTGATGTCGCCCTCGTTCTCCTCGAGAGGGATGAAGTTCGCCCGGTAGAGAAACTCGGGGGGGAAGGACTGGACGAACTCCCGGTTGATTGAAATCGTGGCCAGGTCGACATAGGGGACGTTGTACCGTTCCGCCAGTTTTCGGGTTTCCGCCTCTTCGGAAAGGAGGGCTTTCTTGGCTTCTTCTTTGTTCATGATTATTTTGTCACCTGGATGATGTTAAAGATGGGAAGATACACGGACAGGAGCATGAGTGCCACCAGCATCCCCATTAAGATGATGATGACCGGCTCGATCAGAGAGACAAACGTGTCAATCTTGGCCCGGACCTTTTCGTCGTAGACCTCCGCGACTTCCCTCAGCAGGCCGTGCAGGTTGGCCGAGGTCTCACCGATCCGGATCATGTCGATGGCCAGCATGGGGAAAAACCCGGATTTGCCGAGCGAATCGGAGAGGGTCTCTCCGTTGCGGATGTCGTCCGGAAGATGCTTGGTCTGCTGGCCGAGGAACTTATTAGGAATAGCCTGGGAGGCAATGGGGAGCGAGGGCAGCAAAGTGATTCCCGCTTCAAGAAGCAGGCCGAGCGTCCGGCTGAACAGGGAGATGCCGGTATCCGTCCATATTCGCCGGGCATAGGGGATCCTGAGCTTGAGCTTGTCCAGGAAGACGCGGTTTTTCTCCCTTATTCTCAACTGGGACAGGGTAAAGGCGACGGCGATTCCAAAACCGAGCAGGAAGGGGGTCATTTTCCGCAGAAAGGTCGTCAGCTTGATCAACAACTGGGAGACTGCGGGCAGTTCGGCCTCGAAATCCAGATAAAACCTGGCAAACTGGGGTAGGATGAAATTGACCAGGATGCCCATCAGGATCAGAGAAAAGGTCAGGAGCAGGGTCGGATAGACCAGGGCCGACCGGATCCTCGACCTGGTCTGGGCGATGACTCTGGCGTAGTCGATATAGCGACCGATCGTGCCGGTAAGGTTGCCGCTCTGTTCTCCCGCCATGAGCGACGCGGTGTACACCTTGGTGAACCGCTTTTCGAACGGGCGGAAGGCTTCGGACGGGGATTTGCCGCTCCGGATTTCCCCCTCCACGCCAAGCAGGAGCTCTTTGAGATGGAGGTTCTTGGTCCGTCCGGTGATGAGCTCGAGGCTCTTGAGGATGGGGTATCCTGCCCGGAGAAGGGCCGTCAGTTCCTGGTTGAACATGATGAAATCTTTGTCCTTGACCTTCTTCTCGAAAGGGAAAGAGGGCAGCGGAAGGCGTTTCCAGTCCTTTTTGACCGAGAGGACGCAAAATCCCCCGGATTCGAAGTGCTTCCGGCAGTCCGCCGCGGAGGGAGCGAGGAATGACTGGGAAAGGGATTGCCCCTCTTCAGTAGCCAGACGGCAGATAAAATATGGCATCCTAAATATATATATCTTTAATTGTCAGAAAAGGATACGATCATATTAAGTTATAGTCTTTTTTTTGTCAAATTCCCTCCCTGGGTCCGAATATCCGGGTTCCTTTGTCAGGTTGACAAACGGCGGTGAAAGATTTATTTTAAAATCAATGAAAAAACGGCTTGTTGCGGGGATTTTTACCCTCTTTATTGCGGGCGTCCCGCTCTCTTCTCCATCCAACCCCCAGGAGTTCCCGGCCAAAAAGCCGAAATACGACTACTGGAGCTCTTTTTTTTCCCGAAACACCAAGCCTCTCGGTATAAAGGAAGACCAGGCTCTGAAAAAGCTGCAGCGGCAGAGCAGCGCTAAATGGGCCATCCGCACGGGGAGCAAACATATCCTGAGCTGAAATGGACCGCCAAAATTTTTTTCCCCGCATGATTCAATTTTTTGGATTTTAGCACTGTGAGAAAAGACCTGACGATCTCTGTCCTGAGCATTGTCCTGTTCTTGGGGCTGGGGGGAATCAACATCTTCAAGAAAGCCGTCTGGAGAGAGCCGACCGACGGCGCTTTATGGGGGGGAAAAGCGGGTCGGATCACGGCCATTAAGGTCGAAGTGAACGGCCCGGCTTACTTAGCCGGGATTAAGAAGGAGGACATCCTCTACTCGATCAACGACCTGCCGATCACCAATAAGATCGATATCGTCAAGAGCCACTGGATCGCCTGGCCGACCGGCCAAAAGCTTCAGTATCAGATCGGCCGGCCTGGGGAAGTCCTCTCTCCCTCGTTATACCTTTCCCGGAAAGAGCCCAACCTTCTTTATTTTTATCTGGCCCTGATCGGGCTGACCACCCTGATCATCAGCATCGTGGTCTTTTTCAATTCCAGGAAGTCATTTTCCGCTCCCTACCTTTATTTCTACCTGCTGTGCATGACGCTTTATTCTCTCTATATTTTTTCCCCCACCGGCGAGATGGGCCTCCTCGACAGCGTCTTCTACTGGCTGGACAAAGCGGCCTTTCTCCTGTTCCCGCCGCTGCTTCTCCATTTCTTTCTCCTCTTCCCGCAAAGGAAAAAAATCGTCAAAGAGCGGCCCATGCTGCTCGCTCTCCTCTATGTCCCGGCCCTGCTTTTCTTCCTCACTACGGTCGCCCTCCATCTGCCTCTCGCCCGCGGCTGGGAGGATGCCGGCGTCTTTTCTGTCTATCTGGGCCTGGAGCGGCTGGAAGTCCTCCATTTCGCCGCCTTGGCCATCATCTCCATCCTGACCATCTACCACAGCCTCCTTCACCCCCCCAGCCATCTCATCAAAAAACAGCTCCGCTGGATCATCTCCGGGCTCGGACTGGGAATCCTTCCCTTCACCGTCTTTTATGCCGTCCCCTATATCCTCGGGCATGTCCCCTCCCAAATGGCGGAACTGACCGTGCTTTTTCAGGCGCTTATTCCTTTGACCTTTGCCTACTCCGTCTCCCGGTATAAGCTCATGGATTTCGAGGTCCTTCTCAAAAAGGCCGCGACGCTCGTCTTTTCTTATTTCGTGCTCGCCTGTCTTTATGTCGTCCTGAGCTCCCGGACTCAGATGTTCTCGGAGAACAAGCTCAACGTTCTCAGCCTCGGAATCCTGGCCATGATCCTGGGGGCGACACTGTTTACGCCCCTGAAAAAGCTGTTCACCTCGCTCCTGGACAGGTTTTTTTACAAAAGAGCATACAAATACCGGAAAACACTTCTTGTCATCAGCAAAGAACTGAGCCGGGAGCGGAATTTCGAAAAACTCTCCCGGTCACTCATGGACCTGATCTCCAACGCCCTGTCTCTGCAAACCCTGGCCCTGCTCCTTCCAGAAGACGACTCCGGCGAGACTTTATCGGTCTTCGGCTCAAAGGGGGAAGCGGTCTCCTTGCCTCCGGTGCTGCGCTGCGATTCCCGGTTCATCCGGGTTCTCAAAGAAAAGGAATTTCTCTCTCTCGACCCCTTCTCCGAGAAAAGAGAACAGGTCAGGGGAGGCGAAACTCTGGCTGCTCTGGGTTTTGCCCATTTCCTGCCCCTCAAAGTGGAAGACAAGCTCATCGGCTGCCTGGCCATGAGCAAAAAGGTCGACAACTCCTATCTCAACAGCGAGGACTGGGAACTGCTGACCACCATCTCGTCCCCCGTGGCTCTGGCCATCGAAAACGCCTCTCTCTACAACCAGGCCAGCATCCGGGCGATGGAGCTCGAACGGCTCAAGGATTACAGCGAGAATATCATCGAGAGTCTGACCGTGGGCGTAGCCGTCGTCGACCAGCAGGGGACGGTCATCGGCTGGAACCGGGTCCTGGAAAGGGTCTTTTCCAAGAAAAAGGGCCAGGTCCTCGGCCGGGGAGTCCAGGAAGTCCTGGGCCAGAAAAACAGTCTCGCCCTCTTTCCCACCGACACCCAGCAGGACTTCCGCCTGCTGGGCGAGGCCACTCTCGAGATCGCGGAAGGAGAGACGAGGATTTTCGACATCGCCAAGACTCCCCTCCTCGACAACAGGATGGTCCCCTATGGAACGATCATCGTCTTCGAGGACATCACCGAGAAGATCCGTTTGCAGCAGCAACTGGTCACGTCGGAGAAGCTGGCCTCGATCGGACTGCTTTCGGCGGGCGTCGCCCACGAGATCAACACGCCGCTCACCGGCATCTCGAGCTACATCCAGATTCTGCAAAAAAAACTCACCGATTCCAACTACACCCAGATTCTGGAAAAGATCGAAGTCCAGACAGAGCGGGTCTCGCACATCGTCAAGAACCTCCTCAACTTCGCCCGCAACCCTTCGGAGTCGGCTTTTCACAAGGTCAATATCGTGGAGAGCTTGCAAGAGATCAGCTCGCTAATCGACTATAAGCTCAAGGCGATGAACATCCAGTTGGAGATGAAGCACGAAGGCCCGGTGAGACTCATCTGGGCCCAGGGGGAGCGGCTGCAGCAGGTGTTCATCAACATCATTCTCAACGCCATCGACGCCATGCCTGAGGGCGGCAAGCTGCGCATCGAAGTCGCGGCGACAAAGGAGAGGGTTGTGATCAAAATCGCCGATACTGGGACCGGGATCAGGAAGCAGCATCTGGCCCATATTTTCGACCCGTTTTTCACCACCAAGGGCATCGGGAAGGGCACGGGCCTCGGACTGTCGATATCTTATGCCATCATCAAAGAGCATGAGGGCCATGTCGCCGTCGAAAGCGAGGCGGGCAAGGGGACCTGTTTTGTCATTACCATTCCCGCCGACCTCGACCAGAGAAAAGTGAGCCAGAAATCCTCCGCGGCAGGGAATTGACCATGGCAGCACAAAGCGTTATCCATGTCATCGACGATGAGCCGGTCATCCACGACATTCTCGGCCAGCTCCTGAGCTCGGAAGGCTACGAAGTCGAGATCTCCTCGTCCGGCGAGGAAGCCCTGGAAAAACACTCCTCCCAGGCTTTCGATGTCATCCTGCTCGACCTCCTGATGCCGGGCCTCGACGGCATCCAGGTCCTGAAGGGCATCAAGAAAATCGACCCCCAGGCGGTCATCATCATCATCACCGCCTATGCTTCGGTGGAATCGGCCATCGCCGCGATGAAGATCGGCGCTTATGATTACATCCAGAAGCCGTTCAAGCACGAAGAGCTCCTCCTGACCATCAAGCGGGCCATCGAACACAAGACCCTTCAGGACGAAAACATCCGGCTCAAGGATGAGCTGACCCGAAAATTCGGGTTTGAAAACATCATCGGCAAGAGCAAGCCCATGCTCAAGATCTTCGAGCTGATCAAGGCCACGGCTCCGACTCGGTCGACGATCCTGATTCAGGGGGAGAGCGGCACCGGCAAGGAGCTGGTCGCCCGGGCCATTCACCAGAACAGCGACCGGCGCAATTTTCCGTTTATCGTCGTCAACAGCGGGTCTCTCCCTCCCGACCTGCTCGAGAGCCATCTCTTTGGCCATGTCAAGGGCGCGTTCACCGGAGCCATCAGCGACAAAAAGGGGCTTTTCGAAGCAGCGGACCGGGGGAGCATCTTCTTCGATGAGATTTCCAGCATCAGCCTGGAAACGCAGGCCAAACTGCTGCGGGTCATGCAGGATAAGGAATTCATGCGGCTGGGGGGGACCAGGACGCTCAAAGTGGACAGCCGGATCATCGCCGCCACCAATTCCGACCTGGAAGAGCTCATCGCCGCCAAGGCTTTCCGCCAGGATCTCTTCTACCGTATCAACGTCATCAAAATCGAACTCCCGCCGCTGCGCCAGCGGAAGGAGGACATCCCCCTCCTGGTCAGTCATTTTATCGACCTCTACAGCCGGGAAAACAAAAAGGAGATCGACGGCCTGACCGAGGATGTCATGGAAATCTTGGAAGGCTATGACTGGCCGGGAAATGTCCGGGAGCTGGAAAACCTGATCGAGAGGGCTATCGTGCTCACCAAGAGAAAGCTGATCACCCGCAATTGCCTGCCTCAATTCCTTCTCGCTCACCGGGAAGTGGAAGAGCCCGCGCCCGAGACGGAAGAAGACCTGAGCTTCAAGGAGCAGAGCCGGGGTTTTCAGAAAAAAGTCGTCCTCACCGCCCTGCGCAAAGCCAAAGGCGTGCAGAAAAGGGCGGCCCGCTCGCTCGGGCTCAAGCCGACCACGCTGAACGAGATCATTAAAAGACTGGAGATCGACCTCGACAACCTGTCCTGAGGTCCTTGATTTCAGCCTTTGTTGGAGCTGAACTTCCCGGGCACAGCCTCATCCGGGTTGACCTTCACTTTTTTCGGAGCCACAGGCAGGGACAGATCAAAGTCTTGGCTGCTGCTCTCGATGATCACTTTTTCCCGGCCCTGGCTCCCGTCCCGTCCCTGCCACTCGAACCACAGAGGAAAGACAAAAACATCATTTTTCTGTTCCACACGGACCTTGAGAACATACCCGGATGTCCTCGCCTCAGTCCGATAGCTAACCCGGATCTCCGGGAGCAGGTGGGACTCGAGCCAGGGGGAGAAAAACGCATCCAGCTCCCGGCCGGAGACATTTTCCATCACCTGTATAAACTGACCGGTGGCCGCAGCGCCGAATTTGTACTGCCTGAAGAACTGCCTGAGGCCGGCCAAAAAAACGTCCTCGCCCAAAAGGTCGTGCAGCATGTTGAGAACAAGGGCGGTCTTATCATAGATGATGGCCTGGTAGGCCTGAAAGTCGATAAAACTGAGCCTTGAGCCCATGATGATCGGACCCCACTTCGCCTTCTTCTCCGTCCAGCGGCAAAACTTCTTCAGAATGTCGGAGAACGCTCCCTGGCCGTACTTGGACTGCAGGAAAAGGGCGGATGAATACTGGGCCAGCCCCTCGCTGAGCCAGTGATCCCGGTACCTGGCCCAGGTCACTCCCTGGCCCCACCACTGGTGGGCAATCTCGTGGGCCAGGAAATATTCTTTCCACTGGGAGAGGTCTACGGCGCTGGCCGGATTGCCCGATCCGAGCGAAACCAAGCCACTCCCGTCCGCCGGACGAGGAAGCTCATTGAGGACGACGAAAGAGGCCGGGCTGTGGCCTCCGCTCGTCACCCAGATCCTGTGGACGATACGGAGGTTCTCAAACGGGAACGGGCCAAACCGGTTTTCGAAGAATTCCATTATCTCTTGAGCGCTATCCAGCAAACCCTTTTTCGGCCAGGGGATATCGGAAGAATAATAGTAAGCCAGGGGAACCGGGTCCGCCTGTTCTTGACCGAGGGTCAGCTTCCCGACGAGGAAGGAAAGATACTTGACCGGCGTCCCGGTCTCGAAGATGGAGAATGAGCTGCCCATTTTGTCGATCTCTGTGACCCGCTGCATGCCGTTCAATGTTCCGCGTTCCAGGAGCCGGCCGTTGGAGACGACTTGGTATTGAGGAGGGGTGATGATGTTGAGACGGGCGGTAAAATAATCATCGCCGGGGGGAGAGGGATACCAGTAAGCCGACTGGCTGAAGAGATAGGTCTCAAAGCGGGGCTCGAGAAGGACTACGTGGTCCTTGTATTGGCCGCCCATGACAGTGTCCGTCATTTGAGGGGGCGGCTCCAGACGCCCGCGGTAGAAGATCTCCAGGGCAAATTTTTTTCCTCTGGCGAGCGGCTCCAGGAAATAAACATACAGGGTCCGGCTGATCCGGTCCTGGGTAAAAAAGAGCTCCCGGCCTTCCTCGTCGTAAATGCGCAGGATATCGAGCGCCGGATTGAGCTTGAACCTGGCCAGATCAAGCCCCGGAGCCTGGGAGAGCAGTTCGACCCTGGCTTTAGCGGAGAGATAAAAGTTCTGCGGCACGAAATCTACATCGATCCGGTAACTCTGAACGTCGCACCTCTGGCTGAAAGATATCACCATCCGCCTCTTCCCCCCTTCTCCGGCTGGCGAATAGAGGTTGATGAAGCGGTCCCGTGTTCGGTCATAGAGGGTGATCTCTTCCTCGGCATAGGCCGAATAAACATAGGAAAGATCGCCGCTTTTCTTCCCCCTGAACTCTATCACCGCCTCATCTCCCTGAGGGACGAAGGACAGAGGCTGCTGACTCAGCGCGCTCTCGATGGTGAAATAGCGCTGGTAGTGTTTCATGAACAGAGAGTAAGCTTTGTTTCTCGCCGCTTCAAGGAGGCCCTGGCGTGGCGCTGCGGCGTTGCTGATCTTGATATTCCGCCCAAAAAAGGAATCGGAAAACCGCAGGTAGGCATATTCAATCGAGTCCTCGAGTCGCCTGCTTTTGTAAATGAGATCCAGCTGGTGCTCCTCGTTGGGGTCCGACGGAGAGAAGGAGAGGCTGCCTTCGCCGAGCACGAGGAGCGCCGTCTCGAGCTCCGGAATGTTGTCGTAAAAAACCAGGGCGTTCCTGAAAGTCAGGCGGATGTCCGCATGTCTGATCTCGACCGTTTCGGCCTGCTCCACGCGTTCCGCCGGCATCCTGATCTTATAGAGCTGGCTGATGTTCCCCCGGACTTTCTTATTGACGATCAGCCAGCGGCCTTCCATCTTTCCCAGGAGCAACTGCCAGGTCTCGATCAGGGCGCCATAAGCATTCTGGAAGACGGCCTGGATGAAAACCTCCGGTTCTTCCGGCCTCACCCGGCCCTTATTGGCCCAGAAAAGGCTGACGGTTTCCATCTTCAGCCTGTCGAAATAACGAAATAGGCCGGCCTGTTGTTGCGGCCGCAACTCCGGCGAAAAAGCCTGGAGATAGGAAGTGAAATTACGGGTTCCCAAGTCCTTCTCGAGCTGGCGGACAAACTGTTCAATGCCTTCGTTCTCGGCGGATTGAGCGAAAAATAGGGAGGATAAAAGCAGAAGGAAGACCGGCAGGACGAAGGATCTCTGGTTCACCAGGCTATTATAACAAAAAGCAACCGTCTTCGCCGCTGGCGCCATTCCATTCAAGAGAGAGCATATTTTGTGCCAAAAGGCCTGCCCCCCTCCAGATAATGCCGCGGGGAAAGAGAGAATTCGATGTACGGCTGGCAAAGCGGCTGTAAATTTAATTTACATATTTGATGAGTCAGGCAGCCGGGCGACCCGTTGGCGCCGCCGCCTCATTCTCCCGATCCTGCCTGGGAGGAGGGGCGTCACGGATCGTTTTACTTAATGCTCCCCTTCTTGAAATGCTCCTCCCACGTGACGAAGCTGTGGTAATAGATCGAGTCCCCCTCATCGATGCCGCGGGTGATTTCCGTAATATGGGAGGTCGAGGAGCCGAACGCTTCGACGGCAAAGACAACCGCTTTTTCCGGGTCGACGTGTTTGCCGCAGGTATAGATGTCGATGGCCACATACCCGTATTCCGGCCAGGTGTGGGTGGAGATATGGGATTCGGAAATGACCACCACACCGCTGACGCCGTTCGGCGGAAACCGGCTGAAGGAAATGGACCAGACCTGAGCGCCGGCGACTTCGGCGGCCTTGACCAGAATTTGCTGCACCTTCTCGATGCTGCCGATGACTTTGGGATCGCATCCCGATGCTTCAACGATATAATGATGGCCGATCGTCTCGTGGATTTCTTTGGCCATTGTTCCTCTCCTTAATCAGCTTATACGTTAGGTCATCGAGGATTCAGTGTCAAGGAACTTTTCAGACGAGGACGCGTCTCTCCTCCTTCATCACGTTCAGCACGATATGAGTCACCGTCCGGTCCACATTCGGAAAGGAGAGGATGCTCTTGATGAAATCGTTGAGGTCGTCGCGGCCTTTGAACCGGCCGATGACAAGGGAATCCCATTCGCCGGTGATGTCATAGACGGCTGCGACACGGGGATCCTGGGAGATTCGCTGCTGTGTTTCCAGCAATTTTCCCTTGGAGATCCGCAGAGCGATGATGGCCATCAGGTCGAGCCCGAAATACTCGGCGCTGACGAGTGGGATATAGCCCCGGATGACCCCCTGGCTTTCCAGCTTCTTCACCTTGTTGATGACGGCCGTAGCCGAAGTCCCGACATTCTTGGCGATTTCACGGAAGCTCCGGCGGGCGTTCTGGTTCATCGCCCGGATGATTTTTTTCTCCAGTTCATCGATCATCATGGTCTCCTAATTGTCCATAAACTATAGGTAATTTAATTCATTTGGACTATTTTATCACAATATACTTGACATTCAATCTTTTTTTTGATATATACCCTGACTAATGTTAAAAGCGAATAATATGCTCTCCGGGCCCTTCGCTCATCTTAGGGGATCGTCTGTTCTCCGTCAAGCCAACGGCCCGGAGTTGGCAATAAATTAAAAGAAAGGAGGTCAAGATGGCCGACCCTACCAAAGGGTCAGACAAAACGTATGGCTTCAGGACCGAGAAAGAAGTCCTCGATTATGTGATGAACCCCGTCAATAAGATCGAGTTCGTCCGCGTCCATTTTCCCGACATCCTCGGCCGGCCGATGGATTTCTCCTTCCCCAGCGCAGAGCTGGAAAAAGCATTCCGCGAAGGAAAGGGCTTCGACGGCTCATCAATCGAGGGATTTGTCCGGATCGAGGAAAGCGACCTGGTCATCAAGCCCGAAGCCCGAACCTTCCGCGTTCTTCCTTGGGAGTATGTCGGTTTTCGTGAGGAGATCCGCTGGCGTGAAGCCATCATGTTCGGCGACATCCTCACTCCCGAGGGGGAGCATTACGAAGGGGACACCCGCTATATTCTCAAAAAAACGCTGGCTCGGGCCAGGCAGGAATTCGGGTTCGACGACTTTAAGGTGGGGCCGGAACTGGAGTTTTTCATCTTCCCCAGCGACAATGACACCAGCTTTAGCGACAAGGGAGGATATTTCTTCAGCGGGAAGCACGGGGGAATTCGCAAGGAAATCCAGCTCCTGCTTAAACAAATGGGGATCGAGTCCGAGTACGATCATCACGAAGTCGCCCACGGCCAGCACGAGATCGACCTGAAATACTCGAGCGCCATCGATATGGCGGATATCGGCATGCTCTTCCGCTACATGGTCAAGAAGGTCTGCCGGATGCACGGCCTCTACGCCACCTTCATGCCCAAGCCGCTCAACGGCCAGAACGGCAGCGGGATGCATGTCCACCAGTCGCTGTGGAAAGGCGGAAAGAACGTCTTCTTCTCGCCCAAGAACACATATCATCTCTCCGACATCGCCTGTCACTACATGGCCGGCCTGATCACCCATGCCCGGGAGATCTCGGCCGTCCTCAGCCAGTGGGTCAATTCGTACAAGCGGCTGATCGAAGGCTACGAAGCGCCCGTTTACATCGCCTGGGGACAGAGAAACCGGTCCGCCTACATCCGCGTCCCTGAATATCAGCCGGGCAAGGAGGCGGCGACCCGGATCGAGCTGCGCTCTCCCGACCCCGCCTGCAATTTATACCTGGCGTTTTCGGCCATGCTCGTGGCGGGGCTGCAGGGCATCCGGGGAGGCTATCCTCTCCCCGACTCGGTCGAAGAGAACATCTACAGGATGTCGAACTCCCGGCAAAAGAAGTTTGAGATCCGGACTCTGCCCCGCAACCTCGAGGAAGCGCTCAAGCTGATGGAAAAGAGCCGCTTGATGCAGGAGACGCTCAGCGACCACATCTTTCGCACCTTCGTCGCCAACAAGCACACGGAGATCAAGGACTATGGCGTGAACGTCTCGGGCGAATTCGACAAGCAGGTCAGCGATTACGAGGTCAAAACCTACCTGCCTGTCCTCTAGGCGGGCCGCGGTAGCATCTTTTTTTCCTTGACGTTATAGATCTGGAATAGGGTCCTGTCACGGCTCTTCCCCGCCGAGGCTCGGGTATTGGATTCGTCAGCCCGCTCGTTTCCCCAGCGAGGAAACTCGCTTCGAACTCAGCCTTCGCTCTTCTCTCCTTTCAGTCGAGAAACCGTGCCCGCTCAGGCTTCGACGGACTTCCTCACCCAACCCCCTCACCTCTTCCCCTTGGGGTCCCCTACGACCTTGCCAGAGGCGCTTACCGTTATGCCCTCCTATTTTCCATAGGAGGGGTTGGGGAGGTAAATATCGATAAAAAGATATTGAGAGCGTCACTGGAAGTATTCAAACGCTTCGGGCGGCCGGGGAGCCCCTTCGCCGTGCCACCCTCTCTTGGTCATCGAGTCAGATCACGAAAAAAAGATGCTTACCCAGGCCGCCGGCCGCTTTATTTCATCCCGCCGATATGCTATAAATAGCCCTGATTTGAAATGAATATCGTCACCCTCATCATCAGCCTCTTCGTCCTGCTCTTCGCCATCACCGTCCACGAAGCGGCGCACGGCTGGGCGGCCGCCAAGTTCGGTGATCTCACGGCCCAGAGTATGGGCCGGGTCACCCTCAACCCGATCGCTCATATCGACCCGATCGGAACAGTGCTTCTTCCGCTGCTCTTGGTTATCGCGGGTGCGCCGCCCTTCGGCTGGGCCAAACCTGTTCCCGTTAATCCGTTCAACCTCAGGAATCCGCGCCGGGACAACCTCTGGATTTCCGCCGCCGGGCCGGCCTCGAACCTGACGGTGGCCGCGCTGGCTCTCATCGGGGTCCTGTTCCTTAAACTCCTGACCCCTGCAGTGGCCATTTTCCTGAGGAGCTTTCTCCTCGGCCGGGGGGGATTGCCCCCTGGCTTCCATCCCCTGGAAGGCCTGGCCCTGATCCTCTTTTACGGCGTCCTGGTCAACACTTATCTCGCGGTCTTCAACCTCATTCCCATCCCCCCTCTTGACGGCAGCGGAGTGTTGATGGGATTTCTCTCCGAAGAGGCCGCCCAGGCGTACGACCGGATCCGTCCCTATGGCTTCATCATCGTGCTGGCGTTGATCTATCTGGGTCTTCTGCGGATCATCATCCGGCCCATCGAAATTCTTATTATAAGCCTGATTTTTGCCTGACCATGAGCGAAAAGAAAAAAAAGACCGTCCTCAGCGGGATCCGGCCCACCGGAACGGCCCATCTCGGAAACTTCGTCGGGGCTATGCGCAACTGGCTGCTGCTCCAGGACAGGTACAAATGCTTTTATTCCATCGTCACCTGGCACGCCCTGAGCTCGGAATATCAGAACTCGAAGGTCATCAAAGGGTATACCTTTGAAATGGCCGTGGACCTCCTGAGCATCGGCCTGGACCCGCAAAAATGTGTCCTCTTCGTCCAGTCGGAGGTGAAAGAACACGCGGAGCTCCACCTGCTGCTTTCCATGGTCACCCCGCTCCCCTGGGTCGAGCGGGTTCCGACATTCAAAGACATGCAGAAAGAATTGGCCGACAAGGACCTCAACACTTATGGATATCTTGGCTACCCGGTGCTGCAAACGGCGGACATCCTGATCTACCGTGCCGACATCGTCCCGGTGGGAGAGGACCAGGCCGCTCATCTCGAGCTGGCCCGGGAGATCACCCGGCGCTTCAACCGGCTCTTTGGCGAGGTCTTCCCCGAGCCCCAGATGCTCCTTACCGAGACGCCCTGGCTCGCCGGGACGGACGGAAGAAAGATGAGCAAGTCCTTCGGCAATGCCATTTATCTGAGGGATTCCCCGGCCGTCATCCGGGAAAAGATATCCACCATGGTCACGGACACGCGGCGCAAGCGCCGGTCTGACCCCGGCGAGCCCGACGAATGCCCGGCCTTCACCCTCCATCGCGCCTTCGTCGAGAAGGGGCACAGGGACGAACTGGCCCGTGAATGCCGGAGGGCGGGAATCGGTTGCCTCGAATGTAAAGCGGCAGCGATCGAAAGCCTCATCCGCCTGCTCGAGCCCTACTGGGAGAAAAAGGCAGAGCTGGAAAAAAATCCCGGCCGCGTCCGGGAGATCCTCGAAGATGGAAACGGGCGGGCCCGGGAAGCGGCCCGAAGGACCATGGACGACGTCAGGGCGGCCGTCGGATTCTAAAGGAAAAGGGACTTTTTAGGTTGGATGGAAACACCAGAGAGCTATCAGGTCCGGCTGGAGGTTTTTGAAGGGCCTCTCGACCTTCTCCTCTTCCTGATCCGCAAAAAAAAAATCGACATCCACAACATCCCGATCGCCGTCATCACCCGCGAGTATCTGGAGTACCTCGACCGTAAGGAGCAGATCAACATCGACCGCGAAGCCGAGTTTCTGCTCCTGGCCGCCCTGCTCATCCACATCAAGTCCCAGATGCTGCTACCCCGCGAAGAGCCCCTGGGGGGTGAGGAGGACCCGCGCCGTTTCCTCGTGGATCAGCTGGTGGAATATCAGAAAATCAGGGCCGCCTGCTCTCTCCTCAAGGAAAAGGAGGAGGAGCAGCTCAGCCTGTGGACCAGGGAAGCGCTACCGCCCCTTCCGGAAGCAGGAGAGCTCGACCTGGTCGAGGTCTCGCTGTTCGACCTGGCGGAGACATTTTTCATCCTGATGAAACGGAAGGAGGCCGAGCACTTCCAGGTGGTTCGAGGCAAGAACTACTCACTGGAAGAAAAAATGAAGGAGATCGTCTCGCTCCTGGAGAAAGAAACCGTCCTCGATTTCCTGGAATACTTCAACCGTCAGCAAACGCTTGAGGAGGCGGTCGTTTCCTTCTTCAGCCTGCTCGAGCTGATTAAAGCGAGGCTGGTCGCGGCCGTCCAGGAGCGGCTCTTCCAGACCATCAAAGTCTGGCTGCGCCGCGACCATCCGGCAAGGGAAAACTCATGACCCCCGGTTTGAAAGAAATCATTGAAGCCCTGATCTTTATCTCCCTGGAGCCGCTGCCGCTGGAAAAAATCAAGGATGTCCTGGCCGGCTATCCCGCCGCGGAAATCGACCAGGCCCTCCAGGATCTTCTGGCAGGCTATGCCGCCGGCGAGCGGGGGATCCAGATCGTCCAGAGCGGCGGAGGGTACGTATTTTCCACCCGCCCGGACTTCGACCCCTGGGTCAGGCAGCTGCTCAAGATCGACAAACGCAGCAAGCTGTCGGCCGCGTCGCTGGAAACCCTTTCCATCGTCGCCTACCATCAGCCCATCACTCTGTCCGAGGTCTCGGCTTTGCGCGGCGTAGATTCGTCCTACACGGTCAAAACCCTGCTGCAAAAGAAGCTGGTCAAAATCACCGGACGAAAAAAGAGCCCGGGAAACCCTCTGATCTACAGGACGACGGAGAGGTTTCTGGCCTATTTCGGACTGAACAGCCTGGAGGAGCTTCCTACAGAGGAAGAGATCGCCAGGATTCTCGGGGAGGAAAAAAAAGTTGAGCCGAGCTAAGAACGCGGCCGCGGCGGTGAGGGGCGTCCTGTCCGTCAGCTGCCTGGCTTCTCTGACCCTGCTGTCCTGCCGTCCCTCGAAAACCATCACCCCTGCGCCGGGGCCGCCTCCCCAGGACCGCCATGCGCCCTACAACTTCGTCGGGAGGAGCGGGATGGTGGTGGCGGCGCATCCGCTGGCCGCGGAGGCCGGGCTGAGGATGCTCCGGGCCGGCGGAAACGCGGTCGATGCGGCGGTCGCCACCGCCCTGGCCCTGAACGCCGCCGAGCCGTTCGCCTCGGGGATGGGCGGGGGCGGGTTCATGGTCATCTACCTGGCCAAAGAAAAGAAATCGGCCGTGATCAACTACCGGGAGAAAGCGCCTGGGGCGGCATCGCCCGGCATGTTCAAGGAGAAGGGAGAGGAAGAAGCGGAGTGGCGCGCCTCGAGCGGCCTGGCCGTGGCCGTGCCGGGCGCGCTGGCGGGCTGGGATCTGGCCCTGCGGCGTTACGGAACGCGCTCCCTGGCCGAAGCTGCGGCCAGGGCGATCGAGCTCGCCGAACAGGGGTTCGAGGTCAGCCGGACCTTCAGCGACATCAACAAAGACGAGTATGAGAAGCTCGTCAAGAACGCAGCCGGGGGGAACTGCTACCTCAACGAAGGCCTCCCCTACGAACCGGGCGACCGCTTCCGCAACCCCGACCTGGCCGGGACCCTCCGGCTCATCGCGGCCAAGGGAATCGACGCCTTCTATCGAGGCGAGATCGCCCCAAAAATCGTCGCCGCCGTCCAGGCCAGGAATGGGATCATAACCCTGGAGGACCTGGCCTTCTATAAACCCGAAGAAGTCGTCCCCCTGAGGGGAGTATATAAGGATTATGCGATCGTCACCGCCCCTCCCCCGGCCTCGGGCGGCCTCCACCTTATCCAGCTCCTCAACATCTGCGAAAACTGGCCGGTCAAAACCTGGGGCTCCAATTCCGTCGCCTATATTCATCATCTGAGCGAAGCGCTCCGGCTCATCTTCGCCGACCGCGAGCGCTTCCTGGGCGACCCCGATTTTATCTCTATCCCGGTTCATGGCCTCCTGGCCAAGGATTACGCCTCCCGGCTGGCCGCGCAGATCCGCCCGGACCGGCCGCTCGGCTCTTATCCGCACGGAGAGTTCGCCGAAAAAGACGAGGATGGGGGCAGCACCACCCACCTATGTGTTATCGATAAAGAAGGGAATGTCGTCTCGCTGACCCAGTCCATTAATGACTTTTTCGGCACCGGGATCGTCCCCGAAGGAACCGGCTTCCTGCTCAACAACCACATGGATGATTTCTCCTCCGACCCGCAGTCGTCAAACGCGGCGGCGCCCGGACGGCGGCCGGTGAGCTCGATGGGGCCGCTGATCATCTTTAAAAACGGAAGTCCCTATCTCATCCTGGGCTCTCCGGGAGGCACCCGGATATTTTCCTCCCTGGCCCAGATCGTCCTCAACGTGACCGAGTTCGAGCTGGCTCTCGACGAAGCCATCGAGGCGCCCCGCTTTTTTAGCTACTCTGCCGGAGGCCGGGCCCGGCCGATTGCGGTCGAATCCCGGCTTCCCGAAGATATGGTTCGGGAACTCGAAGCGCTGGGGCATGAAGTCAGGGTGCGGGAGGCCTACGACAAGTATTTCGGCGGAGCCCAGGGGATCATGTTCCTGAAGGGAAAAAGGATCATCCTCGGCGGGGCCGATTCGCGGCGGGACGGCTGGGGATACGGCTATTAATGATTTGGGACATATTCCGAATACTCGTAGTTTCGGTACGCGTACCCAAAATATCAAGGCGTGAATATGGAGTATGATAAAGATTTCAGAGAAGGAAACTCAAAAATGAAAAAAACGCTCCTGACAATCCTGACTCTAAGCCTGGTCCTGAATTTTCCGGCCAGCGGCGCTCTCCCGCCCGAGGAGCCGGCCGGCCCCTTCGAGCAGCCGTTCCTCCTCACCTCGGCCGGGCAGAACGCCGACGTTCAGATGGCCGCCGTCCTGGCCAAGCGGGCCGGGCTGAATTATACCCTCTCCAAGCTGGCCACGGCCAAGGATCTGGAAAAAATGAAGACCCTGGCTCTCGTCCTCGGCGCCAGCCTCAAGGGTCTCGGCGCCGCCGGGCTGGACATGGACAAAGAGAATGACAGAATCGCCGCGCTCATCACCGAGGCTCAGAAAGCGAACATCGCCATCCTCTGCCTTCATCTCGGCGGAGAAGCGCGCCGCGGCGCTCAGACCGATGAGCTGATTGCGGATATCCTCCCCCTGGCCAGGATGGTCATCGTGGTCAAATCGGGCAACGCGGACGGCATCTTCACCAAGATCTGCCAGGCGAAAAATATCCCCTTGGTCGAAGTCGAGAAAACCGTCGACGCGCTCACTCCCTTGAAGAACGCATTTAAATGAATGCCTGAGTTCCTGATCTTTCTCTTCATGGTGGGCGTCTTCGTCGGCCTGGCCATGGCCGCCAGGTTTCCCATCGGCATCGCCCTCGCCCTGGCTGCCCTGGCCGGGTCTCTCGCCGCCGGAGAAGGGTTGGGCCTGCGCCATCTCATCGAAGGCAGTTTCGGCTATTTCGACGTCATCCTCATTATCCTGACCGCCACCTTGTTCATCAAGGTGCTCGAAGCCGCGGGCATCCTGGACACGGTCGCCGCCTCCCTGCTCAAGACATTCTATCAGAGCAAGGTGCTCCTGCTTTTCGTCGTCATGCTGATCCTGATGTTCCCCGGCATGCTCACCGGCTCCTCGACTGCCGCCATCCTCAGCTCGGGGCCGCTCATCGCCCCGGTAATGATGAAGCTCGGGCTGCCGCGGTTGAAGACCGGAGCTCTGATCGCCATGGGCGGAATTCTGGGCATGATCGCCCCTCCGGTCAACATCCTGGTCATGATCATGGGTGGCGGAGTGGACATGCCCTACGTCGGTGTCACCCTGCCGCTGCTCGTCATCGTCATCCCCTTGGCCGCGGTCATCCCCCTGGTCATCGCCTATAAGGACGTCCGGGTGATCGAGCGCAAGGAGATGGAGGCTATTCTTCCTCCGTCCCTGCCTTCAAAATACCGGCTGCGCCTGTATCTCCCTTTCCTGGCCCTGGCGGGTTTGATGGCCGCGCCCGGGCTCACGGCCGGGAAATTCCCGGACCTCGGTATCCCCGGGATCTTCATCGCCGCCAGCCTCAGCGGCGTCTTCTGCGGCCGCCGGTTCAACATTCCCAAAGTGACCCAAAAAGCGGTCGAGGAAGCTCTTCCCATCCTGGCCATCCTGGTCGGCGTCGGCATGTTCCTCCAGGTCATGACCTTGACCGGGGCGCGCGGCTGGACCGTTATGTCGATCCTCTCCCTCCCCTCGTTTCTCCTCTATCTCGGGATCGCGCTCAGCCTGCCGGCCTTCGGCGGCGTCTCAACCTTCGGCTCGGCTTCCATCCTGGGCATTCCGTTCATCCTGGCGCTGATCAATAAGAACGCCTTGCTCACCTCGGCGGCCCTATCCACCATTGCCGCCCTGGGAGACCTTGTTCCCCCAGCGGCGATCTCGGGCCGGTTCGCCGCCCAGGTCGTCGGCGAGAACAATTTTTTTCGCGTCGTGCGTTACTGCCTTATTCCGGCCCTGCTCCTGATGGCGGCGGGAATCGCAATCTTGCTTCTCGCTCCTTTTTTGGATAAGTTTATTTAGAGAACAATGCGGATTTTCTATCATCTCATCGTCCTCTATTTCAGCCTTCATCTGCTCTGGTTTCTCCTGCGCCAGAAAAAAATCTGGAGCCAGCTCGCCGCCGCCCTGGTCCTCGCGCTTTTCCTCCTCCGCCTCTTTCTGATCAAGTAAAAATGACTCAGAACAAAGCCAGGCTGCTCTCCGCTCCGCTGTGTCTCCTGCTCACGGGAGTGCTCTGCTTTGTCTCCGGACGCAGCTTCCTGAGCATGCACGTGGCCGAGCCGGTTTATCCGGGTCCAGGGCTCAAGGAAATGAAAATGCTCAGCGCATATTTTCCGGGCATCCGGGATACGCGCGGAGATACCGAGGTCTATGTCTTCGAAGGGGAAGAGGCCGGCGGCAACCTGCTGATCCTGGGCGGCAGCCATCCCAACGAGCCGGCCGGGTACGTCACGGCCGTCATGCTCGTCGAAAACATCCGCGTCAACCGCGGGAAGGTCTTCATTATTCCCCGGGCCAACCGGAGCGGGTTCAGCCACAGCGACCCCCAGGAGGGCAACCCGCAGCGATTCTACGTACCCACGCCGGCCGGCCCGAGGGTCTTCCGGCTGGGGTCGCGGCTGACCAACCCGATCGACCAGTGGCCCGACCCGGCCATCTACATCAACCCCGCCGGCCAGAAGCTATCCGGAAACGAAGTGAGGAATCTCAACCGCTGCTATCCGGGCCGGCCCAACGGGTATCTGACGGAGAAGATCGCCTATGCCATCATGGAGCTCATCCGGCAGGAGCATATCGACCTGGGCGTCGACCTACACGAATCGGCCCCCGAGTATCCCGTCATCAACGCCATCGTCTTTCACGAGAACAGCGCCGAGCTGGCCGCCATGGCTCTGATGGAGTTGCAGGCCGAGGGATACGAAATCCGGCTGGAGGCCTCGCCGGCGAACCTGCGCGGCCTGAGCCACCGCGAATGGGGAGACCACGCCGGCATCAAGGCCATCCTCCTCGAAACGCCCAACGCTTCCCACGGCCGGCTCAAGGGCAGGCCCTCCTCATCGCTCATCGTGGACGGCCGGGATAAATTCTACGAGAGAGCCGCCAAGCTGGGCTGGCTTTTTGTTCCCTACGGCAAGGAAGGCATTCCCTTGGCCCAGAGGGTTGCCCGGCATCTCGCGGCCCTGCGGGCGTTGCTTTCGAGCTACGCCGAGCTGGAGCCGGACAAGGCCGTCGACATCGCCTCCCTGCCGGCGGCTGCAGAGGTCCAGGCCCGAGGCGTTGGCGCCTTCCTCCACCCGCC
>CAZYWP010000007.1:0-19356 GCA_964651495.1 uncultured Eubacteriales bacterium | reverse complement strand
CGGCGACCTTCCGGCCGGCCTGAAACGGGGCTAAGTTGCGATTAGGCCTACACTTAGCATTGACAAAGGCGATCCGTTCGGATAGTATAGTTCATCGCTTTTCCGCCGATAAGTATGGAAATCATCGTCGCCAAGAACTCAGGATTCTGCTACGGAGTCCGGCGGGCTCTGCAAACCGCCAGAAGCACGCGGCGCCGCCGCGCCGGCCTGGTCCTGACTCTGGGCGAAATCATCCACAATCCCCGGGTCATCGCTGACCTGGAAAAACAGGGACTCCGGTCGGTCAAGGATTCCGAAGCGGTCGATGCGGGCACGATCATCATCCGCAGCCACGGCGTCGCGCCGGAAGTGTATCGGAGCTTAAAAAGAAAAAAAGTGGCTGTCGTCGACGCCACCTGCCCGATCGTCAAGAAAATCCAGGAATTGGTGGCCCGGCTGGCAAAAAAAGGTCAGGAAATCATCATCGTCGGAAATCCCGCCCATCCGGAAATCAAGGGGCTGCTCGGCTACAGCCGCGGCCGGGGGCGGATCGTCGAGAGCGAGGCCCGGGCCCGGGCCCTGCCGCAGAAAAAAAGCCGGGCTGTGCTGGCCCAGTCCACCCAGGACGTCTTCCTCTTCGGCCGAATCGTCGCTGCCGTTCTCGAGAGGACAGACGAGCTTCAGGTCTTCAACACCGTCTGCCGCTTCACCCGGACGAGGCAGAAATCCACTTCCGAACTCGCCTCCCGGGTGGACGCGCTGTTTATCGTCGGCGGGAAAAACAGCTCCAACACCGCCAAGCTCTACCAAATCTCCAAGAGGATCCTGCCGAACACGCATTTCATCGAGAGTGCCGCCCAGATCACGCCGCGCCTCCTGCGGGGCGCGAAGACGATCGGGATATCAGGGGGAGCGTCCACTCCGCCCGAGGCCATCGCCGAAGCCGTGGCCAAAATCAAAAATAGCTTCGAACGACATTCGCAAAGGGAGAGCATGGTCCAATGGCAGAGTTAAAAAAACACCCCGACAAAGATGAGAAGATGACGTCCGAGGATTATGAACATCTTCTGGACAAGTACCAGTTCAGCGCCAAGGAAATCACGCCCGGCAAGATGATCAAGGGAAAAGTGATCAAGGTCACTTCCACGGGCGTGCTTGTGGATGTCGGGTTCAAATCGGAAGGAGTGATCCCGATCGAGGACTTCGTCGATACCGACATCAAGAAACTCCGGCCGGGCGACGAAGTGGAAGCCATCCTGGAAAAGACCGACCGGGAAGGCTACCTCGTCCTGTCGAAGAAAATGGCGGATACGCTGCGGGCCCTGGACCAGCTCGAGAAAGCCTACAGCACCCAGGGGTGGGTAACGGGCAAGGTCATCGAGAAAAACAAAAACGGATACAACGTCAACGTCGGAATCGAGGCTTTTCTTCCCGACTCTCATGCCGATGTCAAGGCGGTGAAAAGGCCGGAAGAGATCATCGGTCAGTCCCTCAAGTTCAAGGTCATCAAGTTCGACCGGAAGACCGAAAACGCCGTCCTCTCCCGCAAGCTTTTCCTCCAGGATGAGCGGGAGAAGAAAAAGAGACGCGTCTTCAGCCGCCTGGTCAAGGGCGAAAAGACCAAAGGCCAGGTCAGATCCCTGACCAATTTCGGCGCCTTTATCGACCTGGGGGGGATCGAGGGCCTTCTCCACATCTCCGATATGTCCTGGGGGAAGCTCGGCCATCCCTCAGAGCTGTTGCAGGTAGGGCAGGAGGTCGAGGTCATCGTGCTCGATTTCAACGAGAAAGACGAGCGGATCTCGCTCGGCTACAAGCAACTCACCGAGGACCCCTGGAAGAACATCCTGCAGAAGTACTCCGCCGGCCAGAAAATCAAGGGCAAGGTCGTCAGCCTGACTGATTTCGGGGCCTTTGTCGAGCTGGAAAAGGGGGTGGAAGGCCTTGTCCACATCTCCGACCTGAGCTGGTCCCGCAAGCTGATCCACCCCAAAAAGCTCCTGTCGACCGGGGAAGAGGTGACCGTAACCATCCTCGACATCAACCCGGAGACCAAGCGGATTTCGCTGGGTCTCAAGCAGTCCATCCCTCATCCCCTCGAACTGCTGCGGCAAAAATACGCTCCCGGCTCGCGGATCAAGGGAAAAATCACCAACATCACCGACTTCGGCGCGTTCCTGGAGGTCGAAAAAGGGATTGAAGGGCTGATTCACATTTCGGACATCTCATGGGAGAAGGTCAAGCATCCATCCCAGAGGCTCGAGGTCGGACAGGAGGTCGAGGCCGTCATCCTGAACATCGACGTGGAAAAGCAGAAGGTCTCGCTGGGGATCAAGCAGCTCGAGGGAGACATCTGGGAAGATTTCTTCGCCCGCCAGAGGGTCGGGGATCTGGTCAAGGTCCGCATCGTCCGGGTCGCGGATTTCGGCGTCTTCGTTGAGATCACGCCGGGTATTGAAGGGGTAGTCTTCCTTTCCGAGCTCGATGAAAGGAAGATCGAGAACGCCGCCGAGGACTTTTCCGTCGGCGAGGAGCGGATCGCCAAGATCATCAAGCTGAACCTCAGGGAGAAGAAAATCTCACTCAGTTTCAGGCTCGCCCAGCTCGAGATGCAGAAGCTGGAATACCAGAAATTCCTCCGCAGCCAGGATGACCGGCTCACTCTCGGAGACATCATGGGAGACCAGTTCAAAAAGATCACCACTCCCAAGAAAGGGGCTAAAGAAAAGGAGGGAAGCCATGATTAAAGCCGATCTCATCAACAAGATCGCCCGCGAGATGGACATCCCGAAACAGGAAGCCGAGGAGGGCGTCAACCTCTTTTTTCGGTCGATCAAAGACGCCATCCTCAAGGGCGAGGAGATCGAGATCCGCGGCTTCGGGAGCTTTCGCTTCCGCAAGCGGACGTCCCGCTCCGGACGCAACCCCCGCACCGGGGCGCCGGTCAAGGTTCCCCCCAAAAGAGTCCTCTATTTCAAGCCGAGCAAGCTCCTCAAGGAGATGATCAACAAGTAATGGAATACATCTCGGCTCCCTGGAGAGAAGGCTACGTCAAGAAAGTCTGCCGGATGCGCGGCTGCATCTTTTGCCGAGCCCTCAAGCTGAAGAACGACCGGGCCGCCTACATCCTCCTCCGCGGGCGGCACAACTTCATTATTTTGAATAAGTTCCCGTACAACCCGGGCCATCTGATGATCGCTCCCTACCGGCACACCGCCTGCCTCGACAGAGCGCCGAAAGAAGCCAGCGATGAGCTGGCTGAACTGCTCAAGCTGTCCCTGAGGGTCCTGAAGAAGAATTATCGGCCGCAGGGCTTTAACGCGGGGCTGAACCTCGGACGGAGCGCGGGGGCTGGAGTGGTCCACCATTATCATCTCCACGTCATCCCCCGCTGGCAGGGCGACTCCAATTTCATGCCCCTGATCAGCCAGACCCGGGTCCTGATCGAAGACCTGGACAGCGCCTACGAACGGCTGTGCCCGCTTTTCGAGAAGGCGAGGGGCAATCCCGGAAGACGGAAAACACAATGAATTTCGAGTTCAGCGAAGACCAGCTCATGCTCCTGGAGTTGGTCAGGGATTTCGCCCAGAAGGAGATCGGGCCCAAGATCGGCGAGTATGAGAGCCGGCATGCCTTTCCCGGGGAAATCATCCGCCGGCTGGCGGGACTGGGGCTGATGGGAATGACCGTTCCGGCCGAGCACGGCGGGACCAAAAACGATTACCTGTCCTATGTCCTCGCCCTCGAAGAGCTGAGCCGCGCCTCACCGACCGTCTGTTTGGTCGTCAGCGTCCATTCTTCGCTGTTCTGCGGCTCCATCCTGGACTTCGGCTCTCCGGCCCAGAAGGAAAGATACCTCCCGCGCGCCGCCAAGGGGGAGATCCTCGGCGCCTTCTCCCTGACCGAACCGGGAGCCGGGTCGGACGCGACCAGGCTGAAGACCAGGGCGGTCAAAGCGGGCGGCGAGTACGTGCTCAACGGGACCAAGTCCTGGGTCTCCACCGGGTCCGAAGCCGATGCTATGATTCTCATCGCCCAGACGGAAACGGAGCCGGGCATTCCCAAGCTCAGCGCGTTTATCGTGGAGAGAGGTTTTCCCGGCTTCAGGGTAGCCAGGGTCGAGGAGAAAATGGGGCTTCATTCCTCGCTGACCGCCGAAATCGCCCTCGAGGACTGCCGGGTTCCGGCGGAGAACTTGCTGGGCGGAGAGGGACGCGGCGCGGCTGTCGCACTGCAAGGCCTCGACGGCAGCCGCATCAGCATCGCCGCCCAGGCCGTCGGACTCTCCCAGCAGGCCTTGGAGCTGGCCGTCCAGTACGCCAAGCAGCGGGAGGCCTTTGGAAAGAAGATCGCCGAGTTCCAGGCCATCCAGTTCATGATCGCCGACATCGCCACTCTGGTCGAGGCCGCCCGCCTTCTCGCCTACAGGGCGGCGGATTTCTACGACCGGGGATTGTCCTATTCGAAAGAAGCGGCCATGGCCAAGCTGTTCGCCAGTGAAGCGGCCAACAAAATCGCCTATCTCGCCCTCCAAATCCACGGGGGCTACGGCTATTCCAAAGAATACGCGATCGAGAGGATTTACCGGGATGCCAGAGCGATGACCATTTACGAAGGCACTTCGGAAATCCAGCGGCTCGTCATCGCCAGAAAACTGCTGAAAGAGTCCTGAACAAAACAGCCAGAGGATATCTCCGCGCTGATAATTGAGGTGAGACCATGTTAAAGACAATGAGAAAAAACGTAAAGTCCCTCGCCCCGACGCTGTGGATCGTCATCGCCGCCTTCGTCGTCGCCATCTTCGCCGTTTGGGGCGGCGCCGGCCGGCTGGGAGAACAGACCCGCAGCGAGGTGATCGCCACCATGGGCAAGGACAAGCTTTCTATGGATGACTATTTCCTGACCCTGCGGCAGCGGCTGGAGGCCATGCAGCGGGAATTCAAGGAACTGAACAAGCAGTTCATCCAGCAGCTCAACATCCCGCAGCAGGTCCTCGAGCAGATGATCCAGCAGAGTCTCCTGGCGCAGAAAGCCCGGGAGATGGGGATCACGGCCTCCGACCAGGAGGTCCGGGACAAGATCACCTCCCTCTTCCAGAGAGACGGAAAATTCATCGGTTTCCAGGAATACAGGCAGATCCTCGAGTACAACC
This sequence comes from uncultured Eubacteriales bacterium, assembly GCA_964651495.1. GTDB lineage: Bacteria > Acidobacteriota > Aminicenantia > Aminicenantales > UBA8522 > CAZNVB01. The sequence continues at coordinate 14,225 of CAZYWP010000007.1, read as the reverse complement.
GCACCTCCCTGGCGGATTTCGAGAGCGGGCTCAAGAAGGAGATCATCCTGAACAAGCTCGTCCGCCTCCTCACTGCCGGGATCACCGTGACTCCCGAGGAGCTCTGGGAAAATTACCGGAAACAGAACGAGAGCGCCAAGATTGAATACCTGCTGCTCGCCGAAAACAAGATCACGGACCTGCCTTCCCCCTCCGAGGCCGAAATCCAGGCTTACTTCGAAAATCATAAGGCCAACTACCAGCTCCCGGAAAGACGGGAGGGCGTCTACCTCTTCGTGGCTAACGAAGACGTCAAGAAAGAAGTCAAGGTCGGCGATTCCGACATCGAAAAATACTACAAGGACAATCTCGATCAGTTCAAACAGCCGGCGAGAATCAGGGCCAGCCGGATCTTCCTGGCCTTCGGCGGCAAAACAAAAGATGTCCTGGACAATGAAACAAAGGGGATACTTGACCGGATATCCGGGGGTGAAGATTTCGCCCAGCTCGCCAGGACGTATTCCGCAGACGACAAGGCCAAGGACGGCGGAGACTGGGGGTACGATGAGTGGCGGACCCTTTCCACCGGCGAGAAGGAGGAAATCGAGAAGCTCGAAGCGGGAGGTGTCTCCGGGACCGTCGAACGTCCCGACGGCAACGCCATCCTCAAGGTCACCGAGAAAGAGCCCGAGAAAACTCAGCCCCTCGAGGAAGTCAAACTGCGCGTCCAGGGAATTATGGAGGACCAAAAGGCCAGGGACCTGGCCGCTGAAAAAATCGCCAGGATCGAGAAGGCCGCGCGGAGAGAGAAGAGCCTGGACGTGGCCGCCCAGAAAGCCGGGCTGAAGTTCAAAAACACCGGGCTTCTCAAGGCCGGCCAGGCCTTGGAGGATTTCGACCCCTCGGGCTCCATCAGCCAGTCCCTTTTCGGGCTCCAGGAAAAGGAGATCTCGGCACCAGTCTCCACCTTCAGCGGGACCGGGATCGCCCAGCTGGAAAAGATCGAAGCTCCTCGGCCGGCCAGGATTGAGGAGGTCAGAGAAGAGGTCGAGAAAGACCTGGATGTGAGCCGGAAAAAAGAGCGGGTCTTGACGCGGATCGGCGAAGCCCGGCCCAAGCTGGAAGGCAAAAATTGGGAGGAGATGGCCTCCCAGCTGGGCCTGGAATTTCAGACTGTGGCCGAGCACAAAAAAGAGCAGTACTTGCCCACGATCGGCGAAAATCAGGAAATGGACCAGTTGTCCTTCTCTCTCCCCCTCAACCAGGCCAGCGAGCCCATCGAGTACGCCGGAGGCTATGCCGTGATGCGCGTTCTGGAACGCAAGGAAGCAAGCCGGGAGGAGTTTGAGAAGAACAAGGAGACGGAGCGGACGAACTACCTCGAAACGAAGAAGAACCGCTTCCTCCAGGCCTTCCTCGACAAGCTCCGGGAGCAAAAGGAAGTTAAGGTGAACTATAACCTGTTCGCCCAGGTCAACGCCGATATCCTCTCCCGGTTTGACCGCACGGAATAGGACTTCGGGCCTGCGGCCGGGCCAATCTCGACTTTTTCGATAATTTATAAGGGGTGAACCCATGAACAGGTTGGACCGGGCCGCCGAAAGAGCCGTCAGGCAGTCACTCAAGCTGAGACGGGGGGAGAATTTTCTGCTCGTCACGGACGTCCAGAAACTGGAGATCGCCGAAGCGCTGGCCTTCTGGGCCCGCAGGGCCGGCGCGGAGACGACGACCTACCTGATGACGGAGACCCTGCGGCCGATCACCGTGCCGCCACGGCTGTTACAGGAACTGGCCCGGAAGGCGAGCGCCATCGCCTATGTGCTAGAACCCCGGATAGAGGAAAAGCCGTTGCGGAGCTTCCTGGTCAAAACAGGGAGGGAATTCAGCCGCATCCTGATGATGCCCGGACTCACCCGGGACATGATGGAGCGGCTGGTCGATATCGACTACGTGGAGCTCCGGCGCTTCACCGGAAAGGTCATCCGCGCCCTCCGGCAGGCGGAGGATGTGATAGTGGAAAATGCCGCCGGGACGTCCCTCCGCTTCAGTGTCAGGGGAAGAACCTGGGTAGCGAGCACTGGGGATATCAGCCGCCAAGGAAGCCACGGCAACCTGCCGGCCGGCGAGTGCTACACAGCCCCGGTCGAGCCTTCGTTCTCCGGAAGGCTTGTCCTCAGCCTGATCGACGACAGGCTCGGACGCGGGGTCATGGAGTTCGAGGCCGGAAAGCTCATCCGCTGGGAGGGCCGGGGGGTCGAAGCCGTCATCCGAGCTATCGGCGCGGACGAGACCGGCCGGGTCATCGGCGAATTCGGGATCGGGACGAACCGGGGCGCCCGAGTCCGGCCCAACATGCTGGAAGCGGAGAAGGCTTTCGGCACGGCCCATTTCGCCATCGGTGATTCTTATGGGCTGGGGAAAAATTCCAGCCCCCATCATTACGACGCTCTGGTCGACCGGGTGACCATCCGGGCAAAAGGAAAGGTGGTAGTAAAGGCCGGCAAATTCGTACTTTAGGCCCTGATCAGCTCGAGGAATAGGGCCTTCACCCGTGCTTCCAGGGCGTTCTTGAAGTTCTCGACGCTTTCTCCGCTCTTGGCGCCCAGGTAATCGGTGATGAACATGGCTTCGCCGATGTTCACGCCGATGGTCCCCCCGACGATCCAGGGCGCCTGGGTGCCGTACATCGCCAGGGGGGTCACAGGAACGGAAATGCCGTGTTCGCGGTACAAACTATGGGCCAGGATCGCCGCGCCCCGTTTGAAGGGGGTCACATAGGGGTGAGGATCGCGGGGCTTGACCCGGCCGCGGCCCTGCAGCGCGATGATGGCCCTCCCCTTCTGCAGGTATTCCAGGCAGAACTTCATCGCCTCCCTCTTGCCGCCCTCGAGGTCCACGGGGATCGTCCCGACCTTGGTGATGTGGGCCGCGACAAAACGGATAATGGCCGTCCGCAAGGGCTTAATCATCATGTACAGCACCGGCCCGAAATCCTTGAGGTGGCGCTTCAAATGTCTAAGCATCAGGCGGTTGAAATCGTCCTGGGTGAAGATATCCTTGTTCGCCGTGAAAAAAATCATCCGGGGCGTGATCCGGAAGATGGTGGCCACGTCTTTGAAGGCCCCGCAGTGGTTGCCGACGATGATGTTCGGCCCGTCTCTGACCCAGTTTTGCGGCCGTCGCACCTCGATTTTCTTCCGGAAAAGGAGAAAAGAAACCCACTTCTGGACGGTGGATTCGATGCGACGATATTCCTGTTCGAAAGCCTCCATGTCCGCTGCCCCAATTCTATATTAAAATCGTCGAAAAATGCAAAACCGGAGAGAGTGGGCCCCCAATCTTGCATTCAGCGGGAGGCCATGATAATTTAGCCCTGCTTTGATTTGCAGGAGGTTGCTGTGATCACCCTGATCAAGAACGGACTTGTCTTTGGGCCGGCCCCCGCCGGAAGAAAAGACATTCTGATCGCCGGAGAGAAGATCATGGCCGTAGCCGAGCCCGGCGCGGTTGAACTGAAAGGAATTCAGGTCGAGGTTCTAGAGGCGCGGGGAAAAACGGTGCTGCCCGGTCTTGTCGACCCTCATGTCCATATTCTTGGGGGGGGCGGGGAGGGCGGCCCCGCCACCCGGGCTCCGGAAATCCACCTCGAGGACATCATCGCCAGCGGGGTTACGACCGTGATCGGCTGCCTGGGCACAGACGGGGTCACCCGGCATATGACATCGCTCCTGGCCAAGGCCAGGGCGCTCGACGCCGAGGGCATTACGGCCTTCATCTTCTCCGGCTCGTACGAAGTCCCGCCGCAGACGATCACGGGCAGCGTCCGCTCCGACCTCGTCCTGATCGATAAAGTCATCGGCGCCGGAGAGATTGCCGTCTCCGATCACCGCTCTTCCCAGCCGACTTTCGAGGAGATCGCCCGTCTGGCGGCAGAATGCCGGGTGGGCGGCATGCTCGGGGCGAAAGCCGGGGTCCTCCACCTCCATCTCGGCGACGGCGCGCGCCGGCTGGGGATGCTCTTCCGCCTGATCCGCGAGACGGAGATTCCCCCCACTCAGGTGATTCCGACGCACGTGAACAGGAACAGAGAGCTTTTCACCGAGGCCATTCAGTTCGCCCTGGCCGGCGGCGCCTTCGACCTCACGGCCGGGCCGGAACCGGAAGAGAGCAGCGGCGAAGTGAGCGTCGCGGAGGCGATCCGCGCCTGTCGCCGGAAAAGAATCCCGCTTGAACGGGTAACCGTAAGCTCAGACAGCAACGGCAGCCTTCCGGTGTACGATAAAGCCGGGAACCTTGCCGGCCTGACCATCGCCAGGCAAAAAGACCTGCTGCAAACCCTTCAGTCCCTTTTGCGGGAAAAAATCGTCTCCTTAGAGGGGGCGGCCCGGCTGTTCTCCGCCAACGCCGCAGCGATCTACAAGCTGTCTTCCAAGGGCGGGATCCACCCTGGAAGAGACGCCGACCTCATCCTCCTCGACGACAGGTTCAAGCTCTGCGATGTCTTTGCCCGGGGCCGAAGGATGATGGCAGAAGGAAAGCTCCTGGCGAGAAGGACATTCCGCCAGGCGGAGGAGGAATGAGGATATCCCGGCGCGACCAGCGGGCCGCCGCGATTTCATAAACGAGGATGGCCATGGAAGAAAAAAAGCCCCCTCCTCTCAGCCTGGCCGTGCTGCCGCTCATCGCCATGGCGCTCCTGCTCGGCATCGGCTACGGCATTTACCAAATCCGGCCGCAGGTCCTGCTCGTCGCCGCGGCGTTCCTCACCGGATGCCTCGGGTTTCTCCTCGGATTCCGCTGGGAGGACATGCAGAAGGGCATCGTCGAGAGCATCCATAAGGCCATGCCCGCCATCCTGATCATGCTCTGCGTGGGCATTCTGATCGGGTCCTGGATGGCCAGCGGCACGATCCCTATGATTATCTACTACGGCCTTAAACTCATCTCCCCGAAGTTTTTCCTGGTGACGGCCTGCCTTGTCTGCAGCGTCACCGCGGTGGCCACCGGGACTTCCTGGGGGACGATCGGCACGGTCGGCGTCGCCTTCATCGGAATCGCCATGGGGCTGGGGATTCCTCTGGGCCTGGCGGCCGGCGCCATCGTGGCCGGGGCTTACTTCGGCGACAAGATGTCGCCCTTCTCCGATATCCCGAACCTGGCCGCCGTGACGGCCGGGGCCAACCTCTTCGACCACATCAAGCACATGATCTGGTCGGCCGTTCCCGGGTGGGTCGCAAGCCTGTTAGTCTACTTTCTGCTCGGCTTCCGCTACACGACCGGAACGATCTCCTCCGCTACCATGACGGTCATCCTGGACACGCTCAAGTCCAAGTTCCGCTTCCACATCCTCTTGCTCCTGCCTATGGTGATCGTCTTCTACCTGGCCTTCACCAAACGGCCGACGATCCCCGGCATGCTGTTCTCCTCGCTCCTCGCCGCCGTCCTGGCCGTCATTTTCCAGAAGGAAACCGTCGTCCGGATCGCCCAGGCCGTCAACTCAGGCTATCCCGCTCAGACCGGAGTCGAGACCGTGGACCGGCTGCTCTCGCGGGGCGGCCTGATGAGCATGATGGAAACCCAGCTCGTGGCCTTCACCGCCTTCAGCTTCGGCGGGATCATGCAGAAGACGGGGATGCTGGCGGTTATCCTGGAGAGAATCATGAAGGTGGCCAAGAGAGTCGGCAGCCTCGTCGCCGTGACCATCGGCTCCTGCGTCGTGACTGCGCTCGTCACGGGCAGCTCCTATCTCTCGGTGATCATCCCCGGCGACCTGCTGAGCCCGGTCTACAAGCAGAAAAACCTCGCCGCCAAAAACCTCTCCCGGATCATCGACGAATGCGGCGGCATTATCGTACCTCTCATCCCCTGGAGCATGGCGGGAGTCTATATCACCGGTTCGCTGGGCGTTCCCGTCCTGAGCTACCTGCCCTGGGCCATCGCCAACTGGGCGGCCATTATTATCCTGGGCCTATACGGCTTCACGGGATTCACGATGGCCCCGAAAATCCGGGAGGATGAAACCCAGATCGGAAGCTAATCTTCCTTGCCGGCCCGGCTCAGCGCCTTTTCAAACGCCGCCTTGGCCTTCTCTTTTTTTTGCCGTTCCAGCTCCACGGTCGCTTCGAACTTCCGCTCGAACTCATCTTTCCGCTTCTTTTCTTTTTCCAGCAGCTCATCCAGAGTACCCGTCTTCCTGGCGGCGTGCTTTTCGGACTTGACGACTTCCTGGGTGACGCCGTCCAGCCAGAGGATGGAATGGCAGCAAGGACAGACGACCTCGAAGACTCCCGCCTTTTTCTCGTTTTCGCTCATGGTGACATCAATTTAACAAAAAAACTCAGAAGGGAAAAGAGAGGGCTTGCCCTTCAACCCGAGCCTTCCTTCGGCCTGGCTGTTAAATTATGTTTTTTCAATAACTTAAAAAGACCCTGGCGGGTCAGGCCGATCTCCACCGCTGTCCTCGCTTTGTTGTGGCCAAAGCGCTGCAGCGCTTGCCGCAGGAACCGTTTCTCGAACTCCGCCTTGGCTTCGAAATAGCTGTAGGAGACGGGCGACGAGCATTCCCGCTGTGGGTTGAGCTTGGACGAGAGATGATCAACTCCGATCAGGTCCTCGCCCGCGGCCAGGATCAGCGCGCGCTGGACCTCGTTCTGGAGTTCCCTGACGTTTCCCGGCCAGGAATAACTCATCAGCAGCTCCAGGGCCTGGGGGGATACATAAGCCCGTTCTCGTCCCATTTCCAGGCAGTACCTGGAGACGAAATGGTTGATCAGAAGAAGGAGGTCCCCCTTTCTTTCCCGCAGGGGCGGGACGTCGATGGTCAGGATGCGCAGGCGGTAATAGAGGTCCATCCGGAAATTCCCCTGCTCGATCTCCCGTTCGAGATCTTTATTGGTGGCGCTGATAAAGCGCACATCGACAGGGCGCGTCCGGGTCTCCCCGATCCGCCGGACCTCCCGCTCCTGCAGCATCCGCAGCAGCTTGGACTGCAGGGGCAGCGACAGATCCCCGACTTCGTCCAGGAAGAACGTTCCCCTGTCGGCCGCTTCGATCAAACCGGCTTTGTCCCGCAGCGCCCCGGTGAAGGCTCCTCTCGTATGTCCGAACAGCTCGCTCTCTAAGAGTTGGTCAGGAATCGCGCCGCAGTTCACGGCGATGAACGGCCCGTTCCGCCGCGCTCCCCGCTCGTGGATGGAGCGGGCGATGAGGTCCTTGCCCGTTCCGCTCTCTCCGTATATGAAAACGGGAGCGATGATATCTTTGACTTTATCAATCAGACCGCGGATGGTGGCCGAGGCCCGGCTGTTCCCGATGATCGGGTCGGGGCTTTTTTCCGGGTCGGAGTCCAGTCCGGAACTGCTTCGTTCGCAGTACATCTCGACGCCCTTCCGGAGAGCGGGGGAAAGAAAAGTCAGGAATTCCAGGTCCTGGGCTGAATACGGCCCCAGCTCCGCGCCGCGGCAGAGGCAGACCGCTCCGGCCGGACGGTCCGGCGGCCCCAGGGGCAGACAGAGCACGTTCATCTCGGACATGATGACCCGGCCTGTATCGCCGCAGATAAGGGGAGTGCTGCGGTTGGCAAGGAGAGGTCTCTTCTCCTGGACGGCCTGCTGGACAATGCCCTCGGCGGAAAGCTCCGCCGGACGCGTGGGACGAGGCCAGGATGTCTCAAAAACACTCCTGCCGCCGTCGCCGAGGAGAACGATCACGGCCTGGTCCGATGGGACTTCATCGCTGAGCATTTTGAGGAACCTGGCCGAGAAAGTCTCAAGCCGTTCAGAAGAAGCGTCCACATCCAATTGAACGACGGGACGGCGCGTTTTTTCTCAGGCCGGAGGCAAAACGCTTGACTCCATTCCCCGCTCTCTTTTAAGCTTAGGGGAAGGTCGATCGCGATCGCCGCCATGCCCCAAAAGAAGCCCAACCGCCTGATCCAGGAAAAGAGCCCGTATCTCCTCCAGCATGCCTTCAACCCGGTCCGCTGGTTTCCCTGGGACGAGGAGGCCTTCCGGGAGGCCAAAGAGCAGGACAAGCCCGTCTTCCTCTCCATCGGCTATTCCACCTGCCACTGGTGCCACGTCATGGAGAAGGAGTCCTTCGAGGACGAAGAGGTCGTCCGGCTGTTGGACCGGTTCTTCGTCGCCGTCAAGGTGGACCGCGAGGAGCGTCCGGACGTCGACGACTATTACATGTCCGTCTGCCGGCTTCTCACCGGGGGCGGGGGCTGGCCGCTGACCGTCTTTCTCACGCCGGAGAAGCACGCATTCTTCGCCGGGACCTACTTTCCCAGGGAAAGTCGGTTCGGCCTGCCCGGTCTCAAGGACATCCTTAAACGGGTGGGCGAGGCCTGGCAGACGATGCGCGCCGGCCTGCTGGATTCGGCGGCCAAGATCGCGACGGCAATGGAGCCAACCGACGGAGGCCTCCAGGAAGAGCGCGTTTCTGCCTCGATTCTGGAAGCCGGGTTCAGGCAGCTGGCCGGTCAATTTGACGACCGCCATGGAGGCTTCGGGCAGGCGCCGAAATTCCCGACGCCGCATCAGCTCACTTTTCTCCTCCGCTATGCCAGGCGCGCCCGGTCAGGTCAAGCGCGGCTGATGGTGGAAAAAACACTCCGGGCCATGCGATTGGGAGGGATCTTCGACCAAGTCGGGCTCGGTTTCCACCGCTATTCGACTGACGCTCGCTGGCTCGTTCCCCACTTCGAAAAGATGCTCTACGACCAGGCCCTTCTGGCCGTCGCCTACACGGAAGCGTACGAGGTCACGCGAAACCCGGAGTACCGTCAGACGGTGGAAGAGATCATGACCTACGTGCTCCGCGACATGACCTCGGAGGCGGGCGGATTTTTCAGCGCCGAGGACGCCGATAGCGAAGGCGAGGAGGGGAAGTCCTATCTCTGGGAGGAGGCGGAAATCCAAAAAATTCTCTCCCCCGAACAGGCGGGATTTGCCCGCCGGGTGTTCGATATCCGGCCGGAAGGCAATTTCACCGAACCGGACGGGCAGCCCTCGGGCAGGAATATCCTCCATCTGCGCCGGCCGCCGGGCGATCTTGCTGCAGAGCTGGGGGTCGATCCCGAGGGTTTTCAGGCCCGCCTTTCAGCCCTCCGAGATCAGCTCCTGGCAGCCCGGGAGAAAAGGCCACGGCCCCTCAAGGACACCAAGATATTGACCGATTGGAACGGGCTGATGATCGCCTCCCTGGCCACAGCGGCCCGGGCCCTGGGCAGGAAAGAGTACGGCCGGGCCGCGAAGAGGGCGGCCGAATTTATCCGCGGGAAGATGGTCATCCGGGGCCGGCTCCATCACCGGATGGCCGACGGCGAGGTCAAAATCTCCGGCTTCCTGGATGACTACGCATTCCTCGTCTGGGGACTGATCGAGCTCTACGAGTGGGAGTTCGATGCCTCCACCCTTGAATGGGCAATCCAACTCACGGACGGCCTCCTGGACGGTTTCTGGGATGAATCCGCGGGCGGCTTCTTCTTCACCTCCTGTGACGCCCGCGACCTTCCCGCGAGAAGAAAAGAGGTCTCCGACGGTGCCGTCCCGTCAGGAAATTCCGTCATGCTCGGAAACCTGCTCCGTCTCGGCCGCCTGACGGGACGGACGACTCTGGAAGACCTGGCCTGGAAAGCCGTCTCCGCCTTTACGGGCCGGGTCGCGCAATATCCGGCGGCTCACACCCAGTTCCTCTGCGGCCTGGACCTCGGCTTCGGTCCGGCCCGCGAGGTCGTAATCGCCGGCCGGACGGACGCTCCCGACACCAGGGCCATGCTCGACGTCCTGCGCTCGGAATATTCTCCCGAGACCGTGGTCCTTTTCCGGCCGGCCGAGCAGGAATCGCCGCCGATTTTGAAACTGGCCTCTTACGCCGCCCCGATGGCTCCCCTCCAGGAAAAGGCGACAGCCTATGTGTGCTCTGGTTTCCGCTGCGACCTGCCGACCACGGACCCGGGAAAGCTGATTGAGCTGCTGAGAAAAGTCTGAATTCCTCGAATTCGGGTTTCTTTTCCGGGCTGAAAAAGGATTGGCGTGAGCAAAGCCCGGCCGGCAGGAGGTCAGCGGGCGAAATAGCCGAGCCGATGCACCAGACGCAAATTGGCGTCTTTGACCCGGACCTTGATCTCTCTGAATGCTCCGTCCCTGACATATTTCTGCGGCGAATAATAGATCAGGTAGTAATTTTCCGAGGCTTCGACGGCGCTTTTCATCAGGAGGGCGGGGTTCGCCGAACTCTCGATAAACCCGCCTGAAGCGCGGGCGACTTCGCGAAAGGCAGCGTAGACATCATCCGACTGTTCCTCCAGGCGGACTCCCGCAATGAATTCCGGAGCGGGCGTCAGGAAGAGGAAATGCGTGGAAACCGCCGCATCGGCGAAGGCTTTCTTGATCAGCTCGGGGTCGAAGGTCAATTCCCGCTTGTAAAACTCGAACAGCTCGATGATCTTGTGCTGGACGTCCGGCCGGTCCTGGTAAAGCTCCATGTACTGGTATAAGATTTTGGGGTCGATTTTCGGGATGAACTCCCTCTGATAAAAAAGAAAGACGTTTTTCTGCCCTTCGACGCCCTTCAGGAATTTTGCCAGGTCGAGCACCTTCTGCGGGTCGAGGGCCCGGATGGTATCGAGCTGGCTCAGCAGCATCGAATATCTCTGGAGGAGGTCGTCGATCGTCCGCCCTTCGTTTTCCGGAGTGGTCAACCCATCCATCCGCAGAGGAGTCTCCGGAGTCGATATGGACGGGGAGCCGGCGACCTGCTGCGAGAGCGCCCGGGCCAGTCGCTCGAGCTCCTGGACGATGTTCCGGAACTCCGAGGTGCCCATGACGGAGTCGCGCCGCAGGATTCCCTGGAATTGAGCGAGGAGGTCCTCCTTGCGCTTGGCCGCGATGGCCTCGCTCAGCACCCGGTAGGTCTTCATCGGTGTAACCAGGATGATGTTGTCGCCGGGGGACAGGACGTCAAAGACAAAATAACGAAGGGCCTCATCGAGCCGGGGGACATATTCCGTGATCTCGAACAGAAGGTAGAAATTCCGGGCCATGTCCGGCTTGAACTTCGTCTCCTCCTCGCGCCGCTCGATCGTCCTTTTCTTGATCAGGTAGACGGCCTCGATCTTCTGAGGAGCTCCGTTCTCATAGACCTCGAAGTCGGCCGCGCTCAAGGTGTCGACGAAAGACGATCCCTTGAACACCCGAACGGGGACTTCGATGTTGATGACCAGGCTCTCCTCGCGGATCTGCTGGGCGAAGGCAGTCAGAGCTCCAACCGAAAGGAGGACACAGAGGAAGGTTCGCTTCATTGGTAGTCTCGATTCATTATGACAAAAAGCTCCTAAAAAGCCAACCCATCAGGAAGGGGGGCCTCGAAACAGGCCAGTGTCTCCGGAACGGTCGGCGCCGGGGGTGAACCGCGACAGGACCCACCCCCATCACGGAAACAGAAATGCCATCTTCCCCTTGCCTGATCTCGAGGAAAAAGCTATAATTTTTTTCAATGGTCGGACACGGTTCTCGAGTGCGAATCGTCGCCTTCCTGTTCAAAATCCGTCTCCGTCGAAAGGAGAGCTCATGAAAAAAATCTTAGTCGCGGCGATCAGTGGTGTTTTTACCGGCCTCTTTTTCCTGGGGATGAACTCCCAGCAGGCCGTCAAGGCCGGGGATGACGCCCTGGGCAGCCGAAAATACGATGATTACCAGACGCCCCAGTTCTGCGGCACTTCCTGCCACACAGATTTCTATCAGCAATGGAAACAGGCCATGATGTCGCAGGCCTATACCCACCATTGGGATGAAATCGAGTACTTCAAGCTGGCCGTCCCGCACGCGGAGAAGGACCCCATGGTCGCCGGCGTCAAGGCCGGCTGCAACGGCTGCCATGCGCCCATCGCCTTCCTGGCCGGCGACGTCCCGCCTCCCCTGCCCTCCGCCAACAGCCGGGCCAACGAGTCCGTCTCCTGCGACCTTTGCCACACAGTCACCGGGTTCGTCGGCGACACGCCGTACAATTTCAACTGGATCTCCGAGCCGGGCAAAACCAAGTATGGGCCCCGCGAGGGAAAGAACTCGCCCGAGCACAACCTGGTGAAGTCCGAATTCCTGGGCAAGGCCGAATTCTGCGGCACCTGCCACAACGAAAAGAGCCCCTACGGCGCCTGGGTCAAGGCCACCCACCTGGAATGGAAGGAAGGCCCCTATGCCGCCCAGGGAGTCAAATGCCACGACTGTCACATGACCTATGCCGAGGGGAAGACGGCTGCCATGGGCAACACCTACCCGGATGCCCGCCAGCATCTTTTCCACGGCGCCCATGACCCGGGAAAAGTGCGCGGTACGATCGAGCTGCGGATCCATCCCGATATCCGCGAGGCCGAGCCGGGCGAGAAAGTCAGGTTCACCATCGCCCTGTTCAACCAGAAGACGGGCCACAAGTTCCCCACCGGCTCGGTCGAGGACCGCATCGTCTGGATGCACGTGGAAGCAGTAGACACCAAGGGCAAGGTCTATCACCTTCCCGTGGATAAGAAGGGGTTCGCCGGCGAAGACTACACCATCGGCGCCGATGTCTTGGCCTACCAGGATATGGGCATCGCTCTCGGCAACCCGAATTTTCCGGGCGTCCAGCGCGACGGCATCCCCGTCGGCGACCGCGTCTTCCGAATGGCCTACTTCGACCCCCAGGGCCGGATGACCATCCAGCAGTGGAACACCAAATCATTCGGAGCCGATTACCGGATCGGCCCCCGCGAGACCAAGCTCGAAACCTGCACCTTCACGCTGCCCTTTGATACCGCGCCCGGGCCGCTCAAGGTCACCGCCGTATTGAACTACCAGAAACTCATCAAGCCGGTGGCCGACTTCCTGGGCGTTCCGGCCGAGGAAGCCGAAATTATCAAGGTCAACGAACACTCGACGACGATCACCGTCCTCCAGTGAGGTTTAAATGAAAAAAACGATCCTGATTCTGACCGGATTTGTGATCCTGATCCAGCTTACGGCCGCCCACCTCAGTGCCATTCCCGCCTTCGCCCGAAAGTATCAGATGACCTGCAAGACCTGCCATACGCCCTTTCCCAAGTTGAAGGATTACGGCGAAGAATTCGCCGGCAACGGGTTCGTCATCAAGGACAAGGACGCCCCGCGCTACTATGTAGACACCGGCGACAGCTTCCTTTCTCTCCTGCGCGAGATCCCGCTGGCCTTGAGACTTGAAGGGTTCATCACCTACAACAATTCCGACTCCAGGCAGTGGGACTTCACCTCGCCTTACCTCATCAAGCTTCTCTCCGGGGGAGAAATCACCAAGAACATCTCCTATTATTTCTACTTTTTCTTCTCCGAGCGCGGCGAGGTCGCCGGCATCGAGGATGCCTTCCTGATGTTCAACGACCTCTTCGGCTCCGACCTCGACTTCTACCTCGGCCAGTTCCAGGTCTCTGACCCGCTGTTCAAAAGAGAGCTCCGTCTGACTTTCGAGGATTATCAGATTTACCGGGCCAGGGTCGGCGATTCCAACATCAACCTGACTTACGATCGCGGCGTCATGTTTACCTACGGCTTTCCCTCGGGCACCGCTTTCACCGTCGAAATCCTGAACGGCACGGGAATCGGGGAGGCCAATCCCCTGCGCAATTTCGATTCGGATAAGTACAAGAATTTCGTCTTCCGCGTTTCCCAGGATCTCGGGGATTATTTCCGCCTGGGCGGGTTCGCCTACGTGGGCAAAGAGGAAGAGAACGGCATCGGCAATTCCCTCTGGTTCCTGGCGGCCGACGCGACGGTCTCGGCCGCTCCTTTCGAGCTCAACCTGCAATATGTCGAGCGCCGTGACGGCAATCCCTACTTCACCTTGGCCAATGACCCAGCCGTCAAAACCCGGGGCGGGTTCGCCGAGCTCGTTTATCTGCCCAAAGGAGACGACAGCCGCTGGTACCTGGCGGGTCTCTGCAATTGGGTTCATTCGGACATCGGCGAGTTGGATTATTCATCGGCCACAATCCATATCGGCCGCCTGCTCCGCCGGAACATCCGTGCCACGGCCGAATTCACCTACGTTTTCGACAGCGTTTATGATGACCACGGCCGGCTGGCCTTCGGCCTGACGACTGGTTTCTGACGGCTGGGGGCGTTCATTACCTAACCTAATCATATATCATCGAAAAAAATATGCCCCTCCCCTTGCGGGAGGGGACAGAAGGGAGGGGGCATAATTCTAATCACCCTCACCCCGACTCTCTCCCCTCA
>CAZYWP010000006.1:13146-53790 GCA_964651495.1 uncultured Eubacteriales bacterium | reverse complement strand
AGAGGTCTGCAAAACCTCGATTCGGCGGTTCGAGTCCGCCCCGCGCCTCCACCCCCTCATCATTCGTCAGCCTTTTCCCCTTCTCGGGAAAATGTTGAAGGCGGCTGCCCTATTCTATTCATAAACAGGAGATTGATAATATCCCCTCTCCCTCGTGAGGGGAGAGGGTTGGGGTGAGGGTGAAAATAGTCTGATTCCCCCTCTCTTCTATCCCCTCCCTCCGGGGGAGGGGCAGCTATGAATAAATCAGGTCAGTCAGGTTAAACGGTCGGAGGAAATTTTAGTTGACTCTCCTGACCATTAATAATATAGTAGCAAACAAATATACGTAGGAGGCGCATCATGGATCTCGTTTCCAGAGTGCAGGGAATTCTTCTCAAACCGAAAGACGAATGGCTCAAAATCAAGGATGAGCCGACAACCATTCAGCAGCTCTTCACCAAGTACGCCGTCATCCTGGCCGCCATCCCGGCGGTCGCTCAGTTCATCGGCTGGGCGTTCATCGGCTTCCGCATTCCTTATCAGGGCGGGTCATGGATGGCCCGGGCCTTCCTGTATATCATTTTTTCCTACGCTTTCGGCCTGGCCGTGGTCTACGGTTTCGGCTGGGTCATCAACGCCCTGGCCCCCAATTTCTCGTCAACCCAGAATCTTTCCAACGCCATGAAGCTGGCCGTTTACAGCATGACCCCGGTCTGGGTGGCCGGGATTTTCCACATCATTCCCCGCCTGGGCTTCCTGGCCGTATTGGGCGCGCTGTACGGGATCTACGTGATGTATCTGGGGTTTGCCACGCCCCTGATGGGCACGCCGAAGGAAAAGGTTCCCGGCTATATGGTGATCAGCGTTGTGGTGATGATCATCCTTTCGGCCGTCATCGGGGTCGTCCTGGCGGCGATTTTCGGTGTGAGCGGCCTGATCGGCTTGTTCTAAGAACCGCTGATTTCCGCCACGATCTTCTGAAAGGCCTCCCGCGGGGAGGGCGCGCCGGTGACCGGGCGGCCGATGACCAGGTAATCCGCTCCCTTGGCGATGGCTTCGGCCGGAGTCATGATGCGTTTTTGGTCCTGAGCCGCCGCCCAGGCCGGCCGAATTCCCGGGGTCACGACGAGAAATTCTCGGCCGAATTCCTTTTTGATCATTTCGACCTCGTGGGGAGAACAGACGACGCCATCCACGCCGGCCGCTCTGGCCAGGCCGGCCAGCCGGAGGACCTGCCCGGCGACGGGATCGGGGCAGCCGATTTCACGGAGCTGGGCGTCCTTGAGGCTCGTCAGGACCGTCACTCCGAGGAGGATCAGCCGGTGCCGGCCCGATCCGGCGGCCTCCTCTCGGGCCGCAGCCGCTGCCGCGGCCATCATCTCCCCGCCTCCCGAAGTGTGAAGCGTCAGCATGGCCACGCCGTGCCGGGAAGTCGAGCGGACTGCGCCGGCCACGGTGTTGGGTATATCGTGGTATTTGAGGTCCAGAAAAACCTTTTTTCCCAGCCGGCCGATCTCCAGGAGGAGCGGCGGCCCCTCGGCCGTAAAGAGCTCCAGCCCGACCTTGAAGATCCGGACGCCGGTGAGTTCGGCGGCGAGCGCCAGCGCCTCGGGCTTGGTTCCCACGTCGAGGGCGATGATGATTTTTTCTTCTAACGCTTCGCTCATTTCCTGAATTCCTTACGAGTCCAAGCTAATCAATCTTCAGTGAGCCGATGACGTCTTCAATTCTGTTGATTTGCTTTTGCCGGCACCAGCCCTCCATCTCCTGGATGATCCGGGCCGTGGCTTCGGGGTCGATAAAATTGGCCGTTCCAACCTCCACCGCCCTGGCGCCGACGATCAGGAACTCGAGGGCGTCCCGCCCCGTCATGATCCCGCCCAGGCCGATCACGGGGACCCTGACCCGCGAGGCCACCTGGTAGACCATGCGCAGGGCAACCGGCTTGACCGCCGGGCCGCTCAGTCCGCCGAAGACGTTGCCCAGCCGCGGCCGCCGCGTCTCCACGTCCACGGCCATGGCTAGAAGGGTGTTAATCAGGGAGATCGCGTCCGTGCCCGCCTCTTCCGCGGCCAGGGCGACGCCGACGATGTCCGTGACGTTGGGGGAGAGCTTGGTGATGACCGGGCGGCGGCTGGCCCGCTTGACCAGGCGGACGAGCGCGAAGGTGTGATCGGGGCTGAGCGCCGGGCAGGCCCCCGCTTCTCGCACGTTCGGGCAGGAGATGTTGAGCTCGTAGGCGGCGATCCTCCTGTCCTTGTTCAAAAAATCGATCACGGCGGCGTATTCTTCGTCCGTTTCGCCGCAGACATTGACGATGATCGGGGTCCTGAACTTGGCGATCTTGGGCAGGACCTTCCGGCAGAACGCCCGGACTCCAATTCCTTGTAATCCGATCGAATTGATAAGTCCACTCGGGCTTTCGGCCAGACGCGGCGGAGGGTTCCCGGGACGCGGCTCGAAATAGAGCCCCTTGACGACGATTCCGCCGAGCCGGGAGAGGTCGACAAACGGAGCATACTCGATGCCGTAGCCGAAGGTGCCGCTGGCCGCGAGCACGGGATTGCGGAGCTTGAGGAAGCCCAGGTCGACGGCAAGGTCAACGCCCGGCTTGTCAGTTTCCTTTGTTTCCTTCTTATATTCTGTCATCTCTATCTATCTATCAGCATCAAGGTGAGAAATCCGGTTTCCGGCCTTCCTACCCGGTTGATTCTCGCCAGATGATCTCCGAACCCTCGAACACCGGCCCGTCCTCGCAGACCTTCACCCATTCGGCCCCGGCGCCCCGCCTGATCTTTTTCACGCAGCCCCAGCAGGCTCCGATCCCGCAGCCCATGATGGATTCGAGCGAGAACTGGGCCGGAATCTTGAAGTCGGCGGCCAGCGCGGCGATTTTTTCCATCATCGGGTCGGGCCCGCAGGCGAAGATCTGAGCCGGCCGGGAAGCCGCTGCCGGGCCCGACAGCGGGGAGCGCCGGGTGCGGTGCGGGGGACCGGAAGGAGTGACTTCGGGGAACACGCGTTTGAGCTCTCTCTCGAGCATGGAGCTCACCAGCCCGCGAAACCCGAGCGAGCCGTCGTCGGTGGAGACAAAGACCTCGAACTCCCGGGACGCCAACTTTTCTAATAGAGGCAGGTCGGCCTCGGTTTTGCCGCCGTAGAAGACCCTGGGGCAGGCGCCCGCCCGGCGCAATTCCAGGGCGAGAAAATACAGCGGAGCGATCCCTCTTCCCCCGCCGACGAGATAGACTGTCCGGCCTTTGAACCTCCCTCCCGGTCCGCTTCCCTTTGTCTTCTGATCCCCGGGCAGTCTCCTGCGCTTCGTCCCGGTGCGAAAGCCTTTTCCCAGCGGACCAAGGATGTCCAGCGTCTCTCCCGGATTTTTTTCGGCCAGGATCTCCGTCCCGGCGCCGGCCCTGGCGAAAAAGACCTCGACCGCGCCGTTTTCCCGGGTGTGGATGCTGAACGGCCGCCGAAGCAGGGGACTACCCTGGTCGCTCACCCGGATCATCAGGAACTGCCCGGGCTTCGCCTTGGCCGCGATTCGGGGCGACCGCAGGGCCAGGAGAACATAATCGCCCCATCTTTTCTTACGGACGATGAGAGCCTGCGGGTCCTTCAGCATCGGCTTAACTTGTTGTTCAAAAATATCAAATTTGCGCCGCTTTGACAAGATGCGCTCCTTCAGCCATAATCAAGGCGCATTATTTTTTGCCGCAAGGAGCAATCTTAGATGGATATTTCCCACCGAGGCAGGACCATCCAAGCTTCCCCGATCCGCAAATTCAAACCATACGCCGACGACGCCATTAAGAGAGGGATCAAGGTCTATTTTATCAACATCGGCGACCCCGATGTCCCGACCCCCCAGCCGGTCATCGACGCCTTTCACGGGTTCAACGACGAGGTGCTGGCCTACGGGCCGGCCCAGGGCTTTCTCGAGCTCCGCCAGGCCATGGCTGCCTATTTCGGGACTTACGGCATCCCCCTGACCGAGAACAACGTCATCGTCACCACGGGCGGGTCCGAGGCCATCCTTTTCGCCTTCAGCGCCGTGGCGGACCCCGGCGACGAAATCATCATCCCCGAGCCATTCTACACCAACTACAACGGCTATGCCTCCATCGCCTCGATCAAGATCGTCCCCCTGCCCCTGCGAGTCGAGGACGGATTCCGGCTGCCCTCCCGCGCCGAGCTCGAATCCCTGATCACGCCCCGGACCAAGGCCGTCCTCCTCTGCTCACCCAGCAACCCGACGGGCACGGTCTACACTCCGGAGGAAATCGGCCGTGTCGCCGCCGTCGTCAAGGAGCGCGACCTTTTCCTCATCGGAGACGAGGTCTACAAGGAGTTCGTCTACGACGGCGCGCGGCATAAGAGCGTGCTGGAGTACGCAGAGATCAAGGAGCGGGCCATCGTGGTGGACAGCATCTCCAAGCGGTTCAGCTGCTGCGGGGCGCGGATCGGCGCTGTCATCACCCGCAACTGCGACGTCTTCCAGGCCGTGCTGAGATTCGCCCAGGCGCGCCTCTGCCCTCCCACCGTCGAACAGCGGGCCGCCCTGGCCGCCTACCGGATGGGCATGGACTACTTCATTCCCGTCAGAAAGGAGTACCAGAGACGAAGGGACGTTCTCTTTGAAGGGCTCCAGAGTATCCCGGGGGTCGTGGCCTACAAACCCCAGGGCGCCTTCTACATCACCGTCAAGCTCCCGATCAAGGACTGCGATCACTTTGTCACTTGGATGCTGAGCGAGTTCAACCTCGACGGCGAAACGGTGATGGTGGCGCCGGGCTCCGGATTTTACTCGACGCCGGGGAAGGGGCAGGATGAGGTCCGGATTGCCTATGTCCTCGAAGTGGAGAAAATCAAGCGGGCGCTCGTGGTCCTGCGCGCCGGCCTGGAAAAATATCTGACACTTTTTGCCTGAGACCAAAGAAAAAAAGGACGCGAATCCTGACTCGCTGGAGTCGAGGATCGGATGACGATGAAGAAGATGGCGGGGGAGATCCTGGCGATCATCGCCCTGAGCTTCGTCCTTGGGACGGTGGTCAATTTTCCGCTCGTCCGGCGGTTTTTCGGCGGGGAGTTCAGGTCGGGGTTTCTCGACCGGGAAAAGTATCCGGACATCCGGTTCATCACCCTGGCCGAGGCCGAAGACCTGTTCTCGCGGGGAGGAGGGGCCGCCGTTTTCGTGGACAGCCGGCGCCGAGAGGATTTTGCCGCCGGCCGCATTCCGGGATCATTGAGCATCCCCCTGGAAGATCATAAGCAGGGCCTGCCCGACGGGCTTCTGGATTTCCCTCCCGATAGGACCATTATTGTTTACTGCGAAGGCGGAGACTGCCAGACGTCGATCGCCCTGGCCCGGCTGATCCAGGCGAAGGGATTTCGGGACATCCGGATTTTTTCCGGCGGCTGGGCGGAATGGAGCGCGGCCGGGCTGCCGGTGGAGGGGCCGCGGTGATAGGCCCGCGGTTGGGGAATTCCGGCTGAGGAGCGCCGGCGCATGATTCATCACAAGCTCGTCCTCTTCCTCTTCCGGCTCATCGTCGGAGGAGTCTTCATGTGGGCAGGAGTCTTGAAGATCGCCGACCCGCTGGGATTTGCCCAATCCATCCAGAACTACCAGTTCTTCCCCCGCGATCTCGTTTTTGTGATCGCCGTCGTGCTTCCCTGGGTCGAAGTGTTGGGCGGAGCGTCCCTGATCCTGGGGCTTTTCCGGGGGTCGAGCGCGCTGCTCATCTGCTTGCTGCTCCTCGGGTTTATCGGTCTCGTCGCCCTCGCCCTCCTGCGCGGGATCGACACCTCGTGCGGCTGTTTCGGCAGCCTCAGCCGCCGCGCCGACCTCGGCCTCATCCTCACCGACGCCGTTCTCCTCTTCCTGGCGCTCAACATTTTCCTGGCCAAGCCCCGGCCCAGGGTCACCTGAGACCCGCCTGTCTCTTTCCCGGGTTGACGCCGCTTGCCCAAAGGCATATCCTTTTCTCATGGCCGATCCCTCCTCATCGACCTTCAACAGAGCGGCCAGAATCGCCTCCTTCCTTCTGGTATGGGGGTTTACCGCCTGGCTGGTCTATCCCTTGCTCTTTCTGGACACGGTCACTCTCCACAACGCCACGAGTTATTTTTATCGCTCCGCCCTGGGTATCATCATCATGATCATCCTCTTCGGCAAGACTCTGTTCGACCTCTTTTTTCCTCTCGACACCTCGCGGAAAGAGGCGACGCTCCATGTCGTTTTCCTCACCGTCTATGCCCTGGTCATGGCCGGCGGGATCATCCTGATGATGATGAGGATCCTGCTCCTGTATTTGAAAAGCGACAGCGAAGGCACTCTTTTTTAGCTCCCGGTTTGACCCCGCCGACAGCCTGTGGTATGAAATAAGAAAGCAGAGAAAATCGGATGATCGGCCAGGTTTTAAAGCATTACCAGATCGAAGAACTGCTCGGCAAGGGCGGCATGGGTGTCGTCTATCGGGCCCGCGATACCAGGCTCCAGCGCCCCGTGGCCCTCAAGCTTATCAGCCCCGAGCTCGTGGCCGATCAGGCGCGGAAGGGACGCTTCCTGGTCGAGGCCAGAGCCGCGGCGGCCGTCACTCATCCCGCCATCGCCCAGATCTATGATATCGACGAGGCCGACGGGACCACCTTCATCGCCATGGAATATGTCGACGGCCGGACGGTCGGCCGGCTGATCGTCGAGGGCGAGCTGGACCTCCAGGGATCGGTCGAAATCGGCCTCCAGGTCGCCGAGGGCCTGGCCAAAGCCCACGAGGCGAACATCATCCACCGGGACATCAAGTCGGACAACATCATGGTCACGCGGGACGGCCACGCCAAGCTCCTCGACTTCGGCCTGGCCAAGCTCCTGGATGCGGGCCCGGAGGACAGCGCGGGTCCTTCGCCCGCCAGCCGGACTCTGACTCTCGAACAGGCGCACACCCTCGCCGGTGCCGTCCTGGGAACGCTGAACTATATGAGTCCCGAGCAGGCGCGGGGCCGGACTCTGGATCAGAGGAGCGATATCTTTTCCCTCGGCGTGGTCCTCTACGAAATGGTGTCGGGCGAGCTGCCGTTCAAAGGGGACTCACCCCTGGACACCATGCACGCCATCGCCTTCGAAGAGGCGAAGCCGGTGACGGTCTTGCGCCGCAACTTGCCTCCCCAGATCCACCAGATCATCTCCCGCTGCCTGCGCAAGCGTCCGGAAGACCGCTACTCCGGGGCGCGCGAACTGGCCGCCGACCTCAAGCGCCTGAAACATGACCTCGAAACCGGGACGCGGCTTTCCCTGCCGCCCCGGGAAAGGCTGCGGGGCTGGTTGGAGTCGGCCAAGACGTGGGTTCCCTTCGGCACCAAGGGGATGTTCCTTGCCGGCGCCGTCCTCGTCGTCGCTGTCGCCCTCCTCTTTACGCGGGTCCAGTGGGGCAGCTTGATCGGTCCGGCCTTCCTGGTGTTTTTTGGTTACAGGATTGTGCGCAACCGGAAGCGCCGCATGGTCAGAGCCCTCACTAAGAAAATCTCAGCGCTTCCTGAAGTCAAAGCCGTTCTCGTGCGGGAAGCCCAGGTAACCGTCGTGCTGGACAAAGCCCCGGCCAAGACCTACATCCATATTTCCAGCCTGATCGACTCGGCCAATTCCAGGCTTGTCTTCGGCAAGCCGTTCACGGCCCAGATCAAGGACGAGCTGACCGACCAGGAAACCCAGCGCTTTATCCGCCAGCCGGGGGTCATCTATGCCCGGGATGACATCATGCTCGGCCCCCCAGGCGAAAAATAACCACCATGGAGTCCGGCCATGACCAGCTTCATTTATTTTGGCCAGCGGGGCCGGCTCATCATCGACTCCCTGGTCGAGGACCGCTGGCACGAGTGCGCCTAAAGGCAGCGCGATGAGTATCAAGATCACCGAGACAGCCGGGGATGTCAAAATCTACGGCTCGGGTTCCCCCGGCGGGAAGGGGGCCGGGCTGGTCGAGGTCGGCGAAATTTCTCTGCCGAAAGTCAGCCGTCTGAAAACGCGCATCCTGGCCACCTCTTTTTATGACCGCTTCCTGGACAATGATCAGAGGCTCGGAGAGGAGGAACTCTCCGTCATCTCTTCGATTCTTGAAGAATTCCCCGAAGTCCCTTTGGGGATCCGGTCATCGGCGACAAACGAGGCCGGCCAGCCGGCCGGCAGCATCAGCCCGATTCACGCCGGCGAGAACGCCTCCTTCATGCTGCCCAACAACCATCCCGACCCGCAAGCCCGTCTCTCCCAGGTCGTCCAAGCCGTCTACCACATCTATGAGGATTTTTTGCCCCGCCAGCCCGCCTTGGGCCGCGAAAAAATGGCCGTCGTCATCAACCCGATTCCGGGGCTTTTTGATGACACCCTCGCCGGCCCGGTGTACTATCCTTATATCTCCGGCGTGGCCAATTCCTTCTTTCCCCATGCCCTTAAAAACCAGAACCCCAAAGAAGGGTTTGCGCGTGTCGCCTTCGGGCACGGCTACGCTGCGGTCCTGGATGATTTTCCTGTCATTTCCATGGCCACCATCCGCAACCCGATTCCTCTCCATCTCCTTCGGATCGGGACAGGCCAACAATATTTTTATGCGCTGGACATGACAAAGAACCGGGAGCTTCGCGGCGAAGAGCTGGAGACGATGCGCAAGCTCCACGTCCGGTTTGCCAATTTTCATAAGATCCGGCTGCTGGGGATCCAGAACAACCTGATTACCATCGAAGAGCTCGTCCAGAAGAACCATTTTGAATTCAGGACCGGGCTGGCCGAGATCATGGAGACGCTGGGCGCCCGGACCTCATCCCACTTCCAGATCGAATTCGTCTTTAACCTCGATTTTTCCAAGAAGGACAAGAGGGAAGGGGCCTTTCACATCGTCCAGTTGACTCGGCTCCCCGAACTGAGGTTTGACGCGATTCCCCTGCCCCGGGATATACGTCATACCTACCTGGCGATCAATAATACTCAGGGGCACGGCGTAAAAAAGAACGTCAGGCGCGCGATCGTCGTGTCGCCTTTCATCTACAGCCTAGACATGCGGGCCGCCGTCAGGAGGCAGATCGCCAGGGCCAACCGGGAGATGCAGGCCCGGGGAGAGAAGTACATCCTGGTCGTTCCGGGGAGGCTGGGCAGCCGGAACCCGGACTGGGGCATTTATGTGGATTACAAAGACGTGGACCAGGCGGCGGCGATTTTTGAATACGGCGTCGACGTGGCCGGCCGGCCCGAGCCTCTGCCGGAGGAGAAGGACCTGACCGGGGGCATCTACGGGTCCCATTTTCTGTACATGATCCAGGGCGGGTACGACGAGGAACAAAAGAGGCTGAGGACGAGGATGTACGGGACCCAGGGCACCCATTTCTTGACCAACCTGATCAGCAACAACATCATCTACGGATACGTCATGCCGATGCAGGATAGGTTTGACCCTTGGCTCTTTTCCTGTTCCGAACCCGGGGCGGCGCTCTCGGTGCTGGAGTTTCCCGGCCCGGTCACGGTGTATGCCGATTCGCTCAACCAGCGCTGCCAGGTTGTACTAGAGAATGAGTAGCCGCCGGACCCAGGAGTATCCGTTTCTTCCTCGGGTCATCAACCCCGTCAAGATGAAGCGGGCGGTCATTTTTGCCGCCGACGCCCAGGTCCGGGAGTCGAGAAGAAACCTGGAAGAGGCGATGCCCTGGCTCAAAGTAGAGGTCTGCTCCGACCCTCAATCGGTGATGAATACGAACTCCGAGGAATCTTCTGTTTTTTTATTTGATGACACGGGTCTGGCCATCCTCGATGCCCGAAAAATCCGCGAGCGGAACAAAGACGCGGTCCTCGTTCTCCTCTCCTTCCAGGCATTTGTCCAGTGCGCTCCGCCCCAGCCGGCAAGGGAAAAATTTCCCTATACCGCGGAGGCTGACCTCGTCTTTGCCGTGAACAGAAACGAGTTTGCGGCCGGGAACATCATTCCCTCAATCGTCCGGGCGGCGGAAGACCGGCTCAACATCAGGAGGTATTCCCGCGTCCGGCGGTTCATCTTTCACCTCGTCGACGATGAGCCGCGCTGGTTCTCCCAGTTTCTTCCGCTCCTCTACTCGATCATCGGCCAGCGCGCCGATGTCATGATCACCCGCACCTACGAGGAGAGCCTCCAGTTTTTCTTCGGGGTTGAAGACGAGTCTCAGATCTCCGGAAAAGATTACCTCTCGCGGGGCCACGGGGACGATGTCGTCTGCCTGATCGCCGACATTTTTTTCCCCAAGGGCAGCGACCTCCAGAGCGACGCCGGCCGCCGCCTGATCGAGCTGGTCAGCGCGCAGTATCCCCGCATCCCCGTAATCATCGCTTCCAAAGCGAAAGAAGCCCACGGGCTCAGAAACCTCGGTTTCATCCTGCCCAAGGGCGACCCGGGCAGCCTGGAAAAACTCAAGGATTATATCCTCAATTTCACGGGGCTGGGGGATTTTCTCATCTATGACCAGGATGGACGGGAAATCCGCCGGGCCAGAGATATCCGCGGCATCTGCCGGATCCTCCTCGAAGCCGAGCAGGACACGCCGGAGGGAAGGGATCTGCGCGAAATCCTGGAGGGCTATGGAGAAAAGGACAAATTCTCCACCTGGCTCTATATGCACAGCTACCGGGAGCTGGGGGACCGGCTGCGTCCGCGGCGCGGCCTGGGCCGCCAGCTCATCACCCTGCTGAAACGGAATTTCCAGACTGAGATCGCGCGGCTGGAGCGGACGCCGCTCGTCATCGGCCGGGAGAAGGTCTTCCACCTGTCCGGCCTCCTGTCGACTCTTCAAACCCTGGATCCGGAAGTGATCCAGCCATTCTCCGATAATGACATCATCTCATCCTGGCTCGACCGCCAGAGCTTTACCGAGCTGGCCGAGGAGCTCCGCCCCATCCACGGCAGCGGCGAAATGCTGCGGCGGACGCTGGCCGACGTCGTCGCCAGATGGATCGAGGTCTATCGGTCAAGAGACCACGCATTATAGCACCCTGCTGCCTGTGTTGTGATTCGATTGGCTTTTTATTTGGTTTTCGTTAAAATGAGTATGCTAAAGCCAAGCCCAGCATGAACCCAGCCAGCGAAGATACCCGCATCAAGGCCAAGATCCTGTGCGTCGAAGACGACGTCAACCTGCAGAAGAGCCTTTCCTTCATCCTCTGGAAAGAGGGATATGAGGTCTTCTGCGCCGGCAACGGAGAAGAAGCCCTCGAGTTGGCCAGGCGGGAGAAGCCGGACCTCATCCTCCTCGACCTCATCCTTCCAGGAATCGACGGGTTTAAAGTCTGCAGCATTCTGAAGAAGGACCCGGCCACCTCGGATGTCTTGGTTATCATGGTCACGGCCAAGAAACGGATGGAAGATATCGTCATCGGTCTGCGGGACTATGCCGACGATTATGTCACTAAGCCCTTTGAGCCGCAAATCCTGCTGGCCCGCATCCAGGCCCTGCTTCGGAGGACGGTTGATTCGCCGAGGGATCAAAATACAACGCTGGAAATCGATGGTCTGGTGATCAACCGGGGAGCCTACGAGGTTTTTGCCGGCAGCCGGAAAATCGCCTTAACCAAGACAGAATTCGAGATCCTCGCCCTGCTGGCGGGCAAGCCCAACCAGGTTTTTCCCCGGTCTCGAATCCTGGACAACGTCCGCGAGGACGGCTACCCGATTACCGAACGGGTTGTCGATTACCATCTCACCGGCCTGCGTAAAAAGCTCGGCAAGGCCGGGAGATACATCCAGACCGTGCGGGGCGTCGGCTACAAGTTCAACGCCGGAGAAAACTCGTAATAATCCCGCCAGCATTTGGCTGACGCCTGAAGTCGCTCCAGTTGTTCCCCAATCGGTTTTCCGTTATCATCACGGCGTGGGTTTAGCCTTCTTTGTCTCCGACCTCCATGGGCGAGTGCCTCGTTACCGCAAGCTTTTTGAGGCCATTGCCCGGGAAAAACCGGAGGCCGTGTTCATCGGCGGCGATTTTTTGCCTCACCGCTTGTACGTCGACCAATCCCTGGACGTCCGGCATCAGGATTTCATCGGCGGATTCCTGGAGCAGAATTTTCTGGGGCTGCGGGAGGAACTTGCCCGCTCCTATCCCCGGGTCTTCCTGATCATGGGAAACGATGATGTCCGGTTCGAGGAGGCGGCGGTCCTGGATGCTGCAGCCAGGGGAATCTGGGAATATATCCACAATCGCCGCGTCGAGTTCAATGAACATTTCGTCTACGGTTATGCCTATGTTCCCCCGACTCCCTTTCGGCTCAAAGATTGGGACCGTTATGATGTATCCCGCTTCGTCGACCCGGGCGCCGTATCACCGGAGGAGGGATTTCGTTCCGTTCCCGTCTCCGAGCAGGAAAAAGAGTATTCTACGATTAAGGACGACCTGGAGAAATTGACCAAAAATGCCGACCTGACGGAAACCATCTTCCTCTTCCATTCACCCCCCTACCAGACCAGCCTCGACTGGTCGGCCCAGGGCGGCCGGATGATCGATCATGTCCCCCTGGACCGCCACCTCGGCAGCATCGCCATCCGGCGCTTCATCCAGGCCCGGCAGCCGCTCCTGACTCTCCACGGGCATATCCATGAGTCGGCCAGGCTGTCGCATTCCTGGCGCGACCGCCTCGGCCGGACGCACTGCTTTTCGGCCGCTCACGACGGGCCGGAGCTCGCCCTGGTCCGTTTTGACCCCGGGGACCTGGATTCGGCCAGCCGCCAGCTCATTCTTTAAGCCGCAGCGGCCGGGCGGCATCCGTGACGGCGCCGATTTTTATGGCGTAACTTGTCTTGTTGGCGATATCCTCGTCGGTGACGATGTGGGCGTCGAGGAGCCCTCCGCTCCTGTAGCCGGTTTTGTGAAAGTTTATCTCGTCCAGGCATTTGCTCCAGCCCTCCAGCCAGAGCATCAACTCTTGCCTCTGCTTTTTTGATCCCTGAAAATGAACCAGGAGGTCGATATCGCTCTGCGGGCCGGCGGTGGCGTTCTTGACGCTTCCGATCACATACATGGCTTTGACCCCGAACCGCTCCGGCTCGAGGTGGGAAGAGACGTGCTCCGCCATCTCCAGCCGCCAGGCCCAATGATTCTCCGTCCTTTTCGCTTCCGCTTCCCTCGGCGTCAGGGGAGACGGAGGTTCCACCTTTGGGTCGACCAGAATTCCCACGGCCTCATCAGCCTCGGCGTTCATCAGGACGCGGAGGGCCATCCCCCCGCTGGCCTCGGAGACATCGATCACCTTGACTGTGTCCGCGAGGTCGGCGAACTCCGGCAGAAGGCGGGGCAAAATATTGGGCGCTTCCCGGAAGAATTTTTCCTGGAAGACGGCGCCCTTTTCGTCTGGATAGAGGGGCAGGTAGCGGATTTCGGCCTCGACCAGGTCCTGGAAAAAGTGCGTGCCGAAAGAGAGGTCGGGAAGAAAGCTCCCTTTCTGGCGGGCGATTTCGACGAGCACAGCCGTGTTTGAAATGTCCGAATAGGACACCTTTACGCCGAGCTTGAGGTCTCCCCGGCTTCCCCATCGTCCCGGACCCATCAGGATGAAACGCCGCCGGGGGAGGAGCTTGTTCAGCCTGCCGACGGCACGCCCGATGGCCAGAAAAGACGCCTGACTGGACAGGGTGTCGTAACTTTCTGGGTCGACGTAAACGATGTGGCTGATGTCCGGCACGCTCCCGTTGGAGATATAGCGGTTGGCCAGGAAAACGACTCTTTCTTTGGGAAGATCTTTGGGGATGTGGGCCGGCCCCCCGCCTTCCGTGTGACTTTGCGGCCGGCACTGGAGGAGGAAAAAATGCCTGCCGTCCGAGGCGAACTCGATGTCTACAGGGGACTTGAGTTTTTCCTCCAGGACTCGCATCACCTGGCGGAGCTGAGCGATAAAAGAGGTATTTTTGATCAACCCATCAAAGGTTACGACCAGATCATCCTTCTCGAAATCGACGGCTTTGCCGAGCGGCTGGCGGAGGGCCTGGCCGTCATAGAACGAGACAATCTTATCGATGGCCGGGATTCCTTCGCCACACTGTCTGAGCAGCTCCCGGACGTCGATCGTCTCAAAGCGGTTCGTTTTCAGGTTGATGACATCCACCTTTTTCGGGGCGTAGCGGACGACCTCCTCGGCGGTGACGTTGACCCGCAGGCCGACCTGTCCCGGGGCCATGAGCACCGGATAATCGTCGCTCGTCCGGTCTACCGCCCTGGTTCCAAGACCGAGGACCAGCCGCAGCAGGCCGTCTTCGCGCCGGATGCGGGGCGACCAGCGGAACTCGTTCCGGCTGAAAGCCACGCCCGCGAACGAAGGCAGGTAGTAATCCCCGACCCGGGTCCCCACCACCTCCTGGATCATGATGCCCATTTCCTCGGCGAAATCGAGCAGCCCCCTTTCCGCACGGTAGCCAATCGGGTCGGGCCCGTAGGTCGAGGCGTAAACTTCGGCGATGGCCTGCTTCAGCGCCTCCAGGCGCTCCTGCTTGCCGCCCTGGTTTGCCAGGAAGAGGCTCCTGTATTTTCCCGAGAAAGACGCCTCCGTTCGGTCTTCGAGCAGACTCGAGCTGCGGACGATAATCGGCTGGTCCTTGAAATCGTCCAGGACCATGGACAGCCCCTGGATGATGTCGGTGGGAAAACGGGAGTTCTTGAACGTCTGGACGATGTGCGGGTATTCCAGCCGAACCTGGTTGATGTCTTTATATTTCTGCTCGACCACCTCGTTGAGGTTGTTGTAGGAGAGAAAGCTCAAGAGCCCGTCCGAGGTGATGTACCAGGTCTTGGGCACCTTAATCTCGCCGAAGTGACTCAGGGATGCGGACGATGTCTGGAGGATATGACGGGCCAGGAAGAGCCCCGTGCTCTTCCCGCCCAGCTTCCCCTGGCTTTCCGGAGAAAAGACGATGTGGTCCAGGATCTCGTAGAAGTCATCGATATCGAGGTGCTCGACGGCCGTGTTGATAAACTCCGGCTGGTCGGACAGAAGACGCCGGATCAGGGAAACGAGGACACCGCGCTTGCCGGCCGGCGGGAGCTCGATCCCTTCTGCGTCGACGTGATGGTAGCGCCGGACGGCGTCGACGACCTGGGCCAGGGAGAGGTTGCGGTTGGTCACCTGGACGAGGAAGCTCAGCCGGTCCTCCTGGATCCATTTCTGGATGCTGGAAAGGATTTGGTCGTTGGTCAGATGCCGGGCGGCCAGCCGGAACGTTTCGTCGCTGAGCTTTTCGCTGAAGTCGGGGAGGGCCACTTGGTAAGGTCGGTTGTCGTCTTCGACGGTGCTTTCCGGCCTGCCTTTTTGCCCGGCCAGCGATCTCTGGAGGATTTTTTCGGCTTCCTGGACGCCGCTCCAGCTGAGAAAGTTGAGCATGCGGCGGGAGATGTTCAGGAAGAGGTTCCTGTTGGTCTGGCGCAGGAAATTCAAGCCCACGCGCCACTCTTCGGTCCGGTGGGCGGAGAGGTCCTGCCGGGCCTCTTGGTATTCATGATGGGCCTGCTTCATCCGGGAGTAGAGAATATAGTGACCGAGCCTCTCGACGATCGTGCCGAGGAGCTTTGTCTCCTCTTTCAAGAAAGGTCCGTCATCGGCATGCGGCATCTCGGCTGTGTAATAGACACTGAGCCTCCCGACCTTTTTATCCTGGACTTTGATGTCGGCGAACTGGACCCAGGGGGTCTCCTTGAAATTCGAAGATTGGCAGGTTTGACCCTCGAGGGTGATCCGAGCGACGCAGATATCGGGGTATTGCCATCCCGGCGGGACGGCCTCGATGACTCCCCGGCAGATATCGGACAGGTGCGTGTCCGGCTTGTTCAGGAGCTCCTCGATCTTGTAGAGGCAGTTGAGCTCCTTGGCCCGCTCGGACAGGAACCAGATCAGAGTGTCGATATTTTTTGGCCGTTCAGCCATGGCGGATCACTCCCCGGCCGGTCATCCCGTCGACCTTGATCTCGAGCGGGGATGTCAGCCTAACGTGTCGGGCGAATTCTGTTTCCCGGTCGACTTCCTGGGCTTTCAACCATTCCCAGTCGATTTTGTACCTGTCCCACTGGCTCACCGATAAATAAAAGACCTTGAAGCTGGTGATGTTGTGGAAGAAATGCGAGCCCTGGCTGAGCATGGAACTTGTTTCCGGGAGCGCCGATTCTACGATCACCCGGGCTCCGCAGATCTGGCCGAAATTGACGGGAATCCCGGCCTGCGGGTCCGATGTCCCCCAGCGGCCGAACCCGATCAGAAGGTAGGGGCTGCCCGAAGACACCAGCCTGTGATTGAGAATCTCCAGCTCGGAGGCGATGGCCTCCGAATGATGAACGCTGAATTTATCCGGCTTGATATAGACGATGTCCCGGATGTTTTCCAGCAGTCCGTTGCCGAGTGCCGCTTCCGAGGCGACGAGGACGTTCGCTCCCGTCATTTCGTCGGCCGCGATATGGACTTCCGCTTCCGCAACCACCATCGGCCTGACCTGAAGAAACCCGAAGCGGGCCGGCGCTCCCCGGCGCTCGTCGAGCGTCAGGGCGAATTCGACCTCCACCATCCTCTCCAGCGTCTCTTCGCAGAGTTTCAGCAGCGCCCGGAGCATCCTGTTGAGCGGGATGAGGTCGAATTTCAGAATCGGCGCGAAATCGATGACCCGAGGACCCTTTTCTGCGATTCCGTAGACGATTTTGTCATCTTGGGCCCGGTAAGTGGAGGCGAGGAATTGGAGGGCACCGTCTTTCTCGGCCTCCGCCAGGCTGAACCTCATCATGTACTCGGTTTCTTTGATGGGATTAAATTCGAGGGGCCACCCCATGTTGACCGCCCAGAATTCAGACTGGGTCTGGCTCAGGAGGTCATCCAGCGAGTTGTAGGGAGGATTGGCCTTGGGATACGCGGGCGAATAGGACCAGGCCACGCCGTCATCCACGATGGTCTTGCCCAGGCCGAGCGCCAGGTCAATGACTCCATCGGCCGGCCTGGCGTTACCGAGGGGATAAAAATTGTAGGAGCGGGCGACACCGGAAAGGTGGGGATAAAAACGCTCTCCGTGCCGGAGGCCCACGACCTCCTGGATGATGACGGCCATCTTCTCGTCCGTCGTCGCATGCCTGGTGGCCTGGATATAGTTTTTCGCGTCCTTAAAAAAAGTCGAGGCATAGACGAACTTCACCGCCTCGACCAGCTTGAGGAACCGGGCGTCTGGGGACATCTGGTTGTTGGGGATCATTTTGGTGGCATAGACGCTGGCGAAGGGCTCGAAGATGGCGTCTTCGAGCAAGCTGGAGGAACGAACGGCCAGCGGCGTTTGGACCTGGGCGATCAGGGCCCGGAGGTCGCCGACGAGCTGGGCCGGAAGGTCAGCCTTCTGGAAGGCGCCGGCGATGAGGTCGTCCCGCAGGCCGGAGTGGGCCACTTCACGGAGGTCGTTCTGCTTCATGAACAGGTCGAAGAATTCCGTGGTGATCACGGTCAGGGTCGGGACAACGATCTCGATATCAGGGCGATACGAGGGCGCCAGACGGCTCTCGAGAATATCCCTCATTAGGGCCAGGCCGTGGGCTTTGCCTCCCAGGGCGCCCCGGCCGATGGCCGTGAGCTTCTCCTGTCCGGTGAAGAAGCGGCGGTCGAAGGGAGCGATGGATGGTGGCTGAGGCAAGATCAAACCCAACCGCGGTCTTGGCAAGCCTGAACCACGCGGGCGACGGCCATGGCGAACGCCGCATCCCTTATCGACAATTCCTTTTTCCGGGCGAACTCGAGCACGGCATGGAAGGCGGAAGTCATCTTCACGTCCAGCTTGCCGAGGACTTCGTCTTTTTCCCAGTAATAATTCATGTTGCTTTGGACCTGCTCGAAGTAGCTGCAGATCACGCCTCCGGCATTGGCCAGAATATCGGGAATAACCAGGATCCCCCTCTCGGCCAGAACCTTGTCGGCCTCGACGGTGGTGGGACCGTTGGCCCCCTCGGCGAGGATCCTGACGCGCGGCCGGATCGCGCCGACATTTTCCTCCGTGATCTGATTCTCGACGGCCGCCGGGATCAAGATGTCGACGTCCTGGGCGAGCCAGGCTTCTCCGGATAGGACCTCGTAGCCCATCTTTAGCGCCTTGTCCTTATCTATCCCGCCGAAGCGGTCTGTGATGCCGGCCAGGACGGCGAAATCGATGCCGGCTTCTTTTTTATAGGCATAGGAAACGGAATCTTTTTGATCCCAGCAGGAGACACAGATGACCCTGCTCCCGACCTGTTCCAGCAGCCGGACGGCATGCTGGCCGACGTTTCCGAACCCCTGGACGCTAGCGGTCGTGCCGTCGGCCGGGATGTTGAGTTCTTTCAGCGCCTCGCGCAGGGCGAAGACAAGTCCGAACCCGGACGCCTCTGTCCGGCCGAGCGACCCCCCCATTCCCACCGGCTTGCCGGTAATAAATCCCGGGGTTTTCTCCCCGCGGATAGCCTCGTATTCGTCCCGCATCCAGAGCATGTGCTGGGAGCTGGTCATGATGTCGGGAGCCGGGACGTCCACCTGAGGGCCGAGCTCACGGGCAAGTTGTCTGACCCAGCCGCGGCAAAGCCGCTCCTGCTCGGGAAGGCTCAGGTAATGGGGATCACAGGCGATGCCCCCGCTGCTGCCGCCGAGAGGGATATCCATCAGGGCGCACTTCCAGGTCATCCACATCGCCAGGGCGCGGATGGTATCGATCGTCTCCTGGGGATGGAAGCGGATGCCGCCCTTAGCTGGCCCGCGGGCGTCGTTATGGACAACGCGGAATCCCCGGAAAACCTTGACCGTCCCGTCGTCCAGGCGCAGGGGAATCAGGAATTGATGCTCTTTCATCGGCGAACGCAGCAGGTCGCGCGCCGCCAGGTCCAGACCGAGCCAGTAAGCTGCCCGGTCAAACTGGAATTGAGCGGTGACGAAAGAATTGTAGGTTGTTGTGGTCATAAGGCCTGTCCTCTCTTCAATCTTCTTAGAAAATAAGGCTTGCCTTTTTAAAAGTCAAGGAAGCCTCCCTCCCCCGGACACGATGGGATTTTTTTTTATTGAAATCCCAACGGAATCCAAATAAACCGCTAACATTCTCGTGGTAGATGACGAGGTGGAGATTTATAAAATCTTGTCTCCCATAATTTCATAACAAAGGAGTCTTCATGAGCAATTATGTCAAGGATTTTATGGCTGAGATCGCGGCCAAAAACCCCGCTCAACCGGAATTCCATCAGGCCGTCCATGAGGTCGTCAATTCGATCTCGCTGGTCCTGGAGCGTCACCCGGAATACCGTAAGGCCAAAATCCTGGAGCGGATCGCCGAGCCGGAGAGAGTCCTGATGTTCCGCGTCACCTGGATGGATGATGCGGGCGAAGTCCAGGTCAATCGCGGCTACCGGATCCAGATGAACAGCGCCATCGGCCCCTACAAGGGCGGCCTGCGCTTTCATCCCACCGTCAACCTGGGCATCCTGAAGTTCCTGGCCTTCGAGCAGGTGTTAAAGAACGCCCTCACGACGCTGCCCATGGGCGGTGGAAAAGGCGGGTGCGATTTCGATCCCAAGGGAAAGAGCGACAACGAAGTCATGCGCCTCTGTCAGAGCTTCATGAGCGAGCTCTTCCGGCACATCGGTCCGGACACCGATGTCCCGGCCGGCGATATCGGCGTGGGCGGGCGCGAAATCGGGTTTCTTTACGGCCAGTACAGAAAGCTGAGAAACGAGGTCACCGGCGTCCTGACGGGGAAAGGGCTCGACTGGGGCGGATCGCTGATCCGTCCGGAAGCCACGGGGTATGGAGCGGTGTATTTTGCCGCGGAAATGCTGGCCACGAGGAAGCAGACCTTCGAGGGAAAAACCTGCCTGGTCTCGGGAAGCGGCAACGTCGCCCAGTATACGGTCGAGAAGATCAACCAGCTCGGCGGCAAGGTGGTCACGCTCTCGGATTCGAACGGCATTATCTATGACCCGGCAGGGATCAGCGCCGCAAAACTGGACTTTATCATGGACCTCAAGAATGTGCGGCGGGGCCGGATCAAGGAGTATGCGGATAAGTATAAAGGGGTGACCTACACGCCGCTGACGCCGGACCTGGACTACAACCCGCTCTGGGACCTCAAGGCTGACTGCGCCTTCCCCAGCGCGACGCAGAATGAGATCAACGCTAAGGACGCCAAGAACCTGCTCAAAAACAGCGTCTATGTCGTGGCCGAGGGAGCCAACATGCCCACCACGGCCGAGGGCGTGGACATCTTTGTCGATGCTAGGATCCTCTTTGGTCCTGGCAAGGCGGCAAACGCCGGCGGCGTTGCCACCTCGGGATTGGAGATGTGCCAGAACAGCATGCGGTTGACTTGGAGCAGGGAAGAAGTGGACAGCCGGCTTCATGGGATCATGAAGAGCATTCACAAAACCTGCGTCGAGGCCGCTTCAGCCTATGGGACTCCCGGGAACTATGTCAACGGCGCCAACATCGGCGGGTTCCTCAAAGTGGCCCGGGCGATGATGGAGCAGGGTCTGGTTTGATCAGACCGCTTTATGACTCCTTCTTAGAGAGAGTGCGGAGGGCCTAATGGCCCCTTCCGCACTCTCTCCATCTCGCCGCCGGGGTCAGGTCTCAACATTTAACAATTCAGATCTAATCATTCAAGCGAAGACATGTGAACTGTTGAGACCCGGCCCCGGATGCGGTACAATTCGGGTCGAGGTGACATATGGCCAGCGCTGATGCGACAGTCAAGAGCAGGCAGACAGAAATCCTGATCGTGGGCGGCGGTCCGGCCGGCTACGCCGCCGGTATCTACGCCTCCCGGGCGGGGAGAAAGACAATCATCCTGGAGGGGCGGGGCGCGTCGCGCCTTTCCATAGGTTACGAAATTGAAAACTATCCGGGTTTTCGGTCGATCAACAGCCGCGAGCTGCTGGAAAAATTCAGGAATCAGGCCGCTGATTTCGGGGTCGAGATCATCTCGGAAGACGCCATCGATTTCAACTTTAGCTCCGAGGTCAGGTACGTCGTCACGCGGGAATCGCTCATCGAGGCCAAGGCCGTAATCCTGGCCACGGGAAAGCCCGTCCGGAAAGAGAAGATGATTCCGGGTGAGGAGAGATTGCTGGGGATGGGAGTGAGCTATTGCGCCACCTGCGACGGCCCTCTCTATCGCGGACAGGAGGTGGCGGTCGTCGGCCGCTCAGAGGAGGCCCTTGAGGATGTGCTCGCCCTGCACCAGATCGGCTGCCGGGTGCACTGGGTTCCCGGCGGGGCCAAAGAATCCGTCGGTTCGCCCGAGCTGGTCGAAGAAATCACCCGCAAGGACATCGCCATCCACTGGGAGGCCGCGGTCAAGGAGATCAGCGGCGATAAGGGCGTCGAGAAAATCAGAATTGCCGTGGAAGGGCGTGAAGATGACCTTCCGGTTTCAGGCTGTTTTATCTTCCGGGAGAGCCTCACCTCACCCTTATTTCTCAAGGCGGGCCTGAACATGCAGCACGGGCAGTGCCTGGCCGTCGACCGCTCCCAGAAGACGAACATCGAAGGCGTGTTCGCCGCGGGCGATATCGCCTGCGGGGGGATGCAAGTTGTCACCGCTGCCGGAGAGGGAGCAACGGCAGCCATGCAGGCCATCGTCTATCTGCGCAAAAATTCCTGACCGTCGTTTTTTCGCTGTGCTTGCCTTTTTCCTCAATCAATTCTTTTCAATTCAATTAGCATCGCTTTTTTTGGCCTGATGAGTTTTCGTGGCTAGACCCCGCTGACATTGCCAGGAGCACAATCAGATGTTTATGTTTTTGAGAAACTCCGCGCATTGTTCCGGATAAGTGACATTGATATAGATACCCGTCCCCATTTCAAACCCGGCGGGAGTGGTTAATTTGGGGATAATCAGCATGTACCAGTGGAAATATTTCGCCCTTTCGTCCCCCACCGGCGCCGACCGAATGATAAAATTATAATCGGGATTGTTTAATCCTTTGTAGATCCTGGCCAAATTTTGTTTTAAAAACCCGGCGAAGTCAGAGGTTTCCGTGCCTCCGATATCCGCGAACGACGGCTGATGCTTTTTCGGCATGATGCGGACCTCAAACGGTGTCCGGGAGGCATAGGGGGCATAGGCGATAAAATAGTCCGTTTCGGCGATCACCCGTTCCTTCCGTCGCATTTCTTCAGCGAGCATTTCGCAATAAATGCAGCGGCCGTGCGTATCGTAATATCGGACTGCCTGCTCGATCGGATTCCGAACATGCGGCGGAATGACCGGGGTGGCAATCAATTGGGAATGCGGATGTTCTAATGACGTCCCGGCGCGAAGGCCATGATTCCGGAAAAGATTGATGAAACAAATCTGCTTTTCTTTAGCGACACTCAGATAGCGCAGTTTATAGGCCTTGACAACATCTTCGACTGACTCGTCATCCATTGTGGCCAACGTTAAATTATGCAGCGGAGCTTCAATAATGACTTCTGCTATACCATAGCCCGTTGCTTTCAAAAAACGGCCGAGTCGTTTCGGCTGAAAAGGAATATCCTTCTGAAGAGCAGCAAATTTATTGGGGACAGCTCGGACCTGCCATTTCCCATTTCTTTCAATCGTGTAGGTGGCCGGCGGCGTTTGCGCTTCATTGCCGGGACAAAATGGACAGCGGGCACTGAACTCAGGCAACGGCGGTTTTCCCGGCTCCATTTTCTGAAAATCTTCCGGCCGTTTGGCGCGTTCTGTCGCGATAATCACCCATTCATTGGTCAGCATATTTTGTCTGAATTCTGGCATAGTTCATTTCTCCAGTCCGACCGGGAATCGCCCGAACAACAATCGACTCCGAAGCGGAAAAAGAATTTTCTATCCCTTGGCTCAGCGGCTACTTCCCTGACGCAGTCTTGATAAACTCCGCCAGGTCGGCCTTGAGCTTCGAGTGCGACGGCTTGTGGATGTACATCATGTGGCCAGCCTCGTAATAGCCCATGTGCACCCGGCCCGCAAACTCGCCGTTGAGACCGATCTGGCTGAACGTGTATTCCGTCCCGAAGTAGGGAGTAGCACCGTCGTAGTAGCCGTTGGCGCAGAACACCTGGAGGAACGGGTTTTCGCTCATCGCCCGGCGCAGCGTCTCGGCGACGTTGAGGTTCAAGGCGCCGAACCCCCGCATGGCCGCCGGGCTGGGCATCATCATCGGCCCCGCCTCTTCCGGGCTCGACAGGAAATTCCAGGGAAAGACGTTCCCGTAAATGGCGTAGGGCAGGTCTTCTTTAAATCCCAGCTCCGTCCGGACGTAATGGTTGAACATAGTAGAAAAGGCGCCCTGGATGGCGGCGCTCGCCGGGTCGAACTCGTAGGTTTCGCCGGCCGCATCGGCATCACGCCCCCGGAACCGGCTGTCCAGGCGTCCCACCGTCTGAAAATCCGTCCGCAGAAGCTCCTTGACGAACCGGTCGTGGCGGACGCGCAGGTTCGTCTGCTTGATATATTCAAGGCTGAGCCCGGTGTAAGCGGCCAGCTTGGCCGCGATTTTCTCGGTTTCCTCTTTCGCCATCCGGTTCCCCTTGAAGAGCGCCGTCGAATATTCGTTGGTCGCGAAATCTTCGGCCTCCTGCAAAACATCCTTCAACGCCTTCTGCTGGAGCGCCGCCGGCAGCTTCTTGTGATACCAGGCCGTGGCCGTGTAATGGGGCAGAAACAGGATATAGGTCAGGTTGTTCCCCGGGGCAAACCGGATGGTCTGGAAATCGAGCACCGACGAGACGAGCACGATGCCGTTGAGATACATCCCGTGGGTGCGTCCCTGGAGGAACCCGGCCAGCCCCGCCGCCCGCGTCGTGCCGTAGCTTTCCCCCAGGATGAACTTGGGCGAGGCCCAGCGTTCGAACCGGGTGATGTACAGCCGGATGAACTCGCCGACAGAGGCGATGTCTTCGGCGACACCGTGGAACTGCGTCTTCGCCTCGCCCGGGAGGGGACGGCTGTAGCCCGTGGAGACGGGATCGATGAAAACCAGGTCGGTCACATCGAGGAGCGAGTTCTCGTTGTCGGTGAGGCCGAACGGCGGCTTGACCGATAGCCCGTCGTCGGTCATCAGGACGCGGCGCGGGCCCCAGCCTCCCATGTGCAGCCAGACCGAGGACGAGCCGGGCCCGCCGTTGAAGACGAAGGTCAGGGGGCGGGTCGAAAAGTCCTTGATTCCGTCCTGAGTGTAGGCCATGAAGAAGACGCGCGCCCCGGGCTGCTCATCGGGCGTGTTGACGGTCAGGGTGCCCACGGTGGCACTGTAAGGGATGGGGTGGCCGCTAACGGCGATGGTGTGGTGAGTGACGGTGAGGGATTTTTCGGGGGGAGGAGGGGAAGGCGGGCTTGTCTGGGCCGGCTGTTCTGCCGCCGGCTTCTTGGCGGGCGGCTGTCCCTGTTGAGACATCATCGCCGCGACGGAGAACCCGAGAAAAAGGATGATTCCGATAACGCAAGAGACCCAATAACGCTGTTTCATCGACAAACCTCCTGACGATCAAATCAAAACTGTGATGTTGTTTTTCTATCAGAATGCGGAGAGGAGGTCAATTGTCAGGACGCCGGTTTTTCCGGCTATGGCTTCTCGACGATCCTGTATTCGAAAATCTGAGCGCCGCGCATCCGGTCGAGGAGGAACAGGCGGTCCTTTGTTATCCGGATGCCGTCGACGAAATGGTCGAGGGGAACAGAGCCCAGAAGGCCGCCGTCCGGGTCATAAACCTCCAGCCTGTAGGCATCAGTCTTGCGGAGCTCCACGTTTCCGTCCGGCTTCATGCTCATGCTCCGCTGTCCGTTCGACATGGTCATCCCGACCGACATGCCGACGCGCTCCTCCTCCTTGAGTTGCCGCTTGAGGGCGGCCACCCAGACCCGGCTCCGGCCGTCGACGGCCAGGCCGACGGAACAGGTGTTCATCCGGGGCATCTGAATGCTGACGCGGCCGCCCTTTCTATCCGTTTTGCCCTTGTCTTCGGGAGGCGCGGTGCTGTAGTCGAGCTCCCGGTCGGACCGCCAGGTCAGCGTTCCGTCGGAGCCGTATTTTTCGACCCTGTTTTGATAGGTGAAGGCGAGATAGACATTGTCCTTCCCGTCGAGCGCGAACTGGACCTGGTTCCCCATCCGGTTGACCAGCAGACTCCCGAAGTCGGAGGCCTCGCCGAACTCCTTTTTGATATTTCCTTCAGTATCGAGGACCTTGATGAGTTTCGGGAGCTCTTTGGGCTCCTCTTCGTCGGGGGAGAACATGATGAATGACTGGCCCTGCGCCGTCACTATCTGACCCGAGGCCGTGCGGCGGACGTTTCCGGGAGTGTCCTTGATCAGTGACACGGTCTTAAGTTCTTTCCCGTCCGGACCGAGGACCTGGATCCTCTTGTTGTTGGGGTCAGAGAGGTAGATATTCCCGGCCTCGTCGAGATCGATGGACTGGGGGAAATAGAGCTCTCCCGGCCCCTGGCCCTTGCGGCCGATGGTCGCCAGGAACTTGCCGTCCGGGCCGAATTTCTGGATGCGATGGTTCCCCGAGTCGAGGACATAGACGTTCCCCGCCTTGTCCAAGGCGACATCGTTGGGCATGTAGAAAGCGACGTTCTCATTCTCGGCCTCGAGTTCGCCGATCGTCCGGACAAGCTCGAGCCGGACTTTGGGCTCTTTCCCCCAGGCGCCAGTCTTTCCGTTGTGCACGACCCTCACGCCGTCGACCGTTTCTGTTTTCTGAGGAAAGGCGTATAGGCCGGCTATTAAAAGGAAGGCAGTAGCGAAAGCCAGATATCTCATTCTTTTCGACATTCTTCTCCTTCTTGCCAGTTAAAACCGGCCCGTGATGAAAAAAGTTGCCTAGATCAAAATGTCCTGGTCGTAGCCGATTTTCACCAGCTCGATCTTGCTTGGGTCGGCGGTCCCCAGGTGGTACTGGGTATCGGCCAATAATATGTGTTTTGCCGGGGGGCTGAGGGGCCTGTCCTCGGCGAAGAAATCCCGCCGTTTGGCCTGGATAATGCTCAGGCCAATGGTATCTACGGCCACCGGGTCGAACCCAACCATCAGCCCGTAGTAGGGCCAGACGTACTTGGGGTTGAAGTTATGGGGGCCCACGCCGTGAAACTGGGGCGTGAGCATCACCAGGACGTTCAGCCGGGTCTTGCCCTTGACCAGCGGGTTCTCCCAAATTGTGCCCAGCCGGGCGCACGAGTCGTCGTGATAATTGGAGGGATCGGGGACGAACATGATGTAATTCTTGATCAGGGAGCCGACTCCGGACCAGTGGTGGGACCTCATCGGCCGGGCGTTGATCAGGGCGGTGGCTTTCTGGAATATGGTGTTCCGCAGGACACCCCGGTCATCGATGCCGATACTCGATTCCTGGACCCCGGCCGCCATGACGCCTTTTTTCAGGGCGGCCTCCACCTGGGTGGTCGTGGGGAGATAGTTGATGACGTTGCTCTTGATGCCGACGATGTCGTCCGGCTTAAGAAAAGTCTGCCAGGCCGCAGCGGGGTCCGCCTTGCCGGTCAGCTCCCTGAGGGCTGCATTTAGCATCTCCGAGACGACTTCGGTTTTCGGGCGGCCGGTCTCGTCGAGGACGTCTTTATTCCGCACCAGGATGACTTTTGCTTTGCTGACTGCTTGGGGCGCTCCGGTTGAGCCGGGCGCATCAGCGGCGGCCCGGTCCGGTTTCCTCAGGAACACGGCGCCGCCGACAGCGGCCAGGGACGACCGTTTGAGGAAATCCCTTCGGCTGATCGGGTTCGGCTTTTTCATCGAGCCTCCTTCCTTCACTCTCTTATTATTTTTATATGTTCGATCGGTTTTATAAGAATGATAATCATTTCGCCGGCGGCCCGGCCTTGACCATCCGGAGATAAGAGGTCAGGATGTCTCTGGACGGCGCGTGGAATACGATGCTCAGGACATTGTCCTGGAGGCGGCAGCCGGTCCACTTTCCGGCGGCCGTCTCGGCCATCTCCTCCCTGGCGCCGGGCAGATATTGGCAGAGAAAGCTCTCCTGAGCCTTCCCGGCCTTTGAGCCGTCCGGATACATGGCGATCAGCAGATAAAAAACCGCTTCACCCTCCCGGTATTTGGCCAGGACGGCCTGAGTCTGGTCGTCGATCCCCAGGACGTTCTCGTTGGAGATGAAAAAGTGGCTGTTCAGCCAGATGTAATGGTGGAAGTAGCGGACGCTCTCCGGGATGAGATTGGCCTGGGGGAGAAGCGCCAGGACCGGAGGCAGGCCCCCCTCGGCCGGGACGGCTTCGGCCAGCCGGCAGCCGAGGTCGAGGACGGTCTGCTTTTTCTGCTCCGTCTCCGGATAGGCCATGATGGACACATAGTACCTGTCCTTCCAGAAAGTCAGCAGACCGGAATTATACTCCGACCCCTGACCGACGAGGCGATCCTCGCTCTCGCGGCCATGGGAGAAAATGCCGAAGGCATTGTAGGAGTTTCCCATGTCGAAGATGTCGATGACGATCTCCTCCTCACCCGGGCCTTTGTACCGGACCGCCAGGAGACCTTGAAAATTGTAGGAAATGTAGAGCTCCGCGCCGCCGTCGATGTAGTCATACAGGTTGCTCTTCGTGTACATCTCGGGTGGTTCGGCTTTTTTCCAGCCGCCGAGCTCGGCCGGGAGGACGGAAAACAATTGCTCGAGGGACGATGCCATGGTCGACTCCGCGGTGATCGCCATGAGGATAATAAAAATAATGAGCCCGAACGGCTTCAACCGCGCCGCCGGGATTCTCGTTGTGAATGCCTTCATGCTTTTCTAGGAATAACAAACAGCGGCGGAAAAGTCAAAATAGCTCAGGCTTGGAGGTCGTCAGCACGCGGATTTGTCCCGGCGAGCCAAATCCGCTCCGAACTCATCCTTCGCTCTTCTCTCCTGCGGAGAGAATCCGTGCCCGCTCAGTCTTCGACGGGCTTCCTCTCCTCCAAGCCCTCGCTTAGGTCGAATTTAGTGCTGAATTTGATGGTGTTCAATAAAATCTCTATAATCAGTTTTAGCGGAGGAGGTCGAAAGTGAAAACAAAGAGCCTGTTGATAGTCGCGGCAGTCGGCGTCATTCTGGCGGCGGGTTCCGCCCAGGACCCGGCCCCACAAACAAAAACCTCAACCTATGAGACTAAACTCAAGCCCGTTTTTCAGGAATGGGAGAGGCCGGACCGTCCCGGCGGGGTGGTGGCCGTTGTAGAGAAAGGGGAGGTCGTTTTCAAAAAGTGTTTCGGCCTGGCCAACGTGGAATACCAGGTGGCGAACACTCCCCGGACCGTCTATGATGTCGGCCAGCTGGCCGAAGCCGTCACCGGCATGGCCCTGGCCATGCTTGAGGACCAGGGCAAGTTGTCCGCCGCCGACCGGGTGAAAAAGTATATTCCTGAGCTGCCGTCCTGCGCAGATGGCCTCATTGTCGATCATCTCATCTATCACACCAGCGGGCTCATCGACTGGCTTGACCTGCTGCCTCCGGCCGGTTGGAACGAGGGGGATGTCATCACCCTCGACCAGATTCTCAAGGTCGCCCAGCGCCAGAGCAGATTGCTCATCGAACCCGGGTCGAAATATTCCTATTCGCGGACCGATTACGTCCTGCTCTCAGAACTTGTGCGGCGGGTCACCGGACGGTCGTTCCGGGAATGGACCTGGGATAATATTTTCAAGACCCTGGGCATGACCCGGACACATTTTCACGATAACCTCCGGGAAGTCGTCGAAGACCGCGCCTACTCGATCAACTACCATTCGCGGGACGGCTATCTTAAGGGGGCAGACAACCTGAGCGCCGTCGGGGCCCTGTCGCTTTTTACCACCCTCGACGACTTCATCAAGTGGATGGTCAACCTCGAGGCTCCGAAAATCGGCTCGGCCAAAGTGAGGGAAAAGATGCTGATCTCAGGCAAGCTGTCCGACGGCGCAGAGGCCGGCCATTCCTACGGGTTGGTGGTGGATTCGTACCGGGGGCTCAAACGGGTCCAGAAAAACGGCAGCTGGGCGGGATTCCGCTCGGCTTTCCAGTATTTTCCGGACGCCTCCTTCGGGGTGGTGATTTTCTCCAATTGGGACTATGGGGTATACGAACCCAGTTCGTATGCCGTCAGCGTCGCCTCAGTCTGTCTTGAGCCCCTGCTCGAGAAGCCGAAGAAGCCTGAGCCGCGCCCCGAGAAAAAGCGGGCCGCCGAGCTGAATCCCGAGGCCCTGGCTCAATACGAAGGCGAATACAGGGCCGGGGGAAGAACCTACCTCACCATCGCTCAAGAGAAAGGGACCCTGCTTTTCCAGGCCGGAGGCCAAGCATTCCGGCTGGTTCCTGCAGGGGAAGGGAAATTTTCCTTCGAAGACCCGAACATTCCCCTCGTCCTGACGTTCTCCAGGGGGCCGGACGGAAAAGTGAGCCGGCTGTCCTACGCCGCCGGGGCGGGAGAAATCATCGCCCCTAAAATCGAAAGGGAAAAGCTCACCCCAGACCAGTTGAAACCCTACGAGGGGATATACGCCTGCGGCGAACTGGATACGCGGTATGAAATCGCCGTCCGGGACGGCCGCCTTGTCCTCACCAGCCTGAGGATGAGGGACGTTGTTTTGTCCCCGGAAAACCGGAGGACATTTGTGGGCGACAGACCCGGTTTTCAGCTCGTCTCATTCCTGCTGAGCGGGGGCGGGGAGGTGAACGGCTTTGTCATCGACACCGACCCGCTTCGCCACCTGGTGTTCAAAAAGTGACCGTCGCCGGGAAAGCAGTTTAGAAACTCAGCCTCAGTCCGAAACGGAGGACCCTTTTGCCGATGAGGGCGTTGGTGAGCTGGTAATCAGGCAATAGAACCGTTTTGCCGGGCTGTCCCGCTCCCTCGGCGGCTGGCTCCCAGCGGTCGATGTCGTTCAAGCCGACGATCGAGGTGGTGAACCCAAGCAAGTTCGTGGCGTCGGCGTAGAGCGCTACCTTGCCCGAACCTCCCAGGGGCCATGTTTTCTCCAGCCTCAGGTCGAGGGACGACCAGGCCTTTTCCCGGCGGCTCCCCGGCTCTTCGAGGTTGACGGCGTAATAAATCCGCTCGGCCCTGTTGGCCGCGCACCAATCGGCCGGGGGGAGAACCTGCGCCCATCTCTGCCAGGGACGGCCGCTCTGATAATGGAACAGGGCGCCGAGCCAGATGTGGAAGGGGAGTTCCACCGTGCCCATAAGCTTGATCTGCAGGGGCCTGTCCGTGTCCAGCCGCCCGAACCTGTTAATAAAAAAATTCGGGGTGTCGGCCGCTGCCGTCAGGCCGGCGGTTTCGGCGGCGAAACCGCCCAGGTTTCCCTCGCTCCTGCTCAGGACTAGGGAACCGGCCATCTGCCAGCCCTGGGCCATCCGTTTGTGGAAGGCGAATTTGAGGGCGCGGTATTTCCGCTCCAGCTCCGGGACGTTCCGCAACTGCAACAAGACCGGCGGGGCGTCAAGGGACCTGGCAAATAACGTGACCGTGCTGCTCGGGTAGGAGCCGGTGCCGGGGAAAGTGGTGGTGAATGGAATCCAGTACTTTTGGCTTCCCGGCTGGCCCGGAGCATACCAATATTCTCCGGTGTCCGGGGCATAGAGGACGTCTTCGAGGATGTTCTTCTGGACCCTGGAGATGTACTGGAGACTGAGGGTGAAATCCTTGAACAGCGCCTGCTCGAGGCCGAGGGAAATTTCCTCCGTGACCGGGGCCTTGATCCCGTCCGCCACCCTGTTTTCATTGAAGGAACCTGAGAGGAACCGATAATCCAGATTGGTGAGACTGAATTCGTCCTCCACATCAGGCCGGCCGTCGCC
This sequence comes from uncultured Eubacteriales bacterium, assembly GCA_964651495.1. GTDB lineage: Bacteria > Acidobacteriota > Aminicenantia > Aminicenantales > UBA8522 > CAZNVB01. Next base: position 23,046 of record CAZYWP010000006.1, on the reverse strand, counting down.
GTTGGCGTCCAGCCAGTAGACGGCGAAATTCCGGGGATAGAGCGGGTTGAGCGGCAAAAAATCGCGGTGGGAGAGTTCGGCCGCGGCGCGGGCGTAGGAAGCTTTGAGGACGGTGCTCCCGCTTCCCCAGACATCGAAGGCCGCCCCGATCCTCGGGGAGAGGGCATTCCAGGAAAGGAAATTTTTCTGCTCGCTGGCGCTGATCCCCCCCCATGGGTTCAAACCCTGGGGGAAATCATCGGGATAGGCGGCTTTGAGATAAGGGCTGAAGAACGCATCCCCGATAAAGAGCGAGAGGGGATTTCCGGACTCAGCCTTGGAACCGGGAAGGAATCCGCCCCAGGAACGGTCGAAGCGAAGCCCGAGGTTGAAGGCCAGCCGGCCGGCGACGATCAGGGAATCCAGCACATGGAATCCCAGACGGTAAGTCCGGCCCGAGAGCAAAGAGGAGTCCTTAACGGGGCCGCAAAACCAGAAACCCAGCAATCCGCGGTCCGGATAGAAAGTGCTGCCCGGGTTGCGGCTGTCCATGTACCAGAGCAGATTGTCTCTCCTCCACCAGCTGAGGTTTGAGGTGGAACTGTGAAAATCCACCCCCGCGCCGAAGGTGTGGGTCAGGCCGAGGACATTCTCCGCGAATCTTCGGATGGAGGCTTCGGCCTGGACTCGTTTCCGCCTGACTTCGGAATTGTAATCGGCGCCGCCCAGCGGGCCATAGAGGTCTCCGGAGTCATCGAACCACGGAAGGTCAAGAGCTTCCTCCTGGAGAAGGGTGGGGATTTTCCTTTCGCTGTAGCTGGCCCGAACATAGGCCAGAGTATTCTGGTCGACCTCGTAATTCACCGCCGCGTGAGCGGCGTAGGCATTTTCGTGGTCTAAGATATGGGTGGAGAAAAAAGGCAGCCGGGGCGACGGGCTTTCAGACACGTCCTGATAGACGTTTGACGCACTGAGCCAGGCCGCGAAATTGACTTGGGCGATGGGCTTCAGGGTCAGCTTGAAAAACCCGGACAGGGCTTTCCGGGACCAGTCGTAGTTATCGTGGAATCTGCCTTGGATGTCCTGGAAGGGACCGATGAAGACGCCCTCCTGGGATTTTCTAAGATACCGGCCGGTTAGAAAAAACCAGGCGCGGTCGGGCCAGAAGGCCCCCCCGAGGTGAAGGGAAGTCTCGAAGAGATTCTTGTCCCCTCCCGGCGGGGCTGCGCCCAGGTTCTCAATCTGGGACTGCGTCCAGAGGTCTTTGTTGAACCCGTCGTTGATGATATAGAGGCCTAATTCCCCGGCCAGGGAGTTGCCGCCGGACCGGCTGACCACATTCACGTAGGCGCCGCCGGATGGAATCTGATCGGCCGGCTGCCCGGCAGAGATGACCTCGATTTCTTCGATCAGGTCGAACCCGGGGTCGGTGAGAGGCGCCTGGCTTAAAATATCGTTCAGCTGCCCCCCGTCCAGGACATAGGCATTGTCCCGCACCGTTGCTCCGAGAATGGAGACCTCATCCGAGAAGACATAGCCGTCCGAGATGGCTCCGGGGACGATGCTCAAGACGGCAGCGAATTCCCTGGCCAGGGGGATGTGGCGGAACAGGGCCTGGTCCATGACAGTCGCGGCCTTGGAGGAGACGAGGTCAAGGGCGGTTGAGATGCTCTGGGTTATGACCTCCCCCTCTTTCTCCGAGGGATTCAGTTCCAGACGAAGGGAAAAGGACATCCCCGTGCGCAGGAGGATTTGTTCGGAGACGAGAGTCTGGAATCCCGGCATCTCCGCCGTGATGGTGTAAACACCGGAAGCCAGAGCGGGAAAGAAGAACCCGCCGGCTTTCCCGGTCGCAATGATCCGCATTCCGAGCATGGACGGAGAAGACAAGTACACCATCGCTCCTTCGATGAAGCGGCCCGATTTATCCGCGACCGTCCCCTGAATGGTCCCTGTCTGCACTTGAGCTCGAGCGGCTGAGGTGAAGACGGCGGCGAAGATCAGGCAGACGAGAATGGCGGCGGAGGCTTTTCTCAATTCCAGCCTCCTTGGTTGGGCGGCCGAAGCGAAGATTTCTTGACCGACCTCCTCTTGATGAGATGAGTCGTATCCGGCTTGACTGCCGTCGAGGTTGTCGCCTCGACGATGGAGAAAAGGCCGTCGCTTAGGTCAATCGGGATCATGTCATCCGCCTCGCTGATGCGCACCCGGCAGTCGGTCGAGATCGCATCGGGCACTATCCAGGTGTAAGTCCCGGTGTTTTCGATCTCGGCCTCGATCTCCGTCCAGGTCGCGCTGGCATCCGAGGTGTACTCGATTTTCACATTTCCCACGCCTGCCGATCTCCAGGTGATCTTCTGTTCCGACCCGACCGGCCAGCTCTCTCCGCCGTTCGGCGCGGTGACGAAAATCACCGGCTCGTCTATGATCGTAAACGCTATGTCGCTCGTGTCGGAAGGCACCTCATCCTCGGCTTCGCTGATCCGCACCAGGCATTCAGTGGAAGCCGTGGCCGGGACCAGCCAGGTGTAAATCCCGTCGTTTTCAGTCGCCGCAGCAACCTCCAGCCAGTTCGTGCCATTATCCGTTGAGTATTCGATTCTCACGTCCCCCACCGTGCCCCACGTCAGCCAGACGATATCCTCTTCCAGTCCCGCATACCAGACCTCGTAGGCGTTCGGTTTAAGCAGGGTAATCGAGTTTTCATAGATTTTGACGGCGAACCCGTCCCGGCCGCCGTTATGCGTCAGGTCCGGACCCCCGGACACGGGAAAGCTCAACTCCCTCGAATAGGTATTCCCCGTCAGGTAGATATTTCCCGACCCTGACCGGTCCAGGGCAATCCCCATTCCCAGGTCCGCATCCGACCCGCCCACGTAGCCACAAAAAAGGAGGCCCTTGCCCGACGCGTCGACCTTAGCCATATAAGCATCAAAGCTGCCGTTGGCGGTCAAGCCCGGCCCTTCCTTGACCGGAAAAGTCTCCTCCGTCGAAGCGGTATACCCGGTAACATAGGCGTAGCCCCAGTCGTCCACGGCGATGCCCGTGCCGGCGTCATATCCGGAACCGCCGATAAACCCGCAATAGGCAAGGGAAATTCCCCCCGGCGAGACCTTGGCCACAAAGGCGTCATAATAGCTTCCGTTATGCGAGAGGTCGGGACCGATCGATGCCGGAAACGTGTCTTCATATGAAGAGGCATATCCCGTGACATAAGCGCTGCCCCAAGGATCCACGGCGATGGCGTATCCATAATCGTCGGCTGAACCGCCGAGATAACTGCAATAAACGAACCCCGTGCCTTCAGGGTTGACCTCGGCCACGAAGGCATCAAAGCCCCCGCCGTATTCCAGGATCGGACCTGCCGTGACCGGGAAGGCCGGAGTCGCGTTGACGGGAGAATTCGTATACCCGGTGATGTAGGCGTTGCCCGAGCCGTCCACCGCGATGCCGCTGCCGGCGTCCTCGCCGCTGCCGCCGATGTAGCCGCAATAGGCCAGCGCCGTTCCGGTGGCGTTTACGGCCGCGACAAAAGCTTCCCGGTCGCCGCCGTATTTCAGGTTCGGCCCCACCGCCACGGGAAAACTGGACTCCGAAGAGTAGGTGGACCCGGTGATGTAGGCGTTGCCCGAGCCGTCCACCGCGATGCTCCGTCCGTAGTCATGACCGGAACCGCCGACATACCCGCAGTATTCCAGCGCCGTGCCCGAGGCGTTGACCTTGGCCACGAAAACGTCGAACAGGCCGTTGTGGGTCAGATCCGGGCCTGTTTTTGCAGGGAAACTGCCCTCCCTCGAAGAAGTGTACCCTGTGACGTAGGCGTTGCCCAGAAGGTCCACGGCGATGCCGTATCCGTAGTCGTTGCCCGAGCCGCCGATGTAGCCGCAGTATTCCAGCGCCGTGCCCGAGGCGTTGACCTTGGCCACATAGACATCCACGTCTCCGCCGTTGAAGGCCCGGTCCGGGCACGCCGTGACCGGGAAGGCCGTGGTCGAGTAGGTATAACCGGAAATGTAGGCGCAGCCCGATCTGTCCGCAGCGATGCCATAGCCATAGTCCAGGTCGGGACCGCCGATATAACCGCCATACATCAGGATGACCGGGTCCAGGACGAGGGGTTTGCTCCGGTCGTATTCCCCGACCGAAAAACCGTGGAGAACAGCATCCCCATCATTCTGGCCGAGGTCGCCATCAGGCGCGCTTCCGTCGCCGCTGTCCATGATCCGATATGCCGCGGGCACGGGCACGCGGTTCCCCGAAAGCTCCTGGTAGGCCACCGGAGCCCCGTCTTCGAACCCCCCCGACGGCGTCGCCACGACCAGGCGTCCCGCATCGTCGATGAGGACCGAACTCGCGCCGCGGTAAGCCAGGCGGATTTGTGACGCGTTTGCTCCCGGGTGGACGATGAATTCGGACTTCAGCGCGTTTGTCGTTCCGGAGTACACCAGGTCGATTCCCGGCCAGAGGTCGGGGTAAACGAGTCGGGAATAAGCGGGCAGTCCTGTCTTCCAATTTCCCGGCCCGCCGTGAAAATACGAAATCACCGTTCCCGTTTCCTCCGTGCCCACGGGTTTAACGTCGCGGTTCGCGCCCAGGAAACCCAGCTTGACCGCCCAGCGTGAGCCTTCCGCTCCGGCCAGGTCAAAGGTCACGCCCTCGGCGCCGAAGTAGATGGCCCTGTTCTTTCCCTGGATATAGTAAGCGACCCGCTCGTCCAATTGCCCCCGGTTGGGAATAAAACTCACCGGCATCCTGCCGAAATCGGGCCGGACGCCGACCGGTCCGCCGGCCGGCAGAGATGGCGGAGGAGACTTCGAGTCCCCGACGGAAGGATTGCCTGTCCACGCGGTCAGAAAAATGAGGCAGGCTATCAGAAAAGCACGGCTCAGGGCGGTTTTCTCCATTACGGACTCCTTACGGCTAAAACAATAGCTTAGCGGAAATGGTTGCGCCAGGCAATACGGAGTCCGCCGGAGCGAGCCTCTGTGCCTATGCGGTGGGGGATGGGTGGCAGGGTGCCAGTCCCCGCCCGCTCGCTTTGAGGGAGAAAGCTTCGCTTTCCCCCTTCCAGTGTTCGCGAAGCTCACTGCTCGAGTGATGTCATGGCTGCTTTCCAATGTAAACCCTCGGCGTCAGGGGGTTGAGGCCGATGAGGATTTTGTAGTCGGAAACGCCACTTCGCTCGGCCAGGGCATCCGCTGCCAAACCCGAACTCCTGTCGGGGTGGACGAGCGTAACCTCATCGCCGATCTGGACCTCCCGATCATCTCCCAGATCCACCATCAGGTGATTCGCAGTCACGGCTTCGAGGACGGGATACGTTTTATTCTTGATCAGTACCGAGACCTTTCCGCCGAGCTGGGAGGGATAACCGTCAGAATAGCCGATCCCGACGGTCGCTGCCCTCATTTTCTTCTTGACTCCGAGGACGCGCAGATAGGAAAGCGATTCTCCGGGGAGGAGATCCTTCAGGAAAATGGCTCTGGCTGATAACTTGAGAGCCGGTTTCAACCTCAGAGCGTCCTCGGTCCGTGTCCGGGCATTGGGATAATAGCCGTAGAGGGTGATCCCGGGCCTGACCATGTCGAGGTAGAACTCGGGAGAGTAGAAGATTCCCGCGCTGCTGGACGCGTGTCTGAGCCCTGGCGTTACCCCCGCAGCCTTGGCCGCTTCGCTAACACCCAGAAATTCCCTGAGCTGTTCCTTGTCGAACTCGGGGTCTTCAGTCAGGGTCGTACAGATGCCCGCAATCCTGAGATGAGAAAGGGCAGAGATTTTCTTTATCAGGGAAAGCGCCGCCGCGCCGGCCACGCCTGTGCGACCCATTCCCGTGTCGATATCAACATGGACCGAACCCAGCTTGCTCAGTTTTGCGGCCGCTTCATCCAGATATATCGCCTCTTCCGTGAAGACAGACTGACTGATATTTCGGGCGATGAGCTCGTCGCTGTCTTGCCTGCTGAAGGGCCCGAAATTCAGGATCGGGCACCTGATACCCGACTCTCGAAGTGCCACGGCCTCTTCGAACTTCCCCACCATCAGCCAGCCCGCCCCGGCTTTTTCAAGCGTCCTCGAGACCTCCACAAGCCCATGGCCGTAGGCGTTCGCTTTGACGACCGCCATGATCGGGACTTTCACCCGCTCCCTGATTTTAGCGAAGTTCCGGGCAATGGTGCTGAGGTCAACCTCGATCCATGGGTCCATGTGGCCGGTGGTCCGTTTGCCCCCCCTAGCCTCGACGCCCATCGTCTTCAGTTGATGGCCTGAATGGGCTTCTTGCCCGGGGCGGGCAACGCCTGCCAGTGGGCCGGCTCCCATGGCCTTTAAGAAATTTCGTCTTCTCATGACGATGATTTTAGCACTTTTGCTACTGAATTTGGAGCGGAACTCCCGCCCGCCGGAGCGAGGACGGATGGGGACGTGTCCTGACAGGACCCGTCCCCATGATAGATTATCAGAGTGCTGATTTTCTACTTGGGCAGGAAGTTTTCCATCACCCAGATGGCGTCGGGGCGCGGAGTCTTGCCGTGGGAATGAAAAACAAGCCGCCGGCCGTCTGGATGGGCGCCGAGGTAGTAAAAATCGGCCATTTCTAACTCGAGCTTCTGGGGCTCCCCACCGTCGGCCGAGACCCGCCACATGTCCCAGGGCCTTTCTCCGCTCGACCGGTCTTTATAGAAGAAGATGAACCGGCTGTCTGCACTCCAGGCAGGGGAAATGGGAAAATTTCCAAGCTGCTCGAAGCTGCAAACCTCGCGGACCTCGCCACCCTCAGCCGGAATCACTCTTAAGCTCCTCTTCCCGTGCCTGTTGAGCAGGACGATTAACCGTCCGTCGGGTGAGATTTCGATGTCCAGGGCGTCAGACGGTGACCCTGGGAGCATCTTTTCTTCGCCCGTCTCGAGGTTGAAGATGAAGATGTGAGAGGGACTGAGACTTGCGGGCCGGGAGGCCGCCCCCGTGCTCTTGGTGAAAAAAATGGCCTTTCCGTCCCTCGACCAGCGGGCGGAAAAAACCGTGATTTCTTGGCCGACCTGAATTACAGGGCTGAGAGCGCCCGTCTGCGCGTCGACACGGAAAATGCCATTCTGTCCAGCCGCATCCCGACCCCTCATTAGAATCGACCGGCCGTCCGGAGACCATTGCGGATAGCTGAGATCCTTCATCCCGGCGCCGAATTCCCTGACCTTGCCCGTTTCCAGGGAGCGGATGCAGAGGACATTATTGCTGAGTACCTTGTACCCCCTGGTGGAGACATACGCTAGCTCTTTTCCATCCGGCGAGTAATCGGGTAAGGAGTTCCGGCCTTCATAGAAAAGCGGAATCTTTGCGGGCGGAGAGAGGACCTTTCCCGTCCCTGGATCAAGGCTGACTTCATACAGGTCGGTCACGGCGCCGGTCACCCCAAAATAGAATTCCCCGGCCCTCGTAATGCCCATAGGCTCTAGATTGCCAATCCCATCTTTGACCAGCCTCGGCTCGCCGCGGACCCGGTCTCCTTCGATCTCTTGGAGCCAAACACCCAACTGCCCGGTGCGATTGCTGGCAAAGAGAAGATACCGTCCATCGGGAGACCAGTCAAGCACGTACTCGAAGGCCGGATGCTCGATCAGCACGCTTTCCCGGGTTCCATCAGAGGAGAGGAGAAAAATATCCCGATTTTGGCTGTTTTCCCTGGATAAGTCATAGGCGATGCAACGCCCGTCCGGCGAAAAAGCAAACCCCGAAAGCTGAGAATCCGCATAATGGACATGGAAGGTTTTAATTATCTTTACGGTGCTGTCTTCAGGAAAGAGAAGACCGATCTCTATCGTATCGCCCCCTTTGAAAAATCCGGTTAGGATCGATTTTCCGTCCGGAGCCCAATCACAAGGATGGACATATTCGAGCTCTTTCCGACTATAGAGGACGCGGGGTTGTCTATCTTGAATGTCAACGACGCGGAGATCAAAATAGTTGTCCTTGATAAACCAGCTGTAGGCAACCTTTTTGCTATCGGGCGACCACTTCGAGAAGAGGGCAAACTCCTGAGATTTGAGCCAGGATCCTTTGTCGGTCAGCCTCTGCTTCTTGCCGCCGGCGAGCTCCCGGATGGCCAGGTCTCCGGTGTTCCAATCGACGAAGGAAATGTATCGCCCGTCAGGCGAGACGGCTCCCAATATATCCGTGCCGCTCTCCGACCAGACTTGCCGGACTTGAAGCCCTCGTGCTTCCTTGGCGATCATCGCCTGCGCTCTCTGGAGGATGACCAGCTTTTCCCGGGCCGCTCTGACGGTTTCAGCCTGCTCGGGAAATTGATCAATCACGCTCTGGAAGGCCTTGACGGCCTCGGCCATTCCCAACTTCTCGTAGCACAGGCCGATGTGGAGCTGGGCCTTGGCGGCAACATCCCGGTTCTGGGGGAATTTTTTCAGGACCTGCTGATACAGTCCGACGGCTTCCTGGAGATCTCCTTTGCCTTCTTCGAGATAAAGCGCCTTCTCGAAGACCTCCTCCGCTGTCTGCTGAGGCGACGACCCCAGGCTCAAGGCGCAGAAAACGCCGACGGCGGCCAGGACTAAAAGCAAACTGTGTTTCTTGTCTTTCATGGTCTTCCTCCTGATTAACATGCTGCCGTTAAAATAGCGCTTTTCCCGCCGGTATGTGTCAAGGAAATGTGGAGAGATCATGAATCTTCGGCGCAGCGGTCAGGCGGTGAACTTGTATCCCACTCCCCGGATGCCAAGGATATATTTCGGCCGGGCCGGGTCGTCCTCGATCTTCTTCCGGATGTTGGCGATGTGGCTGTCCACGGTGCGAAAGGAGACAGCGACATTGTCCTCGCCCCAGATCTTATCAAGGAAGTCGTCCCGGGTGACGACCTGGCCCTTTTTCTGGATCAGGCACTTGAGCATTTTGAATTCGAGCGGGGTGAGGTCCAACCTCTGCCCCCGCCGTCTGGCCTCGTATTTTTTGAAGTCCAGGACGATCTGGCCGAAAGCGTAGGCGTTCAAATCCGCCGTTCTCTCTTCCGCTCTCCGGAGGACGGCTTTAATCCTGGAGACGAGTTCCCTGAGGCTGAATGGCTTGGTGACATAATCATCGGCCCCCAGCTCCAGGCCCAGGACCTTATCGACTTCGCGGTCCCTGACGGTCAGCATGATGATGGGAGTGCTGTCACCCTCTCCTCTCAGTTTTTTACAGACCTCCAATCCGCTGATCTCGGGCAGCATGAGATCAAGAAGGATGAGGTCCGGCTTTTCCTGCTTTGCGGCGGCCAGCCCTTTCTTGCCGTCCCCGGCGGTGATTACGCTTAACCCTTCCGCCTCCAACTCATCCTTCAGACTCAGCGAAATTCCCGGATCATCCTCGACGATGAGGATTTTTTTGGCCATGGCCGCTCACCTTTCTTTTCCCCGCCCGGGAAAAATAATAGAAAATACGCTTCCCCGGCCCAATTCGCTCTCCACCCTCACTCTTCCGCCGTGCGCTTCCACGATGTGCTTGACCAAAGCTAATCCGAGGCCGGTTCCTCTGGCCGAATGCCGGACGGCGTTTCGACCCTGATAAAACTTGTCAAAAATTTTCGCCGACTCCTCCCTGGGAATGCCGATCCCATTGTCCCTCACCTGAAGGAGGACCTGATCATTCTCGCGCTTTACGGAAACCCGGATCTTTTTCTCCTCACCGGAGAATTTGAGGGCGTTGTCCAGGAGGTTGGCCAGGGCCTGGGCCAAATACAGGCGATCGATCCGGAGCGCCGGAAGGCCGGCCTCGATTTCGGTCTGGATATCAACACCCCTGGAGGCTTCTTCTCTTTTAAAGGAATCCACCTGCTGGCCGACAAACTGCGCCAAATCCGTTTCTTCAAAATGAAATTCCGCCCGGCCCTCCTCGACCCGGGAGAAATCCAGGACATTTCCGACCAGCCTGGCCAGCCGG
>CAZYWP010000006.1:0-13046 GCA_964651495.1 uncultured Eubacteriales bacterium | reverse complement strand
GCCCTCCTCGACCCGGGAGAAATCCAGGACATTTCCGACCAGCCTGGCCAGCCGGTCCGCATCCTGAGAGAGGATGGAAAAGTACTGTCTCATCTTTTCCGGGTCCTGGACCTTGCCTTCCTTCAGCCTTTCGAGCAGCGCTTTGATGGAGGTCAGAGGCGTCTTGAATTCGTGGGAAACCGAGGAGACAAAGTCGGACTTGACCTGCAGGACTTCCCGTTCATGGGCCAATGTTCTGGTCACCAGAGCGGCTCCGAAGATGAGGACGATAACCATGGTTATAATGGTCCAAAAATAAAAACTCTTTTTCAGGCTGGATAGGTTGAAGCGCGGTGCTTCGGCCCGGGATACTTCGATTTTCCAGGGAGGAAAATTGTCATCAAAATACGTTGTGACCGAAGGAACAGGGAGAGACGGGTCCTTCTTTCCCCATAAAATGCGGCCCGAGTGATCGGAGATCAGGACGCTGGCCGGCTGGCTGAACTGAATCCGGGAGAGGGCCTCCGGCAAAATGCTTTCGCGCAGCAATTCGTCATCGACCTGGACGCCGAAGATACCGGAGAGATTTCCGGTGCCATTCATCACGACGGAGGCGGCGATAATCAGAAAAGTCCGGCCGTCGATCTCCTTCGCAAATTGGATAGGGAGGGGATTGCCCCCTCGGTTCTGTCCAAAGGTCCTCTGAAGATCAGGCAAGATATCTCTCCGGATGGCCTCGATCTGCTGCCATCCCAGGATCTTCTGTTGCCTCGCTTTCCTCAAACGGTCAAGTGTCTTTTCGGGCTCCCCGGTTCCGGAGCGTCCGGAATCCTTGACTTTAGGCAGCAGGTCGTCCTGGATGGCGCTTTCGATCAAGGATGAATAGGCTAGGAATTGTCCCTGGTTGAGGTCCCACGACATGCCCAGGATGTCTTCATAGAGCTCGAGAGCGGCCCGCAGACCACGATCGGCGTCCCCGGATTTCTGGAGGCAGTCCAGGATTTGCATCCGGGCGATGAGATCCACCGGCAAGCCTGACGGAGTCAGGCAGTCCCGGTATTCATCGGCGATTTTTTCATAGTGGGCGATGGCTTGCCTATAGTCTTTTGTCTTGGCCAGACAGCGGGCGATGTTGCTCAGCAACAGGGCTCTGAGGCTTTTATCCTGGGCTGCGCCATAGAGTTCACGGTAGAGTTCCTGGGCCTTCCCGCAGTTTTTTTGCTTGAACTCGAGGTCCTCCGCCCGGCGCAGCTTTTGTCCCAGGGCACTCCCCTCGGCCGGCCGGGAGGGAAGAAGGAATTTTCTCGGGGGCGGTTGAAATAAGGGAAACCGAGCTTCTCGTCCAGCGAAATCGACAAACGCTTGCTTGACCAGGGGGGAAGAGGTCAATTGGCGCTTCACGACATCCGTGATTGCGGCCAAGTCTTTCTCCTCAAAGGCGGGCGAGCGGGCGATATTCTGGAGCGTTGAGGCGATGTCCTGAAGCTTCTCTTGCGTCCGGGACTTGATGAAATCAGCGGCCCGGGAATGCTCGTTTTCGAGCTGTTTGACCAGCCGGAAGGTTTCGTTCCTGATAGCCTGAATCCCGAAAATACTCAAGGAAACGGACGGAACAAAGATAGTCAGGAAGAAGATGGCAATGAGCTTTCGCTGGTTGCGCAGGGCAGTTTTAAGGTTCCTAAACATCAGGCCCCGTCCGGATTAGCACGCACAGTCTTAAGTATAAGCGCCGTCTTGGCTTAAACGTTAAGGAAGTTTGAAGATTCTGTCAAGAGATGGTGCAGACCGCGCCGACGGGCAGCGCTGAAGATGACGGATAAGCAGCCTGCGCCTGCTGTCAACTGGGTTGAATTTTTCCCTCAAATTCATGGTAGTATAGAGTGAAAGAAAACCTGAAAACCGCCTTCGATCAGGGAGGGATGACATGCGCATAGCTTACTTCGGGCCTTTCGGGCGGGCCTGGGAGCGGATGAAGCTCGCCCTGTTCAAGCCTTTCGACGTGCACAAGTGGTTTGTTGTCGGGTTCAATGCATTCCTGGCCGGGCTGGCCGAGGCTTCCAACGGTTCGGGAGGCGGCCGCGGAGGACGCGGCGGCCATATGAGCTTCGGCGAATTTCTCAACCTCCCCGGCAAGGGTTGGGAATGGCTATCGAATCATCCGGGCTGGTTCATTGCCATAATATTTATCGCCATGCTCCTGATCGTCTTCGGAATCCTCCTGCTCTGGCTGAGTTCACGGGGCAAATTCATGTTTCTGGATAACGTGGTCCATAACAGGGCGGAAGTCGCTAAGCCCTGGAGGCAGTTCCGGACGGCGGGAGACTCGCTGTTCCTGTGGCGCCTGGTGTTCACCTTCGCTATTTTCGCCGTGATCATGGCCTTTATCGTCATTTTCTTCGTGACGGCCCGGCAGCTCTATTTCGGAAGCTCTGGTGATCGGGTCCCCGTGCTGTTTCTCGTGGGAATGGGACTGCTTTTTCTGCTCCTGTTCATCGTCATCGGGTATATCTCGATGTTCCTCAACGATTTCGTCGTTCCGCTCATGTATAAGAATAGCACCGCTGCGACGCGGGGATGGAGCCGTTTCCTCTCCCTTTTCGGCCGTTATCCTTTTCACTTCATCCTCTACGGGCTGCTGATGTTTTTACTGATCATCCTGTTTGTGATCGCAGTCATCGTCGCCGGGCTCATCACCTGCTGCATCGGATGGCTGCTCCTGGTGATCCCGTACATCGGGACGGTCGTGACCCTGCCCGTCTGGTACACCTTCCGGGCGTTCAGCTTGGAATTTCTGGCCCAGTTCGGCCCCGAATATGTGCTTTTCCCGGCTCCCGAAGTACAACCCGTGGCCCCGGCAGCCTAAAAGGTGGACCTGTTTTCTCAGGTGCTGGCGGGGTCGGGATTACGCTTCTCGGTAAATTTTACCGGCTGGTCTTCGGGGTTCGCCATATCGATCTGGCCCTCGAAAGAGCAGTGGTCCGCGATGGCGAGAAGCGCCGTCTTGATATTCCCCCGCATTTTCGCCCTGGACCGGAGCTCGACGTGCCGGGCGGAGCGGATATCTCCCTCCAGCTCGCCCTCCAGGATGACGTAAGGACTGTCGATCTTTCCCTTGACCTTTCCCGTTTCTTCGACCCGGACCAGTCCCTCGCTGCGGATGTTCCCCAGGAGCTCCCCTGAGATCCTGGCTCCGGCCCGGCCGCTGATTTCGCCCTTGAAAGAGCTCCCGGCCGAGATGAGCGATTCAGCGGGGTCCGATCGGTCTTCCAGCCTGCGGTGCCGCTCGGGAGGAGGCTGAGGGATTTCCGGAGACACCGGGTTTTGGGGCTCGCGGGAACGGGCCGCACCGAAGATTTTAGACCTGATTCCTTTGATCATCTGCCCTGAGCTTAGCCAACCCGGGGCTGTAAGTCAATATTCCATTGCATTGACTCGGACTGGCTATTTGGACTACATTCGCTTCTCCCTTATATTCGCCCTAAAGGAGACAACAATGGACAAGAAGCGGATCAGACTTTGGCTTGTCGCGGTCACGCTGCTGCTGCTCGCCGCCCTCCAGGCGGCTGCCCAGGAAAAGGTCGACCTCCAGGTCGCCCAGCGCATCCGCAGGGAAGGTCTTGAGCCCGGCTCAAAAGTGATGGAATACCTGAGCTGGCTCAGCGATGTTTACGGCCCGAGGCTCTCCGAATCCCCTCAATACCGCAAGGCGGGGGAGTGGACCGTGAAGACGCTGACGGAGATCGGCCTGGTCAACGCCCGGATGGAGCCGTGGGGGACTTTTGGCCGCGGCTGGGAACTGAAAAAATTCTATGCGGCCATGACCGCACCCCGGTATATGCCGCTCATCGCCTATCCCAAGGCCTGGACGCCTGGAACGATCGGCCTGATTACGGGTGAGGCGGTCCTGTTGAACGTCCAGAAGGCCGAGGACCTGCAGAAATATAAGGGCAAGCTCAAAGGAGCTGTCGTCCTGAGCCAGGGCGAGCAGGAAGTCGCTCTGAAGTTCACTCCCCAGGCCAGTCGGCTGTCCGAAGAGGAACTGAAGTCGCTCACCCTCGCCCCCGAGCCCGGAAGACGGCCGCCCTTTGCCGACCGGATGGCCGACAGGATGGCCCGCCGCCAGCTCCAGGAGGCGATGAGCAAGTTCCTCCAGGACGAGGGCGCCGCCGTCGTCCTGGAACCCAGCCGGGGAAGCGGCGGAACCGTCTTCGTCTCTCGCGGCGGGTCCCAGATGGCCGGGGCGAAGCCGACGCTTCCCTCGGTCGTCGTTTCCGCCGAGCAGTACAACCGTCTTGTCCGCATCGTGCAGAAAAATCTTCCGGTCTCGATGGAGATCGAGATCGACGCCCGCTTCACCGATGACGATACCCAGGGCTATAACGTGATTGCCGAAATCCCCGGGACGGACAAAAAGCTCAAAGACCAGGTCGTCATGCTGGGCGGCCATTTCGACACCTGGCATGCGGGGACAGGCGCAACCGATAATGGGTCAGGCTGCGTCGTGGCCATGGAGGCCATGCGAATTCTCAAGGCCATCGGCGTCCAGCCACGGCGCACCATCCGCATCGCTCTCTGGGACGCCGAGGAGCAGGGGTTTATGGGATCCCGGGGTTATGTGACGTCCCATTTCTACGAACGGACGAAGAAGGAAAAGAAGCCCGAGTATGACCGGCTGTCGGTCTACTTCAACTTCGACAACGGCAGCGGGAAGATCCGCGGCATCCACGCCCAGGGCAATATCGCGGCGATTCCGATCTTCGAGGAGTGGCTGAAGCCCTTTCACGACGTCGGCGCGGCCGCGGTCGTGAGCCGCAATACCGGCGGCACAGACCACCTTTCGTTCGACGGCGTCGGGCTGCCGGGCTTTCAGTTCATCCAGGACCCGCTGGACTATGACACGGTCACCCACCACTCCAACATGGACGTCGTCGACCACTGTTCGAGAGGGGACCTAATGCAGGCCTCGACGGTCATGGCCTGGTTCGTTTACAGCGCGGCCAGGCGCGACGAGATGATGCCCCGCAAGCACTTCAACCCGCAGGAGGTCCAGCCCGGCCGTCGCGGCGAATAAACCTATTTCTTCCCGATAAACCGGTTCAGGAATTCGAACGTCGCGTTGTAGGCGTCCATCCGGTTCTTGTACAGTTTATATTCATGAGGCTCATCGGGCCGGACCAGGAGCTCAATGTGGACATCTCCCTTGGCCCGGAGCTTCTGCACCAGGTCAACCGTCTGAGAGAAATCGACGTTGCGGTCATCGTCCCCGTGGATGAACAGAACGGGCGACGTCCAGGTCTTAATACTGGCCACCGGGGAGGAATCAAAGGCCAGCTTGCGGTTTTCCGCTGAAATGCTGGGAAAGGCCTCGGCACGAGTATCCCGCCCCCTCGCCGACCAGTCATGCACCCCGGCCAGGTCGACGCCCGCCTTGAAAATATCCGAGTTGCGGGCCAGTCCCATGGCCGTCAGGAGCCCGCCGTAGGACAGGCCCCAGAGGCCGACTCTTTCCGGGTCCACTTCCGGACGGCCCTGGAGGTATTTCGCTCCGGCGACCACATCCTGGTATTCCGAAGCGCCCCTGCGGCCGGAGTCGGGGGGCAGGCGGAAGGCACGGCCGTAGCCGATGCCGCTGCGATAATTGACGGAGATCACCACATAGCCCCGGCTGGCGAAATACTGGTTGATGCCGTAGGCCTCCGCGTAGAACTCCATGTAGTGCCACCCTAGGAGCATCTGGCGGATGGGGCCGCCGTGGGTGTAGACGACTCCCGGCCGGTGGTCTCCGGGCTTGGCTCCTTTGGGGAGAAAGAGCTGGCAGGGGATCTCGAGGCCGTCCGGAGCCTTGACGACGACGAGTTCGGGCACGACCAGGTCGTCTAACGGAAATGTCTGAGGAAGCGCTCGCGGAGCGATGACTTGAGTCTTGCCCCCCGCCGCCGGCACTGAGGCGATTGACATCGGATGTTTGGCCGTCGCGTGCAGGAAGGCCACGCCCTTCCCGGAAGCGAGTGCCACAGGATAACAGCCGATCGTGGCCCCCTTGGTCAACTGGATCGGTTTGCCGCCGCCCGCCGTGGGCACCTTGAAGATGTGGCGGCCGTGTATATCGGCCAGGTTGCCGCTGAAAAACAGGGTCGCTCCGTCGCGCGAAAGATGGAAATGCTCAACCTCTCCCTCTCCGGGCGTCAGGTCGACCGGTTCTCCGCCGCCGGGCTCCAGGGAAAACAGGTGATTCCAGTTGTCGTGCTCGGCGGTAAACAGGATCCGGTCGCCGGCGGTCCACATCAAATTGCGGATGGTGTAGTATTTCGGCTCCGCTTTTGCGGGATTCCACAATTCTCTTGCCTGGCCCGTCTCCGCATCGGCCACCCAGATGGCCGGGTTAGGGGGATTCCAGTAATCGATCGTCTCGCTGTACTGGGCGCCCGGCCGCCGGAAAAAGGCGATCTGTTTGCCGTCCGTCGACCACGCCGGGTCGCTGTCGCGGTCGACGCCCGGAGCCATCCAGGTGATCTTATTTTTCCCGAGATCATAGACCCCGACGAAGTTGTGGTCATCCCGGTTGGTGACAAAGGCGACCCGGGTTCCGTCCGGAGACCAACGCGGGCTGCCGTTTCTTCCGGCCGCCTTGAACAACAGATCAGGCTCCGGCGTCTCTCCCGACGGGCTGGGGTCCCGGAGGGCGACGCGGTAAATCAAATTATCTTTGACCAGGAGAATCCAGCGGTCGTCGGGAGAGAGGACCGGGCTGTTCCCGGCGCACACCCTCCAGGGATTTCCGCCCTCGGTCCTGACCGCCCAGACGGCCTGCTCGACACCGGCCGGGTCGCTCATCGGGTTGGTGACCCACCCCTGGCTGTTGGGGTTTCCGCCGCGGACATAGACGACAATCGAGCCGTCTCCGGTGATCGCCACATCCGGAACCTCGAACACCTCGTCCCTTCCGTACCCAGTCAGGTTGACGGGAACAAAATCCGGGCCGGCGGCGGTCCAGATATTCTTGGCCCCCTCGACGTGAAACACCCAGGCGATGCGGTCGGCGTTTTTCGCCGAGACAAGATCCATAGGGTAGGGGGCACTCAAGACCTCCTCCAGCATGAATGTCCCTTCCGCCGGGACTCGGGGGGCGGCCGAGCCGCAGATTATGGCCAGAAACAGCACTAAAATCCGGAATCTCAATGTTTTCATGCGTGCCTCCTTCGGCATTGAGAGAGCTGCGGCATCGTCGCCAGCTCATTAATCAACTTCTTCGATTGAGTTTATTCTATTTGAATAAGAAAATTGGCGCAATATGAAGAGACGACTCCGGAGGAAGATCCTGAGTGGCGGACGGTTACCCGGCCGATGTCATGAATGTGCGCGGATATGCTATAATTCGAACGATGAGTGAGGAAAAAAGATTGGCCGGGCGATCGGCCCGTCTGCTTCTGATTCTTCCGGCGCTGGCGCTTGTCTCTCTTCTGGCTGCTTCGCTGGCGGCGGCTGAAGCCCCCCGCCAGAACCTCCTCATCATCACGGTCGACACCCTCCGGGCCGACCGTTTGAGCTGCTATGACAGGACACACGTTGCCACCCCGGCTATCGATCATCTTGCCGCCTCAAGCTTCCTGTTCCTGAGGGCTTTTGCCCATACGACCAATACCCTGCCGTCTCATGCCAACATCTTCCTCGGGACAACGCCTCCGAATCATGGTGTCCATGACAACCTCAATTTCTTCGTCCGCGACGACCTCCTCACGCTGGCTGAGCTTCTCAAGGACGCAGGCTGGGCGACGGCCGCCTGCGTCGCCGGCTATCCTCTCGATTCGCGCTTCGGCCTGGCCCAGGGCTTCGCTGTCTACGACGACCGTTTCGAGTCGTCAGAACTTCCCAAGGAGGGCTTCCGGGAGCGCAAGGCGGAGGCTGTCGTCGCAGCCGCCCAGGATTTGCTGTCGAAGCTAGCCGAGCCCTGGTTCCTCTGGCTGCATGTCTTCGACCCTCACAATCCCTACGAGCCCCCGGAGCCCTTTCTGACAAAATACGCCGGCCGGCTCTACGACGGCGAGGTGGCCTATGTCGACAGCGCCCTCGCCCCGCTGTTGAACAGGCTGGAGGCCAGCGAGGTCTGGTCAAGGACGGTCGTCATCTTGACCGGAGACCACGGCGAATCTCTTGGGGAACACGGCGAAGAGACGCACGGCTACCTGGCATACAATGCCACGCTCTGGGTTCCGCTCCTCATCCGGGTACCTGGCCTGGAGCCGGGCAGGGTCAGCCAGCGGGTCGGGCACATTGATCTTTTTCCCACGGTCTGCAACATCCTCGACCTTAAAGCGCCGCCCTCTCTCCAGGGGCGGTCGCTGCTCCCTCTTCTCCGGAAGAAAACAATCAAGGATAGCGACTTTTATTTCGAATCCCTCTATCCGTACTACAGCCGCGGCTGGGCGCCCCTGCGCGGGCTTATCCGAGGGGGAGTGAAGTTCATCGACTCGCCCATTGCCGAGCTTTATGATCTGGAGAACGATTTCACTGAGGCCACTAATCTGATCCAGGCCAAGGAGCTCTCCTGGCGGAGGAAGGAACTGGCCGGCCTTATAAAGGATCTGGGCGGGAAAGCCGATGCAGAACGGGCTCGCCGCCGGCTGGACCAGGAATCGCTCGAGAAACTGCGCAGCCTCGGCTATGTAGGGAGCGCCCCCATGGACCGGAAAAAGAATTTCGGGCCGAGCGATGACGTGAAGTCTCTGCTCCCGTATCATAACCGCTGCCTCGAAGCCGCACGCCTTTACGCTCAAGGACACAAGGAAGAAGGGATCGCCGCACTGTCGAGCATTCTCGCCGAGCGGAAGGATATAGATATCGCCTACACCACCCAGGCCGTCCTGTTGAAAGACCAGGGAAGGTTCGATGAAGCTCTGGCCGTCATCAGGCAAGGGCTGACGGTATTCCCCCGCCATTACGAGGTCTTTTCGACTTATATAAAAGTGCTCATGGAGGCGGGCCGATTTTCCGAAGTGCTCGAACAGTTCTCCGATAAACCCCCGCCGGAGGCTGAAAATGACCCCGAGCTCTGGAATGATGTGGGCGTAGCGGCTCTGCGCCTCGGAGAATTGGACCGGGCCAAAGCGGCTTTCGATCACGCCCTAGCTCTTGATGACGGCTACGCTATCGTTTACAACAACTTCGGCCTATATTACCAGGAGCTCGCCAGGCGGAACAATGATGGGCGGGCGCTACGCCAGGCCATGGAAAGCTTTAAGAAGGCCATTGAAATCGACGACAATTACGCCGGCGCCTACAACGGGCTTGGTGCGGCTTATCTTCAGGCTGGAAATCTGGAAAGCGCCATCGTCTGCTTTGAGCAGGCCCTGGCTAGAGCTCCCGGCTACGGGTCGCCGCTCTATAACCTGGGGCTGGCCCATCTCCTGGCGGGAGAAAAGGCCAAAGCGCTCGGCTATTTCGAAGAATTCCGGAAAAAGTTCGGACAGAGCCTGCCGGCGGCTGAACGGGCTAAATTGGAAGAACTCATCCGGCAATGCCGTTCCGGTCCCCATCCCTGAAAATCATCGAGGGGTCAGGTCTCAACTTTTAACAAACAGCGCTGGGTCACAGGATTTGTTAATTGTTGAGACCTGACCCCAATGAATTAGTCTGGGTTCTCTTTTGTCGTGACGCCGGCAAGTTTTTCCTGGATCCTTCTCAATTCTTCCTGGGCCTCTTTAAACAGTTTGCCCTTGAAGGCGAGAGTGTTTAGCTCCTTGGTATCGTTCATCGCTTTCCTTAGCCGTTCGATCCTCTGCAGAAGCTCCGCTTCCCTCCGCCGTAGCCTGATGGTTTCTATGTTGCCCATTGGGTTACTCTTCACTCATCCGGCCATCATCGCCGTTTCCCGGCCGTCGGATACAAAATTGAACCCTTGGCTTAGAAATTTTCATTTGCGCCTCCTTAAAGAGTGTACAAGAAACGGGCGAAATAGGGAACTGTCCCACGGGCGGACAGATCAGAATTTTTATCACCCCTCATACCGGTCATTGACGTGGCCGCGCGGGAATATTAGGATTTTATGATAAAGGCAAGCGATGGAATTCGAGGAAAAAGCTAAAGACGCGATCAGGGGGATCCCCCGCGGGAAGGTGGCGACCTACGCTCAGGTCGCCGCTCTGGCGGGGAACTACCGGGCCGCCCGCCAGGTCGTCCGGGTCCTTCACTCCTCTTCCGAGAAGAACCGCCTTCCCTGGCACCGCGTCATCAACAGCCGCGGCGGCATTTCTTTAAGACGGGGGCGCGGCTTCGAAGAGCAGAGGCGTCTCCTTCTCAGGGAAGGCGTCCGCGTCAGCCGCCTCGGCCGCATCGACCTCGGGGAATTCCAATGGGAGCCGGAGGGAGCACGATCCAAGGCCAGAGCCGCGAAGGAATTTCTCCGCGAGCTCGCCCCTGCGAGCACGTCGGGCGGACGATATCGGAGGAGGCAAAAAGACTAAAAAATTATGGGGACACAATACTCATCTCCGAATTTCCAGCGCTACTTCTTCGGTTCGACCGCCTCCACCCGGCCGCCCAGGTGCTTGCCCAGGAACTCCTCCATGGCCCGATAGAAATCAAACCGGTTTTCCTCGTTCTGGAACCCGTGGCCTTCATTGTCCTTGACCATGTAAACGACCTCGATGCCGCGTTTCTTCAGAGCGTCGACGATCTGGTCGGACTCGGCCTTATTGACGCGCGGATCGTTGGCTCCCTGGGCGACGAGCACGGGGACCTTGATATTGTCGGCATGGAAGATGGGGGAAACCTTCTCATAGAGTTCCTTATCCTTTTCCGGGTCACCCATCATCTCGTAGAACATCTGGCGCATGGGCTCCCAGTACGGAGGGATGGTCTTGATCAGAGTGAAGAGGTTGGATACCCCAACATAGTCTACGCCGCAGGCATAGAGGTCGGGTGTAAAGGCTAGCCCGGCCAGCGTGGCATACCCGCCGAACGAGCCGCCATAGATCCCGATCCGCTGGGGGTCGGCGATGCCCTGGTCGATCAGCCAATTGACGCCCTCGGTGATATCGTCCTGGATCTTGAGGCCCCACTGCTTGAACCCGGCCTCCCAGAACGCCCGGCCGTAGCCAGTTGAGGTCCGGAAATTGACCTGGAGCACGGCGTAGCCGCGGTTAACCAGGAACTGGACTTCCGGATTGTAGCCCCAGACATCCCGGGCCCACGGACCGCCGTGGGGGTTGACCACAACAGGGAGTTTCTTGGGTTTCAGACCCGGGGGAAGCGTGAGATAGCCGTGGATGGTCAGACCGTCCCGGGAGGTGTAGGTGATGGGCTTCATCTCGGCCAGCTCGGCCTCGACCAGCCAGGGACCGACATCGGCGAGTTTGCGGAAATCCGAGGTCGTCCGGTCATAGAAATAATATGTCCCCAGGGTTCTGTCGTTCGCCGCATAGACCAGGGCTTTTGTCTCATCCCGGCTCATGTTGGCCAGGGCGACCTCATATCCGGGAAGACGGGATTCGACGTCCTGCTGGAGCCTGGCCCGCTCGTCATCGAGGAAGTGGTACTGCCGTTTATCGGTGTAGAATGAAACTCCCGTTACTTTCTTGCGCTTGTCCGACCTGAGGAGGTTTTCGACATCCACATCGGGATTTTCATAGAGCAATGTCGTCTGTTTCTTTTCCTTGACGTCATATTCATAGATGGCCGTTTTGTCCCTGCCGATATTCGAGGCCACATAGAGGTTCTTATTGTCAAAGGTAAAGAACAGGGGCGAGAGCGTCTCTTTGAAACTGGTCGTCAGCAGGACCTGAAAGCCATCCTTCTCGGTGTCCCTGTAGAGGAGGCTCCTGTTGACGCCGTCGGACGTCGTGGCCGCGCGCAGCTTGCCGTCATGATCGGTCTGCCAGCCGACGATATTCCCCGGATTCTGGGCGATCATCTCCATCTCACCCGTCAGCACGTTGATCCGGTAGGCATCGAAAAAGCGCGGATCCCGCTGGTTCAAGGCGGCCAGGACATGCTCGTCGTCGTCCTTGAGGTCGTCGATTAACTCCACCCGCACCTTCTCGAAGGGCGTCAGGTCCTTTTCCTCGGAACCGTCGATATTGACCGCATAGAGCCTGAAGTTCTCGTCTCCGCCCTTGTCCTGGACATAGGCGATCCGGGAGTTGCTGGCCCAGAAGTAGCCGGCGATATCTCTCTCCGTGGCGCTGGTAATCCGGCTCACCTGGTCCTCCCCGATCTTTTGGACATGGACGTTCAGGCGCGTCTGCCAGGGCTTGAGAAACGCCAGATACTGGCCGTCGGGTGAAAGCCCGAAGGCCACTGTCTCCGGGTTGCGGAAAAAGTCTTTCATCGGGATGATCCGCGGCATCTTCTCTTTGGGCGCGCAGGCGAAGGTGATGGCGAGCAGGCAGATTCCTGCCGTCACGAAATAAAGCGATTTTTTCATGGATGACCTCCTTGATGAATGACTATACGTAAGCAGGCCCGCCAGGGTTTGAAAGGTTATCTTAGTATAAGGCGTTTCTTTTTGCCAATCGGTGTTCAATTGTCTATAATTGTAAAAAGCATCGGGATGCAGCAAGAATCAACTGATCAAAAGGAGGCCCGCGTGAAAAAACTCAGTCTTAGCATCTGTCTTATCGCGCTTCTCGCCGCCCTCTCCTGGGGAAAAGTCGGCGACGTCCTGAAAGTGATCAAAACCCCGGGTCCGTGCCCGACCGGGCTGGCCTTTGACGGAAAACATCTCTGGCTCGCCGACAATTTTACCGACAAAATCTACAAGATCGACCCCGAAACCGGCAACGTCCTCTCGAGCTTCGAATCCCCGGGCCAGCACCCCGAGGGACTGGCCTGGGATGGGAAATTTCTCTGGCATATCGACGCCGGGGAAAAGCTGATGTACAAGCTCGACCCGGAAACAGGAAGGGCTGTCTCCATCCTCGAATCCAACAGCCCCAACCCGCGCGACCTGGCCTGGGACGGCGAGTATATCTGGATTGCGGACTTCCGGAGCGACACTCTGCTCAAGGTTTCGACCGTGGACGGGATGATGGTCCAGACTTTTCCGGCGCCAGCGGGCGAACCCGCCGGAC
>CAZYWP010000005.1:0-55200 GCA_964651495.1 uncultured Eubacteriales bacterium | reverse complement strand
CGTCCTCGACCACATCGTCCCGGCCGCCGACGAGAAATACGCCCAGAACCACAAGACGATCCGCGAGTTTGTGGCGGCGCAGGGCATCCCGCATTTCTTCGATATCCAGCACGGCGTCTGCCACCAAGTCCTGAGCGAGGCGAGCTTCGCCCTGCCGGGAAAACTCATCGTCGGGAGCGATTCCCATACGACGACCTACGGGGCGTTCGGGGCGTTTGCCGCCGGCATCGGCCGGACCGAGACGGCCAGCATCTGGGCCACGGACGAGATCTGGCTGCGTGTGCCGGAGACGCTGCGGGTAGAGTTTTCCGGAAAGCTGCCGGCCGGCGTCTATGCCAAGGATGCCATCCTCAAAATCATCGGCGACCACGGCGCCGACCGGGCTAACTACGAAGCCATAGAGTTCTCGGGGCCGGCGGCCGGCGATTTCAGCCTGGCCTCGCGTATGGTGATGGCGAACATGGCTGCCGAGATGGGCGCCAAGAACGGCTATTTCGAGCCGGACGGAAAGACTCTCGAGTGGGTGAAAGCGCGGGCGCGGGCCGACTATGAGATCGTGAGATCGGATCCCGGCGCCAAGTACGAAGCTATCCTGAAGTACGATCTGTCTGCGATCGAGCCGCAGGTCGCCTGCCCGCACACCGTGGACAACGTCAAGCCCGTGCGCGAAGCGGAGGGCAAGCCCTTCCACCAGGCCCTCATCGGCACATGTACGAACGGCCGCCTGGAGGACCTCGAGGTCGCGGCCCGGATCGTCAAAGGCAAGAAAGTCCATCCGCGCGTCCGCGCTCTCGTACTCCCGGCGTCGCGAGAGGTCTACCTCGAGGCGATGCGAAAGGGCCTCCTCGAAACCCTGTCCGAGGCCGGCTGTGTCATCCTCAACCCCGGCTGCGGGCCCTGTCTCGGCGCTCACGAAGGCCTGCTGGCGGCGGGCGAGGTCGTGGTCAGCACCTCGAACCGCAATTTCCGGGGCCGGATGGGAAACCGCGACTCCGAGATCTACTTGGCTTCTCCGGCGACGGCCGCAGCCTCAGCCCTGGAAGGCAAGATCACAGACCCGAGGAAACTCCTATGAGCAAAGGACGCGTTTGGAGGTACGGGGACGACGTCAACACCGATGTCATTTTTCCGGGGCGGTACACTTACCAGCTCATGGAGCCGGCCGAGATGGCCAAGCACGCCATGGAGGACCTCGAACCCGAGTTCGCCAAAAACGTGAAGCCCGGCGATGTCATCGTGGGGGGGAAGAATTTCGGCTGCGGGAGTTCGCGGGAGCAGGCGGCGAGCTGCCTGAGGGCGGCCGGGGTTCAGGCCGTGGTCGCACAATCCTTCGCCCGAATCTATTTCCGCAACGCCATCAACCTGGGGCTGGCCGTTCTTCAGTGCGAGGAGGCGTCGGAGGCGCTGAAGACGGGCGACGAGGTCGAAATCGACTTCGCGGGAGGGAAGATCATTGCGGGCGAGCGCGTCTTCAAGTTTTTCCCGCTTCCCGAGTCCGTCATTGGTATTATTGAGGCCGGCGGCCTGATCGAATACACGAAAAAAAAGCTGGGAAAGAAATAGTCGGATGCCGAGTTAAGGAGATTCAGCCATGTTAACGATTGGCCCGCTAATGATTGAGCACCGGCTCATCGAGAAAGGGATTGAGGTTCTGCGCCAAGAAGCGGAGAGAATAGCCCGGAATGGCAAAGTGGATCCACTGCTCATCGACACTCTCGTGGATTTCATCCGGGTGTATGCCGACCGGACGCATCATGGAAAGGAAGAGAACATCCTGTTTAGAGATCTCGCTCAAAAAAATCTATCAACAGAGGACCGCCGGGTCATGCAGGAGCTGGTTGACGAGCATGCCTATGCGCGCAAGATAGTCGCCGAGCTGGTGGAAGCCAAGGAGCGCTGCCTTTCTGGAGACAAGAGAGCTGTTGGCGCAGCAGCCGAAAGGATGGCCGGCTTGGCCAGTTTCTATCCCGAGCACATCAGGAAGGAAGACAAGGTGTTTTTTCCCGCCTCATTGAAGTACTTCAGCCGCGAGGAGCAGGATGCAATGTTGGAGGAGATGCGGGAGTTTGACCGCCGCATGATCCACGAGAAGTACACGGCCATTGTTCAGCGGCTGGAGAGAATAGAGCGCTAGGGTAAGTCAGCCGTCACCAGCCGGTTGACTAATTTTCGCAGAGTTGATATCTTCTTGCCAACAAGCAGAAAAGTGAAAAAAGAACCCGTCAGCTGTCCGAAATGCGAGTTTGATAACCCCCCTGATACCTTTTATTGCGGCAAGTGCGGGACTCCGCTTCCGTCTTCTCCGGAATTCTCGGTTTCCACGACCGAGACGTTGAGTATGCCCCAATTGGACCTTGCCCGCGGGACGGTCTTCGCCGGCCGGTACGAGATCATCGAAGAGCTGGGGCGGGGCGGCATGGGCGCCGTCTATCGAGCCGAAGACAAAAAAATTAGCGAGGAAATCGCACTTAAGCTGATCAATCCCCAGATCTCCTCGGACCGGAAGATCATCGCCAGGTTCAATCAGGAATTAAAGATCGCCCGTAAAATCTCGCACCGCAACGTCTGCCGCATGCATGACCTGGGAGAATCCGGCGGAGTCCACTTCATCACCATGGAATATGTCGCCGGGGAGGACCTGAAAAGCTTGATCAAAAGGATCGGCCAACTGCCTTCGGCCAAAGCGCTTTTCATCGCTGGCCAGGTCGCGGAAGGCTTGGCCGAAGCCCACCGGCTGGGCGTCGTCCACCGCGATCTCAAGCCCGGCAACATCATGATCGACCGCGAGGGAAACGCCAAGATCATGGACTTCGGGATCGCCCGCTCGCTCAGGACAGAGGCGATCACCGGGACCGGGTTCATCATCGGGACACCCGACTACATGTCACCGGAGCAGGCGGAAGCGAAAGAGGTGGACGGCCGGTCGGATATTTATTCGCTGGGAGTCATCCTCTACGAGATGGTCACCGGCCGCGTTCCTTTCGAAGGCGAGACACCGCTCAGCGTAGCCATGAAGCATAAGGGCGAGAAGCCCAGGGATCCAAAGGAATGGAACCCGCAGCTTCCCGCAGCCCTCAGCCGGCTGATCCTCAGGTGCCTGGAAAAAGAAAAAGAGAAGAGGTTTCAGACGGCCGATGAGCTGCGCGCAGAGATTGAGGCCATCGAAAAAGGATTCCCCTCTGCCGAAAGAGATAAACCCAAGAAAAAAGCCCTGACCTCCAGAGAAATCACGGTGACTTTCGGGCTGAAGAGACTCTTGATCCCCATTCTGGCGGTTGCAGGGATAGTCGTCGTCGGGCTCGTGCTCTGGCGTGTTGTTTTTAGAGCGAAAGCCGTGGAGAGGGCTATAGCGGTCATCACTTTTCAAAATCAAACGGGGGACCAGGCCTACGATTACCTCCAGGCCGCCATCCCCAACCTTTTGATCACCAGCCTGGAACAGTCAAAATATCTCCACGTCACGACCTTCGAACGGCTGCGCGACCTCCTCAGGCAGGTGGGGAAGGAACAGGCCGACATCATCGACAGCGAGCTCGGTTTTGAACTGTGTAAGAAGGACAATGTCGATGCTCTCGTCCTGGGCAGCTATGTCAAGGCGGGCGAGACGTTTGCCACGGACGTGAAGATGTTTGACGTCCAGACCAGGAAATTGCTGAGAAGTGCCACCGCCAGAGGGGAGGGGGCGCAGAGCATCCTGGACAAGCAAATCGGCCAACTGAGCCGGGAAATATCCCGCGGCGTCGGCCTGTCCCAGAAGGCGGCCGAAGAGACAAGCCGGGACTCGGCGCCGGTGCAAACGCCTTCGCTGGATGCCTACAAGTATTTCCTCGAAGGGCGGGAAAATTTGGACAAAATGTACTTCGAAGATGCTCGCAATAACCTGGAAAAAGCCGTAGAGCTCGATCCCCAATTCGCCGTGGCCTATCTGTCCCTTTATCAAGTCTACCGATATTTAAATAGGCCTCAGCTGGCAGCCGAGGCTCTGGAGAAAGCCAAGGCTCATTCCGGAAGGGCGGCCGAAAAAGAGCGATTGTACATCGAGGCCACCTATGCCAGGAGGGTGGAGAAAAATGCCGATAAAGATTTCGGCATCCTCCAGGAAATCGCCGCCAAATATCCCAAGGAAAAGGAAGTCCACAGTACACTTTTTGGGATTTACCAACAGAAAAAGATGTATCCGGAAGCGATCGCAGAAGCAAGCAAAGCCCTGGAGCTGGATCCCCAGTGGGCAACCATCCTGAATCAGCTTGGCTATTTGTATATGGAGACGGGGGATCTCGGCAAAGCGGAAGAATACCTGAAAAAGGCCGTTTCCGTGGCTCCGGAAGACGCCAATCCCTTGGATTCTCTGGGGCAACTCTACTTCCTCACCGGCCGGCTCGATGAGGCGGTCGCCCAATACAGAGAAGCGGTGCGGATCAAGCCGGATTTTGGTTCCGAGGATATCATCGCCAATATTTATGCCGTCAAGGGAGCTTACGCAGAGGCGATGGGCTGGCTGGACCAATTCATTCTCGCCGCACCATCCAAGAGCGTCCAGAGCCTCGGTTACTGGTGGAAAGCGATTTTTAACTATGTCCTGGGCAAACGAGAGCAGGCCGGGGTGGAAATGGAACGAGTCAGGGTAGCCTGGGAATCGATCGGAGATGCATACGGGACCGCCTTGGCCAAACTCGTCCAGGCCAATTTTTATTTGGAACGGGGCGAGTTTGATGCGGCTGTCAAGCGGTTTTCAGAATACCAGAAGGATGCCAAAGAAGCCCTGCCCCAACTCGAATGGTTGATTCCCGTAGAAAACAGCCTTTGGCTTGGATTTGTCGAATGGAAAAGGGGGCAGACCAGAGAAGCCAAGCAAAGGGTCGACGAAATCCGGTCGTTGATGGCAGGATTCCCTGGAAATCAACGCAACCTTTACCTGCAGCTCCAGAAAAACTACCGCATCCTTCAGGCGGAAATTATGCTGTCTGAAGGGAAAGCGGACGAGGCTATAAGCTTTATGGAAAAAGAGTTCGCCTTGAATATCCCCATCTTCAACCCGGCCTATGCTCGGACATTCACCTGGTATAACTTTCCGCTGGACCAGGACGTCCTGGCGCGGGCCCATCAGAAGATGGGGAACTTGGACGGGGCGATCGACGAATACAAGAAATTAGTTACCTTCGACCCGGCGAGCCAGGACCGCAGGATGCATAATCCCATCTATCATTATCGAGCGGCAAAATTGTACGAGCAGAAAAGCTTGAAGGAAGAGGCAAGAAGAGAGTATACGAGATTCCTTGAGCTGTGGAAAGACGCCGACCCGGGCATTCCTGAGTTGGTAGATGCGAAGAAGCGCCTCACTCCATCCTCCTCGCCTCATGGGTTGCATTGATATCATTTTAGCCGTGATTTACAGTTCCCCACGATGGTAGGATGGGAAAATCGTCACATTAAGTTAATAAGTCCTTGATTTTCCAATAGCTATTTTATACTATAAACACGTTACGGTCTTAAAAGTTGATGAGACCGACAAAAAGCAAAAGAAAGTTGGTCAGCCTTGCCACCGGATATTCGCAATATTTTGGGCCGCGATGGGTCTGCTCAGGTTTTCGAACCAGAAAACACGCTTCAGAGACAGAGATAGACCTTGATTAGGAGAGGAGGGCTTGGAGAGGCGGAAATCTGGCTGAGGACAATATTCGAATCTTCTCCAGTCGCCTACTACCTGGTTGACCTAACCGGTGTCTTGATCGACGTCAACGAAGCGGCGGCTAAGCTCTTCGGCTACTCTCGTGAGGAGCTAAAAGGGAAAAAAGTTTCCGAGCTCAACATCATAACCCCCAATCAATTAGCTAAACTTGAATCCTCTATCAATAATTGGAAAAAGGGCAAGCCGAGCGGACCCAATGAGTACATATTGAACCGAAAAGACGGAAGCCAGGTTTTTGTCGAGGTCCAGGGCTTTCCCGTGAAATACGGCGATAAAAACCTGGCTCTTGCCCTGATCCATGATGTGACCATCCGGAAGCTGGCAGAGATATGCTTCCGTTTCCAATCGAACCTCCTCGACGCGGTCAGCCAGGCCGTCCTCGCCACCGACCTCAAGGGCAGGATTATCTACTGGAACAAGTTTGCCGAGACCCTTTATGGCTGGAAGGCTTCAGAAATAATCGGGGCCAAGCTCAGGGATAACATTCCGATAAAAACATGGGTTGATGATGACAGAACTGCCAAGAAGAGACTTGGAAGGAAGGAGACCAGAAGCGGTGAGATTCTCGTCCGCCGCAAAGATGGAACAGCCTTTCCGGCGATGGTCTCCATTACCCCCCTCCGCGATCCTAAGGAGAATCTCGTTGGTTTCGTCGGAATCTCCTATGACATCAGTGCCCAAAAGCAGGCCCATGAAATAATCCTCCGGCAGCATAAGGCGCTCAAGCATTTTGCCCGCCGGATTTTTCTGGCAAGAGAAGAAGAAAAGAGAAGAATTTCGCTGAACCTTCACGGGGAGATCGGCCATATCACGGGTGCGATAAACTTGCTTTCGGGTTCGCTGGAAAAAAATATAAAGAACAACAATCTGAAAGCGGCCCTGGAGTCCTGCCAGAAATTCAGGGCCATATTCAATGATTTTGTCTCAAATCTCAGGAGGCTGGCGCTCGAAATGCGGCCGCCCGAGCTGGATATCCTGGGCCTTTCGAGCGCGCTTGGTCATTACCTTTCAAACATTGAAAAAAAGACAGGCCTCAGGATTGACTTTCGATCAAGCGTAAATGATAAAAAAATTCAGGGCAACCTGCCGATCGTCGTCTTCCGAATCGTCCAGGAAGCCGTCAACAACATCCTCAAACATTCGCGCGCGAATAGAGTAATAGTTGTCCTCAAATCCCAGAGAAGAACGATAAGCCTGGCCATCAAAGATAATGGGCTTGGATTTGACCCTAAGAAAAATAGTCAGGGTGGAGAATCCGCGATGGGCCTCCGGCTGATCAGAGAAATGGTCGAGTCCCTGAATGGGACGCTTGAAATCCACTCCTCACCGGGCAAAGGGACAAAGATCCTTGTTACCCTGCCTGCCGAGAGGCCTGCGGAGCGCGACTCCGGTCTCCGCGCGGAGGCGGCCGGTGGAGCAACGCCCGCACCAGAGTCTGCGCCGAAGTCCGATCCCCTATTTGGGAGGCGCGGGAGATGAGCATCCGCGTCTTTCTTGCTGATGACCACCCTATCGTCAGGGAAGGGCTGCGCTTCGCCATTGAGGCCGGGAGCAGCGATATCCAGATTGTCGGCGAAGCATCTGCCGGCCTGGCCACCCTGGAGACGGCCGGGAAACTCGGCGTCGATGTCTATATCCTGGATGTGTCCATGCCCGTTCTCAACGGCATCGAGACTACCCAAGGTTCATCAGAAAGGACCCCCGGAGCAAGGTCATCATTCTCAGCGTCCACGACAGCCGCTCGATTGTCGAGAAGGCCTTCCTCAGCAGCGCCCATGGCTACCTGCTCAAGGAGAGCGCCACCGATGAGGTGATTCAGGCCATCCGCGAAGTGAGCAATGGAAGATACTATGTCAGCCCGGCCATCTCCGGGTTTCTTGTCCACGGCTTTCTGTGCGGGAAGAGCAAGACGCACAGCCGGGATGCGGTCAGAGCACCCTCGGCCCTCACCCCGCGGGAAAGAGGAATCCTCCAGCTTATCGCCGAGGGGCTGACCGTGAAAGAGATCGCCTCGAAGCTGGATTTATGCTTAAACACCGCCCTCGTCCACAGGAAAAACATCATGCGCAAGCTCTGCTTCCACAAGCAGGCTGACCTAGTCCGCTACGCGATAAAAGAAGGCATCGCCAAACTGTAACTGAATTTCTTGCGCCCTGGACTTGACAACAAAAACTGAAACAAGTAGACTAATTTCAGGAGAGCGAATATGTCTACAACAACCGTAAGAATTTCTGAGGACAAGAGAGACACCCTCAAAATCATTGCCAGTGTTGAGAAAAGGAACATCAAGGAAATACTCTCAGAGCTCATTGAAGAATATTTAGAAAGACACCAAGAGACTCTCGAGATTCTTTCCCGACCCGACTGGATGGATGCCATCCAACAGGGATTAAAAGCTTCAGAAAAAGGCGAGATTGTTAAGTGGCGCAAAAAGACATCTGGGAAATAGTCCTTACGAAACCGGCGAAAAGAGTCTATGATAAAGCGTCCAGGGATATCCAGCAAAGACTTGACGGTTGTTTTGAAGATTTGGAAAAGAACCCGATATATGGGAATAACATTAAACCTCTTACAGGACAGTTGAAAGGGCTTATTCGATACAGAATTGGGGACTGGCGGCTGATCTATCGGCTCTTCAAAGAGAGAAAGATCGTTGAAATCGTGGCGATACTCCCAAGAGGGGACGCGTATAGATAGCCATTACCCATTTTCATATTTGCTAATCTAAAATAACCTCCAAAATAACCTTTTTTGGGTATTTACAATCCTCCTTAATAATTACAAAGTGAGAATCGCGGGGCGGCTCGCTTCGTGCTCGAAAGCTCCGAAGCGAGCTGGAAAAGAAATCGGTGGCCAGGAGAGTGGTGGATGGGAACTCGCCGTGGACAGCGGTTGCTCCTTCAAGATCCTTCGCTCTTTATCTCAGTCTTTCTGGATGATTTAAGGGGTGATTTTTGGTTTGCTTCTCTTCCTCTAAAAGGAGGAGGCTAATCCAAGTTTGACACTTGGCAGGATTAACTCTTTTAATTTCACCAAAACTACCGTCGAGTCTTCACTGCAAGCGGGAATTGATCTTTAGTTTTTTCGGCGGCTTCAACTTAAATTTTTGGAGGATGAGGGGCAGTTACCGGCCTTTCTTCGGATTCCAGGTCCCTTTCGCCGCGGCCGGGACGAAATTCGCCAGGCCGGGGGGCGGGAAGGGGAGGGACTTATCCTTCTCCACGCTCATGTAGGCCGTCATCAGAAGCTCGGTCACGTTGACGCCGTCGCTGAAATTCTCGCTCGGACGATCTCCTTTGAGGAATGACTGGACCATATGCCTGTCTTCCGCCGTGTAGCCATAGACGTTTTCCTCGTCGCTGACGACCGGCATCAGCCCGACCTCGGCATTCTGTTTCTCCACCAGGTCTTCTCCCGCTTTTCCCTGGACCTTCCGGCTGAAGAAAACTTTGAGGTCGGCGTCGAGGGTGTTGATCTGGAGGGCGTATTCCGGGCCGAGGAGCTCCATGCTCAGGCGGAGCCCGGCGCCGACATAGCACCACGAGGTGGTCGTCTCGACAACGATGGGGCTTCCTTTTTCATCCCTGTATTCAATCAGCGACTGGGCAAAGTCCTCAGCCGGCCTCTTGAGATAGTCGGTCTTGCCGCCGCTTTGTTCCCAAAGGACTTTGGCATATTCAGGAATCTGCCATTTTAGGCAGGAGGCATAGGCCGTGACTTTTGACGGAGTGAGGACGCTCCGGTCGGCTTTGGGCGGTGTCAGCAAAAAGCGGGCCACCTCGACCGAATGGCACATCATGTCGTTGAGGACCCCGCCGCCCTGGAGGCTTCCTTCCCAGAACCAAGGCATGTGCGGTCCGCTGTGCTCCTCGGCCGCCCTGGCCAGGTAGGGCCGCCCGGATAAAGCCGCGCCCCTGGTCCAAACGATCTGCTTGCCTCTGACGACCGAGGGGGCGAAGACCTGGTTTTCAAGATAGCCGTCGAGGAGTTTGCCCTTCTGGGCGAGGGCCAGCATCTGCCGTGCCTCTTTGGCGTTCCGGCCGAGCGGCTTCTCGCAGCAGACGCCTAAAAGCGCCCCCTTTCCTTTTTGGAGAGCATGGACGATTTCCTCCATGACCTCCAGCCGCGTGAAATTCGGGGAGCAGATCCAGACGGCGTCGATCGCCGGGTCGGAAACCATCTCGGTGATCGAGCCATAAACCTTTGTCTTCCCGACATCCAGTTTCTTAGCCAGCGCCGCGGCCTCCTCCGCCCTTTTCTTGTCTTTGTCCACGATCCCGAGAATGTCGCCATCGCGGACTCCGGTCCAGGCCCGGATGTGGAACCTGGCCACGAACCCGCCGCCGATGAGTCCGACGCCCAATCTCTGTTTTTTCATTCTTCACCTCTCCTGAACGCTCGTTTTACCGACATTCCCCCGCCGCCGAGATCATGGACTTGTCGAAGTCCGGCCGCAGCAGGATCGGTGAGGCCAATTCTATTTATTTTCGCTGCCCGTGTAAAGATGGAAAGCAATCGCCAAATTGCCGCTGGACAGCGGCCGGGTTGCCCGCCAAATCGCATTATGGTAAATTCTTCTTCGACGAGGAAAGGAGCCGCGCATGCCTAAATACCGAATCGCCGTCCTACCGGGAGATGGAGTAGGCCGGGACGTAATCGAGGCCGCCATGATCGTCCTGAATAAGCTCGAAGTCGACGCCGAGTATATTTACGGCGATATCGGCTGGGAATTCTGGCGCCGGGAGGGCAACGCCCTGCCCGACCGCACGATCGCGATGCTCAAGGCGACCGACGCCTGCCTGTTCGGCGCGATCACCTCGAAGCCCAAGGAAGACTCCGCCGCTGAGCTCGATCCCGCGCTGCAGGGCAAAGGGTTGTCCTATTTCAGCCCGATCGTCCGGCTGCGCCAGGAATTCGACCTCTACACCAACATGAGGCCCTGCCGGGCCTACCCGGGCAATCCCCTCAACTACCGCGACAATATCGATCTGGTGATCTTCCGCGAGAACACCGAGGGCATGTATGCCGGCGTGGAATTTTTTCCCCTGCCCCAGTCTGTGAGAGACGCGTTACTCATCCACCCCAAAATGAAGGCGTTCGCGGCGACTCCCCTCGATGAAATCGCCCTTTCGACCCGGATCATGACCAAAAAAGGCTGCGAGCGGATAGTCCGGGCGGCCTTCGAATACGCCCTCAACGCTGGCCGCCGCTCGGTGACCGTGGTCGAAAAGCCGAACGTGCTGCGGGAAACGGGCGGGCTGATGCTCGGCCTCGCCAGGAAGATCGCCAGGGAATATCCGCAGGTCCCGCTCAAGGAGGCCAACGTGGACGCCATGTGCATGTGGCTGGTCAAGAACCCGCACGATTACGACATCCTCGTGGCCGAAAACCTGTTCGGCGATATCATCTCCGACCTCGCCGCCCAGCTGGTCGGAGGGCTGGGGTTCGCCTCGGCCGGGAACATCGGCGACAAATACGCCGTCTTCGAGCCGACCCACGGCTCGGCGCCCAAATACGCCGGCCAGTACAAAGTCAACCCGATCGCCACCCTCCTGGCCGCCAAGATGATGCTTGAATGGCTGGGAGAAACGGAAAAAGGGAGACGGTTGGAGGAGGCCGTCGCCGAGGTGATCAGGGAAGGCCAAGCCCGGACTTATGATATGGGCGGGACTTCAACCACGCTTGAAATTGGGCAGGCAGTTGGCGCCAAGCTCTGAGTTTTGAGGCGGCTAATGGGCAAAACGATCATCGAAAAGATCATCCGGGCCCACACCGGTGACGATGTGGCGCCCGGCCGGATTGTCTGGCTGGACCTGGACGTCCGCTCGGCCCGCGATTTCGGCGGCCCGAATGTGGTCAAGAATTACGAACGGGAATACGCCGGCCTTGGTCTGGCCGACCCGGCCAGGACGTTTTTCACCTTCGACCTCTGTGCGCCCGCCTGCACGCTCAGCTACGCCGACAACCAGCAGGCCTGCCGCGATTTCGCCCGGAAGCACGGCGCCGGAGTCTTTGACGTCGACAGCGGCATCGGCACCCACGTGCTGATGGAAGAGGGGCTGGCCCGTCCGAACGCCATCGTTGTCGGCACCGACAGCCATATGAACATCCTGGGGGCCATCGGGTGTTTCGGCCAGGGGATGGGCGACGTCGATATCACCTTTGCCTTCCGGACCGGCCGGACCTGGTTTGAGGTCCCGGAATCGGTTCGGGTGGTCATCAAAGGGAATTTGAATCAGCCCGCCTCGGCGAAAGACCTTACTCTGTTCCTGCTCAGAGAGCTGGGGACAAAGAAGATCGCCCTGAAATCGGCCGAGTTTTATGGGCCGGCCCTGGCCGGCCTGACCCTGGCCGGCCGCTTGACGCTCTGCAGCATGGTCACCGAGATGGCTGGCATCATCGGGTTCATACCGGAGTGCGGCCAGGAAGCAAGAAAAGAGATTGAGAAATACGCCGGCGTGCCCTTTTCGCCCGTGGCGGCCGATGCCGATGCCGCCTACGCCGAGACCCTTGAAATCGACATCCAGGGGCTCACTCCGCAGGCGGCGGCCCCGCCTTCCCCGACGAACGTCAGGCCTGTGGCGGAGCTTCGGGGAACGAAAATCGATTCCGGGTTCATCGGCTCCTGCACCAACGGCCGGCTGGAGGACTTCGCCGAGGCGGCCCGTCTCCTCAAGGGCCGGAAGGTCAAAAAAGGGATCATGCTGAAAATCGTTCCGGCGACCCGCCGCGTTTATGAAAAGCTCCTGGAAAATAGGATTCTCCAGAATTTATTCGAGGCCGGAGCCATAATCGTCAACCCCGGCTGCGGCGGCTGCGCCGAGGGCCATGTCGGGCTGACCGGCCGGGGGGAAGTCCAGATCAGTACGGGAAACCGCAATTTCGCCGGCAAACAGGGGAAAGGCCAGACCTATTTGGCTGGCCCGGCCGTCGTCGCCGCCTCCTGCGTCTTGGGACAGATCGCCGGCCCGGAGGACCTGTAAATGGAAGAGACTGCGCACCGCGGCCGCCTTTGGGTTCTGACCGATCAGGGGAGAAACCTGATCGAAGACATCGATACCGACCAGATCTTCCATAACGCCTTCCTCCACATCACCGACCTCTCCGAGATGGGACGGCATGCCTTTGGCAACCTGGAAGGGTGGAAGGATTTTCCGGCCAGAGCGAAGCCCGGTGATATCATTGCCGCCGGTCGGAATTTCGGCGCCGGCTCCTCCCGGCAGCAGGCCGTCGACTGTTTCATCGCCCTGAAAATCGGGGCCATCCTGGCGCCGTCCTACTCTTCGATCTACTTCCGGAACGCCGTCAATTCCGGGCTGCCGGTTCTCCGCTGTTCAGAGCTCGGGAGTCTGACGACCGGCCGCCTCCTGGAGACGGGCGACGAGGTGGAAATCGATCTTATTTCCGGGAAGGCCCGGAACCTGAACAAAAACGTTTCTTTTGCCGCGGAGCCCATGAGCGCCGTCCAGCGCGAGATCTTCCGCGCCGGAAGCCTGTTCGCCTTCGGCCGGAAGACGGGCGGGGGAGGCTGAGATGCACATCCTGGCCCTGGACACGACCACGAGCAGCGGGTCGGTCGCCCTGCTCGACAGCACCAGGCTGGTCGCCGAGGACAACGCCGAAGCGGCGACCACCCATTCCGCCCGCCTGCTCCGTGCGGTGGACCACCTGTTGAAGTCCAACGGCCTTGAAGCCAGGGATATCGAGGGCTTCGCCGTAGCGGCCGGCCCCGGCTCCTTCACCGGCATCCGGATCGGGATGAGCACGATCAAAGCTCTGGCTTTCGCTTCGGGCAAACGTGTGGCCCCGGTCTCGAGCCTGGAGGCCCTGGCCTTGAAGCTCCGCGAAACCGCGGGCCGGCTGTTTTGTCCGCTCATCGATGCCAAGAAGGGCGAGGTCTTCAGCGCCCTCTTCGAATCCCGGGGCCACGGGCTTGTCGAGGTCATCCCGCAGGGAGCGTACGCGCCCGACCGGTTTTTCTCCCTCCTGCCGGCGCACCGCGTCGTCTATTTCATCGGCAGCGGCGTCGGAGTCTTCAAGGAGAAGATCCTGGCCTACCTCAAGGACAAAGCCCGCTTCTCGGCGCGTTCCCATTTCATCGGCTATGAAGTCGGAGTGCTCGGATATGAAGCATTAAAAAAAGGACAGGGGGTCAGCGGAGAAGCCCTCGTCCCCCTCTATTTCCGAAAATCCCAGGCGGAGGAGAAAAAATAGAAAGAGAAAAGCTGCCCCAGAAGTTTTATTTCCTCCGCAGGATGGAGCAGGGGGATGTCCCTTCCGTCCTGGTGATCGAGCGGATCTCCTTTCCCAGTCCCTGGCAGGAGAGCACCTTCCGCGGCGAGATTCAACACCGCCCGATTTCCTATCCCCTGGTCGTTGTCCATTCGAGGCTGAACAGGGTCATCGGCTATATCATTTACTGGCAGATCGGCGAGGAGGTCCAGGTCAGCAACATCGCCGTCCATCCCGACTTTCGCCGGCTGGGAATCGGCGAGCAGGTCCTGAGGCAGGTCATCGAAGAGATCAAATTCCGGGGGGGGAAACTGATCACGCTGGAAGTCCGGCCCTCCAACACGGGAGCCCTTCATCTCTATAAAAAGCTCGGGTTCAGAATGATCTCCGTCCGGAAGGGCTATTATGCCTACCCGCCCGAGGACGCCTTCGTCTTTGCCCTGCATCTGGACTAGGAAATTTCATAAAGAAGCTTTTTTGCGCTATCCTCATAAAAGAGAGTTCTTGAAATTGGAGCTGAGCCTCAAATCCAAAATCGGCGTCATCACGCTCTTTTTGCTGCTGACTTTCATTCAACTCCTGCCCCTGTCGCTTCACCCGGCCGATGCTCTCTTCGACAGGTACGACTGCCTGCTCAACACCTGGATCATCTCCTGGGTTCAGTCCCAAATTTTTTCTGATCCGCTGAAGATGTTCGACGCCAATATTTTCTATCCGGCCAAAAACACTCTCAGTTTCTCCGAACATCTCTTCCCTCAAGCGATGATTTCCCTTCCGCTCCGGCTCATCTCCGGGAACCCAGTGCTCGTCTACAACTTCGTCTTTTTTCTCTCCCATTTTCTCAACGCCTGGGGCATGTTCCTACTTGTCTGCTATCTGACAAAGAATTCTCTGGCGGGGCTGGCCTGCGGCGTCATGTTCGCCTTCAACTCGTACTTGATGAATCACATTGCTCATCTCCAGCTCTTGAGCTCGGGATTGATCCCCCTCACTTTCCTTTACCTCCATAAATTCCTGGAGGATAAGAGGATCCGGAATGCCATTTTGTTCTCTCTGTTTTTCTCTCTTCAAGCGCTGGCCTGCATCTATTACGGGCTGTTTATGATCTCTATTTTGACGGTCGGTCTCCCCCTGGCTATTTTAATCTCTCGCCGGCCGATCCGTTTTTCCTGCTTAACGAAGCTCGTTCTCCCCATGTCCGTTGCCGGGGCCGTCCTGGCTGTCTTTGCGCTCCCTTACTTTGCCTTTGCCAGGACTTTCGGCCTAGACCGGGGGGCTCAGGAGGGTGCGGAGTTCCTCCATTATCTGGCGGCCTTCGACGGGAATGTCTTCTTGAAATCCCTGTCCAAGCTGGGCCGGCACGAGCACTGGCTGTTTCCGGGCATCCTGGCCCTCTTTTTTGCCGGCCTCGCAGCGATCAGACAAAGCGCCATTTTCAGACGGCCTCCGAAAGCCCTGAGAATTTCTTTTCTGGCGCT
The DNA here is from genome assembly GCA_964651495.1 of uncultured Eubacteriales bacterium. Classification (GTDB taxonomy): domain Bacteria; phylum Acidobacteriota; class Aminicenantia; order Aminicenantales; family UBA8522; genus CAZNVB01. The sequence goes on along the minus strand of CAZYWP010000005.1, from coordinate 39,801 downwards.
GATCTCTCTCGGCGTCGCCCTGATGGCTGCCCGCTTGATCGGAGGGGCTTGGTCGTGGCGATTGGGCTTCGCTTCCGTTTCGTTTTCCAACCCGGCCAAGCTCTTGCTCTACATAATCGTGCCCTCCGTCTTGTATGTGGCTATCTCTTTGTTTGGCTATCTCTGGAGAGAGAAACAGCCAAGGTCCCGGGAGGCTGGGATATTTGTCTTGTATCTCACCCTGTCTTTATGGGCTCTCTTATTGTCGTTCGGCACAAAGGTGTCTTTCCTCGGCCATTCGACCGGGGTTTTCCCGATGCCTTTTCAGTTCTTCAGGAATTATTTCCCCGGGTTCAAGGGTATCCGGGAGCCATCGCGGTACGCCATTTTCGTCATCTTTTCCTTGGTTGTGCTGGCCGGTTATGGAATCAAGCTTCTGAGCAGCCGATGGCGGACGCGAGAGATTCAGGTTGTCATGGGGGCGGCTCTGATTCTCTTCCTGAATCTCGAATATCTTTCTCTTCCCAAGGCAATGGAGACCATCCCGACCGGGAGAGATATCCCGCCGACCTATCACTGGCTGAAAGCCAAGACGGGCCGTCCGGCAGTCCTCGAGCTTCCCTTCTTCCCGGATGTCGGCGATGAGACCGGCTACATGCTTTTTTCAATTTTTCATAAAAAGAACATCGTCAACGGCTACAGCGGTTTTTGGCCTCCCGTCTATGAATTTGGGTTCCGAGACCAGTTTGAGAATTTCCCTTCCGGAGAGTGCCTCGACATCCTGAAGGCGGTCAAAATTCAATATGTCGTTCTCCATCTGAAGATGTGGGATGAGGAGACGGCCGAACGGAGAGTTCGGAGAATTCGGGAACAGTTTCGGGACGATTTAAAATTGGTTCAGGACTTCACCTATAGCTTTAAGAACCCGACCGACCTGGCCGAGTTCTTCGGTCACGACCAGATTTACGAGGTTGTTCAGGAGGAAGACGGCCCGGCAAAAAGAGAGGCAGGGACGTATCGTGAAATCCCTGTTTCGGAATGGAGCGTTAGGGCCTGCCAGAACGAAGGCTTCGTGGGTTTGTTGAGAGACAACGACCTCGAGACCATCTGGAGCGCCGATACCCCGAAGGGAGACGGGCAATTCCTCTGGGTAGAGTTTCTGCAGCCGACTGATGTGACCAAAGTGTCTCTCTTGCTTGGTCCATTTACCGGCGGATTCGCCAAGGATATCCATGTGGAGACCTCTGCGGACGGCCGAAGATGGGAACATCTCGATAGCGTGTATCACCCCGGCGAGTTTGTCCGGGATTTAGCGCGGTCGCCTCAGGGCTTGGGGCAGAACATCTATCCGCTCAAGGATAAGGTCAGACATCTGAAAATTATCCAGATCGGGTATGATGACTCTCTTCCCTGGCAAGTGGCGGAGATGAAAATCTATACAAAATGAGACAACAAGAGGCGGACTCGCTATTCAGAGAAGCCCGCTGATCAGGACAATGCTCACGCCGGCCACCACCAGGGCGCCGAGAAGGCCCACCAGCAGAGGTTTAAGCCCGACTTTCTTGAAGGCGCCGAAGAGGGTGTTCAGGCCGATCCCGGCCATGGAAACCACGATCAGGAACCGCCCCAGCCAGGTCAGTCCGCTGATTCCCTTGGCCGAGAAATAGCCGGCGGTGTTGAGCCCGGCCATTATGAAGTAGCCGAAGAGGAACCAGGGGAACGCCTTGGCCCAGTTGACCTTTCTTTTTTCTTGCGCCGCCTCCTGGAGATAAGCCCTGGTGAACCAGGCGGCGATGAGGAAGGCCAGCGGCGCCAGGAAGCAGTTGCGGACGAGCTTGACCGCCGTGGCCGTCTTTCCGGCCAGGTCGGAGTAGATAAACCCGGCCCCGACAACCTGGGGTGTGGCGTGGATGGCCGTTCCGGCGAAGACGCCGAAAGCGATGTCACCCACATCGAAGGCCTGGGCGATTTTCGGATAGAACAGGATGGCCGCCAGCCCCCACAGCGTGATCGTGCCGATGGCGTAGCTTGTCTCTTCTTCCTTGGCCTTAATGAGCGGCGCGGTAACGGCGATGGCCGAGCCGCCGCAGATAGTCGTCCCGACCGAAAGGAGCGTCGATAGAGTGGGGGAGAGCTGGAACAGCCGGCCGAGTCCATAGATGACGAAATAGCTGACCGCCATGGTGACCAGGATGATGGCCAGCATCCGGGGGCCCTGCGAGCCGATGTCCTTGAAGTTCAGGGTGGCGCCGATGAGGATGACGCCCCAGATGAGGAATTTTTCGAACTGCCGGATCCCGGGATGGAAGAGACCAGGAACGAGCCCCAGGTTTCGGACGAGGAGGCCGAGGACAACGGCGACCGCCGTCGCCTCGAGCGGATGCTTGCCGCCGGCGACGACGAGGTTCGAGAGGACCATGGACACGACGCCCAGGGCGGCCATGAGCAGCCAGCCCGGGAAACATTCTTTTTTCATCTCGACTTTCCCGAGTTTTGCCGCCTAAAAATGATTATTCTGTGTGCCGCAGCAGCGGCACGTCCGGGAGAGGAACCGACTGATCTTTTCCTAGGCTGGTTTTCCTCTATTTTTTCTCCTGCGGTTGGGGCGGGATCTTGTTGTAATCGATCAGCAGCTTCAGGTACCAGTCGGGGAATTCCGCTCGGCTCTGCTTTCTCGTCTTGACATCGTAGATCCACAGGTGGTTGTACTTGACCAGAAGCTGATTTCCGAGATCCCACCAGGCGTCGATGACATTGTTGGCGTGGTTGAGGCAGTAGTCCGTCAGGAACTGGCGGGCTTGGGCGGGGTCCTTCTTATAGAGATCCAGGGCCCATTGGTCGATGTTCGGCGTCCTGTCCACGGCCGGTTTCTCCCACTTTTTCTGAGCCTCGCGGACATCTTGAATGGCATAGGAATACATCACCTGGGTGTGGAAATCGGCATAATCGAAAGCCCAGCGGGCGGACTCGCGGTTGAAGACCCAGTGGTCGCCGATCTGGAAGGACCTGGGGATCTCGGTAATGCCGGCGTAAAGGGGCAGGAAGCAGGAGGTGTCCTGGGCGCCCCAGGCCAGCCAGACGATCCCTCCGATCGGATTGGGCAGCCAGCCCCGGGACTGGGTCACGGTGACATACTCAGCGCGGTTGACGCCGATGACGCGCGATGTGTTATACGTCTGGCCTTCGAATTTGAATGGGCGGGGGAGATAATTCGGGTTGGAAAAAGGTCCTCCCTGCAGGCCGCGGGCGGTGTAGAACGGGGTGCCTTCGCATTTGTCCCGCGTCATCTCCATCACATCGTGGACGGAGAGCTGCTTCTCCGGCTTGACGGAGAAGGGGAGGTCCATGTTCGGTGTTTCCGGGTTGAACTTCTGCGCCGGCGCCACCAGGTCGAAGAACCGCCATAGGCGGACCCGCGAGCCGTTGGTTGAGGCGGCGCTGACTTCGTTCGGAGAATAGGCCCTCTTCCAGTTGAACGGCTTGTCGCTCTTGGGATCATAGAGCTTCTGGTCGACGGCGAAGGAGACGACGTTCGGAGAGAACAGGAAATAGTTGGGATTCTTCTGGTCGATCTCGCCGATGCGGGACTCATTCGGGCAGACGCTGACGTGGTCGTCGGGCACCCTCTGGGCACACCAGACAGTGCCGGGCTTGCCGCTCTGCGGCGTCCACAGAGGTCCGACCGGCATGACCTCAAAAATCCAGGCCTCGTTGGGGTCGGCCACGGCCAGCATCTCGCCCTCATCGGTGAAACCATAGCCATATTTCTCGGCCAGCTCGCCCATGATCTTGATGGCCTCGCGGGCCGTCGTCGCCCTCTCCATGGCGATCAAGGTCAGCATGGTGATATCGAACTTGGGCGTCGGCGTTTTATTTTCCATCTTATTCTGGTTGCCGATGGTGGACTCGCCGATGGCCACCTGGTTGTCGTTCATGTAGCCGAAGGCGCCGTGGATATAGCCGAAAGTATGGGCGGGCTGGGGGATTTCCAGTCCGGTGAAATTGTCCCTGATTTTTTCCCACTTCAGCCCGACTTCCGGCGGGAAGGCCGTGAACTGGTCGATGTGGTAGATCTTGCGGGTCGATCCGGCCGGCCAATCGGCGGCCGGGATGTAGCGAAAGGTCCAGTCGCAGAGGCCGCAATCGCAGGTGTGCGTGGTCATGACCGAGCCGTCCGTCGAGGCGTTCTTGCCCACGATAATCACGGTGCAGGCTTCGGAGGCCAGTTCGGCCCGGCACGAGACACAAGCCTTGTCTTCGGCGGTTTGAGAAGCGCCGATGAAAACAAAAGCGAGAAGGGCAAATAAACAAAGCCAATAAGTTTTTTTCAACTTCATCCGAGACCTCCTTTACATAAACTGAGGACTATTTATACAAACCCGCGGGCATTCTGTCAAATTCGAGATTCCCGGGGTATAATTATCACCTTATGCGGTCAGCCAAATCCGCCTGTTTCTTTTTTTGCCTGGGCCTTGTCCTCGCTCTTTCTGCCCAGGAGCTTCAGCACGAAGTCCGGGTCGTCAACATCGAAGTCCCGGTGCGCGTTTTCAAGGGAGGCGCTTTTGTCGATGACCTGAAGCTCGAGGATTTCGAGCTCACCGAGGACGGGAAGCTCCAAAAAATCGAGAGCGTCTACCTGATCAAAAAAACATCGGTCGAGAGGGAAGAAGGAAAAAGCGGGGGGGAGCCGAAAGTCCAAAGAACGTTTGTTTTCCTTTTCCAGATGATTGATTATATGCCGGAAATTGACAAGGCCCTAAATTACTTCTTCGAGAATGTCCTGTCCGCCCAGGACAGCCTGATCGTCATCACTCCCGTCAAAACATACAACCTCAAGAACGAGACATTCGGAATCATGCCCAAGAATCGAATCAGAGAGCAGCTCGCCGGAATCCTCAGAAAGGATATCACGCAAGGAGGAGCAGAATACAAGACTCTCGTCAGGGAACTCGAAGATACCCCTCCGACAAACACAGAACAGCTTCAAATCTTCCGCGATCTCCTGGATCAACTGGAAAAACTCCGTGTGGTCGACCAGAAAAAACTACAGGATTTTGCCGAATTCTTGAAGGGACGGGAAGGGCAAAAATATATCTATCTTTTTTATCAGAAGGAGATGGTTCCCAAACTGCCCTTGAGCACGCAACTGCCGTTGGCTGAGCCCGACGCCGAGACGATCGGGTTTGCCATGGAGCTGATGGGCCTTCTTGACCACTTCAAGCGGGAAATCACGTTTGATGTCGACCTGGTCAAGAGATCATTTGCCGATTCTTCGCTGGTCGTTCATTTCTTGCTCATCACCAAGACGCCGCCAGTCAACTTGGATGCCACGAGAATGCGGCCGTCGGGAATGGTCATGACCGAGCAGTCCGAGGACATTTTCAGCGCCTTTCGCGAGGTCGCCCTGGCGACCGGCGGTCTGACCGAGAGCTCGGCCAACGCTTCGGCCGCGTTTCGAAAGGCGGTCGAGGCTTCAGAGAATTATTACCTACTGTATTATCAACCCGTCGATGACAAGGTGGACGGACGATTCCGGGAGATCAAGGTCAAAGTCAAAAAAGACGGCACCTCCGTCACCCACCGCGCCGGCTATTTCGCCAACTGATTAATAAATCACCTTGACTAGGCATAAGCCCTTGGCGGGGGCGGTGGGGCCGGCCAGCGAGCGCCTGTTCTGGCGGAAGATTTCTTCGACCCGCTGCGGTTCCATTTTTCCCCTTCCCACCTCGAGCAGCGTTCCCATTATCGTCCTGACCATATATCTGAGAAAGCCCGTCGCCTCGACCGTATAGGTGATCTCGGGACCTCTTGTCTTGATTTCCGATCGGATGATTCGGCGAACCGGGTGGAGCAAGCGGTTGGAAGAAAACGCCGTGAAATCCGCTTCGCGGACGAACAGACGCGCGGCTTCGGACATTTTCGCGATATCGAGGCGCCCGGGCCAGTGAAGGACATAGCGAACAAGAAACGGGCTGACCCGGCGCCCGTTGAAGAGGCGATAGCGGTAGACTTTCGCTTTGGCCATTTTTCGGGCATTGAAGTCCGGCGGCGCCTTCCGGACGGAGAGAACGCGGACGTCCTCGGGAAGGACCGCATTGAGGGCGCGTTGAAGCTCAGCTTTTTTCAACCGGAGGTCGGCTCTGAAACTGGCCGCCTGGCCCAGGGCGTGCACGCCGGCATCGGTCCGGCCGGCCCCGGTTACGGAGATCTTTTTACCCGTGATCCTGGCCAGGGCCTGCTCGATCACACCCTGAACAGTCCGGTTGTTCGGCTGTCTCTGCCAGCCGCAGAAATCCGTGCCATCGTAGCTGAGGACGAGTTTATAGGCGGCGAGTCCCATTGCTGTCCGTATCCGTAGAGTTCTCTATCTATCTATCTATCTATCTATCTATTGATAGTTTTGAAGTCACGGAGCGCCAGCTCGACCGCCTCTTCGGGCGAAGCGGCCTTGACGACCCCTTTGACCTCCCAGGATCCCAGGCCGATGACTTTCTTGCCGTAAATGTTACCGTAAGCGATTTCGGAGAGGGTGCCGTACTCTCCCGCGATCGCGATCAGGGCATCGGCGTTCATGGCGACCAGAGAGTTACGCGTATATCCCAGGCCCGTAGCGATCGGGACGTCGATGTGCGGGTTGGCTTCGGAGGTGTTGTTCCCCGGGATGATACCGATGGTCGTCCCTTCGGCGCTCTTGGCGCCGGAGGCGGCGGCCTCCATGACCCCGCCCAGACCGCCGCAGACCAGGATGGCTCCCGACTGAGCGATCAATTGTCCCACTTTGTACGCCGCGAGCAGCGACCGGTTGTCGGAAGAGCTTCCCCCGATGACCCCGACCCGGATCCGTCTTCTCAATTCACGCATTGGGATTATCCTCTGTCTCCTTTTATTATCACAGCCCGCAAGGCCTTGGCAAATGGGATTTTGCCCCGGTGTTTAGCGCGAGATCAAGCGTCGGCGCGGACTTCAGACGAACCAGTACCCGTTGGCCGACAGGACGGTGAATACGGTGAGCAGGGCGATGGAAATAAAAACAATGACATGATGGGCCAGCCTGTTCTTCCCCAGGAAAGCCATTCCGATAAATAGCGGAAACACTACGCTGAGCTGCCGGGGCACAGCCTCGAGGTTATTTGAGGATAGGTATGCCAGAAGAAGCAGGCCGGCGTAGACAATATAGCTTGTCCTGAGCTTATTAAGGATCATTGCCACGATTACCAAGAGAGCAAAGACCAGAAATCCTGGGTAGAGCATCTTGAAGAACGGGGGAAACATACTGATCTTTGCCAAGCTACCTGCAGGCGTCACAGCCTTGGTTCCCCAGGCGGCCTGAGCATGGATGAAGGCTAACGGGTCTCCGAACTTAATACCGCAGTAGGTCATGAAGCTTAGCAGGCCCAGGGGAACTAGGAGCAGGGACAGGGCCTCGAGTTTGGCCGGGTTGAGTTTGATTTTGCGGGCTCGAAGACGAGGCTCGAAGTATTCGATCAGCAGGGGGATGACGATAAGAACGCCGATGATCTTGGTGAGGGCCGCGAGGCATCCCAAGATCGAAGCCGACAGCCATCGCTTCTTCCTGGCCCCGTAAAAAGCGGCAAGTGAAAGAAAAAGAAAAAGCCCCTCGGAATAGAAATAGGAGAAAAACAGGCTTCCGGGAAAAACGAGCAGGTACAATGCCGACCGGCCCGCGATCGAATCGTCGCCGAATTCCAGGCGGACGAGCTTCACCAGATAGAAGACGGCCAGAAACAGGGCCAGGTTGGAGATGATGAAACCGTTGGTCCGCAGTCCACCCACTATGAAGCTTGAAAACTGGACCGTCATCGGATAGAGCGGGAAAAAGGCGATGTTCGAAGGCTTCCCCGGGATGAAATAATAGCCGAGCTCGGCGATCCCGTGATGCCAGAAGGAGTCCCAATTGAAAAAAAGGTTGAGGAAGTAGGAGGGCAGATGGGTGGAGAACCAGGCGCCCTTGTTGATGGCTAAGGAAGAGAGATACCCCAGCCCGTAGATGCCCAGCCTGGTGATCACGAAGAGGGCCATCGGCTCCTGCCAGGCGGTGACGAAGCGGAGAAATCCCTTGGCCGCCCCGGCCAGGAAATTCTTTATCTTCGCCAAATATAAAAGGCCCAGGTAGATGGCGGCCAGATGCAGGACTGACCTGAAGCCCAGGACGACCCTGTATTTGGTTACCAGGGGGATGATCAGTACGAGAGCGAACAGGAATAGAACAACGTGCCTCAGGCTTCGAACGACCCGAACCTTTTTGGGAGAGGGGACCTTTTCCTCGCCGGCCTTGAGGTTCAAAGCGAAAACGGAGGAGAGAAAGAGGATCAGGAAAATCAGGTAGAATGAAGCGTCCCGGGGCGAGCCGGAAGTCCGGAATTCATTCTTTTTGGGGATGACCGTCAGCTTGGGAAATCCGGATGAGTACCCGTAGATATTTTTCAAGCGCAGGGATTTGAAATTCCAGGCTCTGTCCGCCGTGACCGCCAGGGAGTTTTTGCCGTTTCTCAGGAATGAGGCCGGGATATCGATGATTTTGGCCTTCTGGTCGGCGGCAAAGGAAAGGACCCGGGTTTCGTTAAGAAAAAGATTCAGGTTGAGAGCGTCCCGACGTCTTTCGAAGAAGACAGCCTCGAGGACGTAAACATCGTTATCCCGCACCCCCTCGAGGAAGAAATCCTTCCTGACCTGGCGGGCCCGGCTCTCTCGGCTCCCCGAAACCCGGACCACCTTTTTCTGGAGTTCGCGAAAGGAGAATTCGTGGAGGACGAGGCCAAAGACCAGGGCAATGACAAGGGACGAAACGATACGAAACGCCGTCTTCATCGTCGCCTGACCGGAAGGCTAAGAAAATTGATTGTCCCGGCGCGTTTTCTCTTGTCTCTCCCGGGCCGGGGGTCAAGGTTGGCTCTGACGACAGGGCAGGAGATGTACTGGCGGCATTCCCGGGGCAGCTTCCCCTCCGCCATCTCTTTCCGGATCTGCTGCATGCGGTCCCCGTTCCACAGGCTCTCCAACCCCCCTTCCCGCCAATTCCCCAGCGATTTCCCCATATAGCAGCAGCCAGCGGTGTCCCCATTCTGATAGGGCAGGATAAAATGCCACGGCTGGATGCACTTGATTTTGCCCTCTTGCTTGTCTTCGGGGAGAAAGGCCTCATACGTCCTCTCCCCCGAGACCTGGTACTGGCAGTCGAGGATGATGCCGCACTCGGCCGCTGTTTCCTCCGCTTCTTCCCGGACTTCCTCGAGCTCCCGGGGAGGGAGGACCTGCTCCTGATAATCGAAAAGGAATCCCCCCTTGTCCACCTTCCACTCGCCGCCGTACTCGTTGAGCTGACGAAGCTCCACGACGTCCAGGCCCAGCCAGGCGGCCAGCCGGATGAAACCGCTGACTTCGTGTCGGTTGAGTTTCATGGGAAGCATGACCGTGCCGGTCTTTGAGGCGGCCCCTTCGGGGAAGACCTGTCGCCGCCTCTCGCAGTAATAGGCGATGTTTTCGATGACCTTCAGGAAATGCGGCCCGCGGATTTTGGCGTAGGTTTCCGGAGTGGCTGCGTCCAGGGAAAAGGTGATGGTCAGGATTTCGAAAAAAGGCCTCAGCTTGTCTGTGAGCTGCGGCGTCAAGGCCAGGCCGTTGCTGTTGATCCCGAACGGTTTCTCCCAGGACGACAGAAGATCGAGGACCGGCAGGAGGTCTTTCAGGATGAGGGGCTCGCCGATGCTGCAATTGATGACGTCCCAGGCCAGGCGGAGGGGATCGCCGAAAGCCCGGAAGTCGTCGGCCGTAAGCCCCGGATGATAGCGCGGTCCCGTGTCGTCCACCCAGTTCAGGCACATGCCGCAGGGCGGCTTCATGTTGCAGACGCCGATGAGGTCCAGGTTGAAGGCGATGGGCGTCGACTGCAGGACTGTCTTCCCGGCCGCCACCTCCTGTTCATTGAGCTTCTTGTTCTCGGCCACGAGTTTCGGGACGTCGGACTTGGCCTGGCCCAGGCGGTATTCCCAGGAGTCCTTGATGGACCTGACCACGAATTTCCGGGGATATCTTTTCTGGCGTAGAATCTTGAGATAGTAGCCCATGCCGTCCGGGTCTGCTTCCCTTCCGAGAAGCTCCCGGTATATCGCTTTGATGAATTCTTCATCGGGCAGGGCGAAAGTTTTTTCGCTATCCATTCGACATCCTGCTCACATCTTCCCAACCTTATTCGGTTCCAGCATTTCGAACCGAATCAAGGTTCTTAAAATGCTGATTCATTATATAGAATATGGCTCTTGATTTCTATCTGGACGAAACAAAGGTCAATGAGACCGCCGCTCCGGCGCGAAACCGTCGCTTCCCAGAGGGACATTTTCATTCTCCTCGCCCCCGGCGGGAGAGGATGGAGGTGAGGGGGGATTGCCGAAGCCTCGCCGTCACAGAAAGGGAGATACTTGCTGAGCCTGACGGAAGTTGACATTAGCGGAAGGGGATAATTATAATGGGGAAAAATCGTTTGGCGGGTTTGAGGAAAATGGACCGCGAAGAGATCCTGAAAAAAATCAAGGAAATCCGGAAGGAAGTCGAGAAGGATCAGCTCAACCATCTCCGGGCCAAGATTATGGAGAGGAAATTTCACCTCCATGGTTCCCACCGCAAGGCCATCTTCCGGATCATACCGCAAAAGATCAGAAAACGTCTGATCCTGGAAGTGAGCCTGATCCTCCAGCCCATCCTGGACAACCAGAAAGAGATCAACCTCCGCTTTCTCAAGGAAATCGAGCTCCTCAGAGAGATCCTCTCCACCCAGCAACGCGGTCCGACCGACGAAGATCACAAGACCCATGGGCCTGCTGACTAAGATCAAGGCAAAACTCGAATTTTCCAGAGACGAAAGGCCCGTCCAGACCATCGCGGTCTGTGCTGCCCAGGTCCCCTTCTTCGAGGGTGGCGCGGAAGCCCACGTCAGCGGGCTGATCCGGGAGCTGGCCAAGAGGCAGTATGAAGTCGACCTGATCAATATTCCCTATAAATGGTACCCCCGCGTCCAGCTCTTGCAGAGCCTGGAGATCTGGCGCCTGCTTGACCTCAGCGAGTCCAACGATAAACCGATCGATATGATCATCACCACCAAATTTCCCTCTTACTTTGCCGAGCACCCTCATAAGGTCCTCTGGCTCATCCACCAGTTCAGGCATATCTACGATCTCTGGGGAACTCCTTACTCAGACTTCGATCCCTCCCGGGAGACCGACCGAAGGTTCCGGGACAAGCTGATCAAGCTGGATACGGAGGTCCTCAAGACCTACAAACGGATTTACACCAACTCCAAGAACACGGCCGCCCGGCTGAAAAAGTACAACGGCATCGACTCCGTCCCGCTCTATCATCCGCCCCATCTCGCCGGACAGTACTTTGCCGGCGAAGACCGTGGCTATATTCTTTCGGTGGGTCGTCTGGAGCGCTTGAAAAGAATCGATTTTCTCCTCCGGTCTTTGCGCTGGATGGATCGCCGGATCAAATGCAAAATCGCTGGCAGCGGGCCTGAGCTCAAGAACCTGCAACAGCTGGCCCGGGAATGCGGTGTGGCCGAGCGCGTGGAATTTTTGGGTTTTGTCCCGAACGATGAACTCCTGGCTCTCTACGCCCATGCCACGGAGGTTTATTTTGCCCCGCTGGACGAAGATTACGGCTATGTCACCCTGGAGGCTTTCCTCTCCGGCAAGGCCGTCATTACCAGACTCGACTCCGGCGGTCCCCTGGAATTCGTCGAGGACGGACGGACCGGCATCGTTATCCAATCTGCGGAGGAGAGGGACCTGGCCGCCAAATCCGAGGAACTCTTCTTCAACAAAGAAAAATGCCGCAGCTTCGGCCAGGCCGGGTTGGAAAAGGTCAAAGACATCAACTGGGATACGGTGATCGAGACCCTGGTCGGCGGGTGAACTCGATGAAGATAGCGCTGTTCAGCCCGCTCCATCCGATGAAGAGCGGCATCGCCGATTACACCGAAGAGATGCTCCCTCTGCTCAAAAAATACTTTGAGATCGACCTCTATTTCGATCCCCGGCACGTCCCGACAAGCCCGTCTATTCGGGCCCAGTTCCGTGTCTTTCCCTTCGAACCGGCCTCCTTTCCCGCCTCCAGTTACGATGCCATCCTCTACCACATGGGGAATTATTATCGAGCTCACCGCTTTGTCTATGAGGCTCTGAGAAAATTCCCCGGCATCGTCGTTCTTCACGACTACGTTCTCCAGGGATTCTATGTGGAGAGGGCAGAGGTGGAGAAGAATTTCAAGGATTACCAAGAGCTCCTCCAACGATACTATGGAAAAAGAGGGCTGGAAGTCGCCGAGGTTGTCGCCCGCCGAGTTTACCCCCCGATTTGGGAAAACGAAGAAGCACTCGACTTTCCCCTGAACGAGGAGACCCTCGACCTGTCCACCGCCGTCATCGTCCATTCTGATTTTGTCAAGAAGCGGGTGGAAAGAAAGACCAGCAAGCCGGTCGTCAGGATCCCCCTTCACGACCATGTTCTCAAGACTTTTGACCGGACCGCCGAAAGAAAAGAGTGGGGAGTCGCCCCGGACGATATCCTGATCTCCTCTGTAGGGTTCGTCAACCGCAACAGACGATATGACCTCGTCATCGCCGCTCTCGGCGAGCTTGCCGATCCCCGCCTCAAATATATCATTGCGGGAGAAGACCGGGGAAAGTTGCTCCGGGATCTTGTCGCCGCCTCTCGCGGCCAGATCTCCGTTCTGAGCTTCCTTCCTCTGGAGAGGCTGGAGAGCCTGATTTCCGCCTCCGACATCTGCGTCAACCTCCGGTATCCAACGATGGGGGAGAGCTCGGCGGCCCTGCTGCGGCAGATGGGCTACGCCAGGCCAACCCTGATCACGAACTTCGGATCCTATGCCGAGATCCCGGATTGGGCGGCCCTCAAGATCGATCCGGATATCGACGAACTGGCGATGCTCAAGGCCTATCTCGCCGCTCTGATCGAGGACCGGGATCTTCGCCTGTCCGTGGGAAGAGAGGCCTCCTCTTATGTTCGGAACGAGGGCGATATGGAAAAATGCGTCCGGAGTTATGCCGACTTCATTACGTCCAATGCCGGGGTCGGAGATAAGCGATGAGTGAGAGACGCTGCCCGAATTCAATCAAGAATGAGAGCGGGGGCAGGAGAGCATTGATGAGCGAAATAGGAATAATCCAGACTATTGGACCTGAGAGAGGGAGCCGATGAAAGACAGCCGGGAGATCGAGAAGCAAATTCAAAAAATTAAAACGGCTCTAGCAGAAAAGCGAGAGGCCATCCAGGACGTCGAGGCCCTTAGCGGAGAGAAGATTGAGGGGGAGCTCTGGGGCCTCAGCGAAAAAGCTCTGGAGAAAGTAGCCTGGGACTCTTTCTTTTTCTTGGAGAAAAACAAAGACTGCCTCGAGGAGGGGCCGATCACCTCCCGCCGCCGGCTCGTCGGCCGGGTCATCATCCTTGGCAAAAAGGTTTGGCGCGCCTTGATGCGTCCCTATGCCAAGATGATCCTGGAGCGGCAGAGCCGCTTCGACCGCGAGCTCGTCCAGTTTCAACTGGCGAACCTGCTGCGAATGGAGAAGATGAAAGAGAAGCTCGAAGCCCTGGCGGCCAAGGCGCCGCCGATCACCCAGGAAAAACAGGAATAACCTCGAACCCAAATGGTCATGGCGGAATTTTCCGATCTTCGGCTGGCCGCTGAGAAATCACCCCGGGACTTCGGCCGAGTTCTCCAGCGTTATCTGAATAATAAGAAAGAAATTCCCCAGGCGGTCCTGAATGCGCTTGTCTTAAGATGGGTCAAACGTCAGCCGCCGGCTCAGACTTCGCGTTTATTGCCCAGGCTGGTGGACGAACTGGCCCGCCGGAAAAGCGTCCAATCCGCCTGGAACGTGCTCTCTTTCCTGGAGGTGGCCCTCCGTCTGCGCCAGCCCCGGATCGGGATCTATGACCATGCCTTTCACTACATCGGGGGAGCCCAGAAATACGGCTTGACGATGGCCCAGACTCTGCAGGACGACTTCGAAGTCACTCTCCTGGCCAATAAACCCGTCAGCCTGGCCGATCTCCAAGCCTGGTATGATCTCGACCTTGGCCGCTGCCGGCTCGAATTCGTCCCGCTTCCGTATTTCGAAGAGAAAGGCCGCCATCCCCAGATCATCGACGCGGGGGAAGTGAACACGAGCGGGCCGAACCCCTTCCATGCCGTCAGTCGGGAAAGCGGCCGCTACGACATATTTGTCAACAACGGCATGCTGGAGATGGTCTACCCTCTGGCCAACACATCGGTGTTCATCTGCCATTTTCCGGAGAGAGAAAAGTCGCGGTTTTTTTATGTCGACCGCTACACGGAGATCGTCCACAACAGCCTCTACACGGCCCGCTGGATCGAGAGACGATGGAATCTTCACCCCCACAAGCATATCTACCCGCCCGTGGACATGGAGCCGGCGGCCTTCCCGGTAGCGAAGGAGAACTTCATTCTTTCAGTCTCCCGGTTCGACGTCGGCGGCAATAAGCAGCAACTGGAGATGATCAAAGTGTTCCAGGATCTGGCGCACAGCCGTCCCCGGGAATTGGCCGGCTGGAGGTTTGTCCTGGTCGGGGGGAGCCCCCCGGAAAACCCTTATCTTGAGAGAATTCAAGACCGTCTCCGTCAAACTCCGGGGGCGGAGGTCGAACTCAAAATCAACATCACGGCTTCCGACCTCAGGGCCATCTACGAGCGGGCCAAGATCTTCTGGCATTTCTGCGGCCTCGGGCAGAGTGACCCGGCCAGGGTCGAGCACTTCGGGATGACCGTGGCCGAGGCCATGCAGAACGGCAGTGTGCCGATTGTCTTCCGCGGCGGCGGACAGACGGAGATCGTCGAGGACGGGATCTCGGGATTCCTGTTTTCTTCCGAGAAAGAGATGGTCACCAATACCCTGGGCCTTATGGGAAATCCCGTCCGGCTTAAAGAGATGAGCGGTCGCGCCCATGAAAGGGGGAGGGCATTCCGGCGCGAGGTTTTCGCCAACCAGGTCCGCGACTATTTCCGAGGGCTGCTAGCAGTCAGGTTCTCTGAAGATGTTTGCCCCTTTGATTCCTGAGTTGATATCACGTTTTTTTTGAGAATGGGTGGCATGGCGTTAGTCCCCGATCGTCCGAGCGAAATGGGGCGGGTGGGGGGGTCTTAAGCGAGGGCGAAGGGGACGCGCCGTGACAGGACCCATTCTCGTGAAGAAGAGAACGGGAATACATTATTAGTGCCCGGTTGAATGTCTGCCCCGATTTGATTAAAATTTCCATCTGAAGCAGTGCGATTATTAATCACATTCAGGATGACATCAAGAGGATGCCTGGAAAAGGAGAAGTCCCATGTCCTCATTTTTTGAAGCGAAAAGCCTGACGCCGGAAGAGCAAAAGCGGCTGGAGGAAGAAATCGACAGAAGGATCAGCGAAAAAATCAAGGACGGGACGGTTACGGAGCGGGAAATCCGGGAGATCGAGGAGATGAAGCTACGCACCCTGCCCGATATCCAGGAGGTCCAGAGCGTCTATGAGGACCATCTGTTCGAGGCGGAGAACTGACCGGGCGGGAAGCCCCCCGTCAAGGAGAGAGCCATGAATGAAAATAAGGACAAATACGACATCGAGGTCGACTACGACAATATCAGTGTCCCGCGGATCATGGATCAGATCAAACAGAAAGCGGCGGAAGACGCCCGGCTGGAAAGCCAGGCTTTCCCCGCGGCCGCCGGCCAAGACCAGGCCGCTCCGGAGATTGACCTCGGGGAAGAATCGTCCCCCCCGGGGCGGGGCGGCAGGATCAGGACGATTCTCCTCAAGGTCATGACTCCCTTCCGGCCGCTGATCAAGCTCCTCATCCTGCCCGTTTACGAGGAGCACCAGCAGACCGTCCGCATCCTCCACCAGACGAACAAACGGCTCGACCACCTCTACCGCATTCACGAGAAAGAGCACAAGTTGATGTTCGAGAGGCTCGATCGGCTGAAGGAATACACCAAGCTTCTGCACCTCCTCAGTCATAACCTGGTCGTTGAGCTCAGCAAGTTGAAAATCGAGGAAGAGACGCTGAAGACAAATGTCAGCCTGATGGAAAAAGACTTCGAGCACCTCGGCCGGCGCGAGCGCGCGGTCGAACACGAGGTCTTCAAATGAAGCTGGCCTTTGTCGTCCAGCGCTACGGGCTCGAGATCAACGGCGGGGCCGAGCTCCACTGTCGCTGGGTCGCCGAGCATATGAAAAAATATCACGAGACCGAGGTGCTGACGACCAAGGCTTTCGATTATATCACCTGGAAAAATCACTACTCCAAAGACGAGGAAGTGGTCAACGGGATCAGGGTGAGGAGGTTCCCCGTGGCCCGGCCGAGGCATCCGCAGCGGTTCGGCCGGCTGCAGGATTACATCCTCCATAACGACCACACGGAGGCGGATGAGCTCAAGTGGATGGACGAGGAAGGCCCGCTCGCGCCCGACCTGATCAGGGCTATCAAGGAGTCCGAAGGCCACTATGATTATTTCTTTTTTTTCAGCTATCGTTACTACCATTCGTTCTGGGGCATCCACGCCGTCCCGCACAAGAGCATCCTCGTCCCGACGGCTGAGAACGACGCGGTAATCAACCTTGGCATCTTCAAGGGTCTTTTCGGCAAGCCCCGCGCTTTCATCTACAACTCGGTTGAAGAACGCCAGATGATCAACGCCGTCTCCCATAATGACCATGTTCTCGGCGATGTCGTCGGCGTGGGGAGCGAAATCCCCGCCCGGCATTCCGCTGAGGTGTTCCGTCGGAAGTTTAAAGTGAGCGGCCCTTATATTATCTACCTCGGGCGGGTGGACGAGAACAAAGGCTGCCACCGGCTCTTCGAATACTTCCTCCGCTATAAAAAGGAGACCGGTTCGGAGGTCAAGCTGGTGCTGGCGGGAAGCACGGTGATTCAGGTCCCCGCCCATCCCGATATCCTCTATCTTGGGTTCATGCTGGAGGAGGACAAGTTCAACGCCCTGGACGGCGCCGAACTGCTGGTCATGCCCTCGTTCTACGAGAGCCTCTCCATGGTCATCCTCGAAGCCTGGGCCCTGGAGAAGCCGGTCCTGGCCAACGCCCTTTGCGAGGTGCTCAAGGGCCAGTGCCTACGTTCGAACGGCGGCCTCTTCTACGAGAACTATCACGAATTCCGGGAAGGGCTGAGCCTGCTCCTGGGCTCGCCCCGGCTGCGCCTGGCCATGGGGGAGAATGGGAAAAAATATTTCACCGCTAATTACACCTGGCCGATCATCGAGAAAAAGTATCTCGCCATCCTGGACAAGCTGGAAAAGGGGAGGACCGCCTGATGGAGATCCACCAGTTCGCCACCTCGCTGAGCTACGGCGATGCCATCTCGGACGAGATGCTGGAGATCCAGAAGGTCCTCCGTGAGCACAGCTATCGCTCCGAGATCTTCACCCGCTTCTTCGACCCCCGCACGGCCGGGGCCAGGCGCGATTACCGGGAGTACAGGAAGCACAGCTCGCTCGCGAACGTCGTCATTTTCCACTTTTCCATCGGGTCTCCCGTCTCCAAGATGTTTTTCCGCGTCCCCGACAAAAAGATCATGATCTACCACAACATCACCCCGCACCAGTACTTTATCGATGCGCACCGCATCCTGGCCCGGGAATGCTACAAGGGACGGCTGGAGATCAAGCTCTTCGTCGACAAGGTCGACCTGGCCCTGGGCGACTCCGAGTTCAACCGGCGGGAGCTCGAGGCGGTCGGGTATAAAAAAACCGGCGTCCTGCCCATCCTGATGGATTTTGCCAAGTTCGACCGGCCGGGCGACCCGGTGAGGCGGCGCCTGTTCGGCGACGGCAAGACGACAGTCCTCTTTGTCGGCCGGTTCATTCCGAACAAGAAGTTCGAGGAAGTCATCAAAGCCTTTTATTTTTACCAAAAGTATTTCAACCCCGACTCGCGGCTCATCCTGGCCGGAGACTACCGCGGGCTGGAGAGGTATTCCGCCGGCCTTTTGGAGCTGGCCGGGAGGCTCTCCCTCAAGGACGTTCATTTCCCGGGCCACAGCGATTTCTCCGAGCTGCGGGCTTTCTATGAAGCCGCCGACGTCTACCTGAGCCTGAGCGAGCACGAGGGGTTCGGAGTGCCGATCCTCGAGGCCTTCTACCAGAAAATTCCCGTCATCGGGTTCAGAGCGGGGGCCGTCGAGGAGACCATGAACGGGGGGGGAGTGCTCCTGGCGGAGAAGGATTTGTTCCGCGTCGCGGCGCTCGTTGATGTCCTGGTGAAGAAGGCGCCCCTCCGCGAGGCCGTCGTCCGGGGACAGCTCCGCGCCCTGGAGAAATTCAGCTGCGAGAATGTCAGCCGCATCCTGCTGCGCCATATTGAAGAGGTCAGCCGGGGATGAGGATCGACCAGCTCGTTCCCGCCTACCACCGGGGGGATGCCATTGGTGACGAGGCCACGCACCTGAGGCGGTTTTTCCGGTCGCAGGGCTTCGACTCGGAGATCTATCGCCTCTCCTGTGACCGCGGGCTCGAGCAGGAGTCGGCGGATTTCGCCTTCTTCCCCGAGCCGGCGCCGTCCGACATCATGGTTCTCCATTTCGCCCTGCCCTCTCCGCTCACCCCGGCTTTTCGCCGGCTTCCCGGGAAAAAAGTCATCATCCACCACAACATAACCGCGCCCGAGTTCTTTGCCGGGTTCAGCGAGGAGATGGCCCGGCTCTGCCGCCTCGGCCGGGAAGAGCTCCGGTCGCTGGCGCCGGTCGTGGACATCGCGCTGGCGGATTCCCGCTTCAACGCCGGGGAGCTCGTCGAATTCGGGTTCAGGGAGGCGCAGGTCTTCCCGCTTTATATCGACCTGGAAAAATACAAGAAACCCAAAAACGAGCTGGTCTATAAACTGCTCCGGGACGACCGGACGAATATTCTGTTTGTCGGCCGGGTCGTGCCCAACAAGAAGATCGAGGATCTGATCCGGGTCGTCTTCTACTACAAAAAGTACATTTCTTCCCTGGTGCGGCTGGTCGTCGTCGGCAAGACCGGCTCGCTTCCTGTCTATTACGGCAGCCTGGTCAAGCTGGCCGACGACTTTCTGCTCAAGCCCGAGGAAATCCAGTTTACCGGCCATATCCCGGACGAGGAGATGCACGCCGTCTTCCGGGCGGCGGACGTCTTTCTCTCGCTGAGCGAGCACGAGGGCTTCTGCCTGCCCCTTGTCGAGAGCATGGTCTTTGACCTTCCGGTCATCGCCTATGATTCCACCGCCGTCCCCGACACCCTCGCTGGGGCCGGCCTCCTGCTCCGGCGGAAAAAGGTGGAGGAGACGGCCGAGCTCGTGGACATTGTCGCCCATGACCAAAACGTCCGCGCCAAGTTAATCAAGGGCCAGCGCGACCGGCTGGCGAGGCTGACGAGCGAGGGGCGCGAACCGTTCCTCCTCCGGATGATCGAGAAACTGAGATGAAAATTGCCTTCGTCGTCCAAAGGTACGGCCCGGAGGTCATGGGCGGGTCGGAGCTTCACTGCCGCTTTATCGCCGAGCGGCTGGCCTCCTCCGGCCACGAGGTCACTGTCTATACGACCTGCGCTCAGGATTACATCACCTGGAAAAACGAGTACCCGGCCGGCGAGGCGGTCGTCAACGGAGTCCGGGTCAAGCGGCACAAAGTTGAAAAACCCCGAGTACTGGCGGAGTTCAATGCGTACTCCGACTGGATTTTTGCCCATGACCATACGGCCGAGGACGAAATCGAGTGGATCGATCGTCAGGGACCGGTCACTCCCAACCTTCTCTCGGCCCTAGAAAAAGAGGAGGGCGGGCACGACGCCTTCATCTTTTTCACCTATCTTTATTACACGACCTACTGGGGGCTCAAGAAAATCAGAGGGAAGAAGACGCTCGTCCCCACGGCTCACGACGAGCCCGCCCTCTGGCTGGGGATCATGAAGGAGGTCTTCGCCGCGCCCGCGGCGTTCATGTTCAACACCGAGTCCGAGAGAAAGATGCTGGGCCGGTATTTCCCGTTTGCCGGAAAATACCAGGACATCGTCGGGGTGGGCGTGGACTTCCCCGAGGGCCTGGACACCGCCGCTTTCCGCAGCCGTTTCGGCCTGACTCAGCCCTTCATCCTCTATGCCGGCCGGATCGAACCGGGCAAGGGCTGCCGCGAGCTGGTGGATTATTTTCTCGCCTTCGTCGAGGCCGATCCCGCCCTCAGCCTGGTCCTCATCGGCAACCTGCTGATGGACCTGCCGGCGCATCCGCGCCTCCGCTACCTGGGGTTCGTTTCGGCCCGGGAAAAAAACGAGGCCATGGCCGCCGCCGTGGTCACCGTGCATCCCTCGCATTTCGAAAGCCTCTGCATGGCGGCGATCGAATCCCTGGCCGTCAGGACCCCGATCCTGGTCCAGGAGGCCGCCGACCCGCTCAAAGAGCACTGCCTGCGGGGACAGTGCGGGCTGTATTATTCCACCGCGGCCGAGTTCGCCTCGGCCCTCGGCCTGCTGCTCGGCGACCCGAAGTTGAGGGCGCTTCTCGGCGCCAACGGATTCTCCTACGTCGTGAGGAACTACGACTGGCCCCGCATCATCGCCAAATACGAAAACCTGTTCGGTTGCCTGAAGTCCGACTAAACGGGAGGCGGTTTGACATCACCGGAGATGTATGCTAAGGATTGAGGAGAAATAAAGGCGCAGCTATGGCATTCGTCAACCACGTCACCAAGAACCTGGCGATCAAGATCGTCTACTATGGCCCGGGGCTGAGCGGCAAGACGACCAACCTCCGCTGCATTTATTTCAAGCTCGACCCGACCTCGCGCGGGGACCTTGTCTGCCTGGAGACGGACACCGAGCGGACCTATTTTTTCGACCTCCTGCCGGTCAAGGCCGGCCTGGTCGGCGACTACCGGGTTCATTTCCAGCTCATGACCGTGCCCGGGCAGATTTTCTACGAAGCTTCGCGCAAGAACGTCCTCCGCGGTTCGGACGGGATCGTCTTTGTGGCCGATTCCCAGATCCCACTCCTCGATGCCAACCTGGAGAGCTTCGACAACCTGAGACGCAACCTGCTCTCCCTGGATATCGACATCAATTTCCTCCCCCTCGTCTTCCAGTACAATAAACGGGACCTGGACAACCTGATCCCGGTCGAGACCTTCAACCAGTTGCTCAACCCGCTCAATCTGCCCTCGGTCGAAGCCTCGGCGATCAACGGCGTCGGTGTTTTCGAAACCCTGAAGGAGATCGCCAAGCTGACCGTCCCGGCGGTGAAAGAAAAGGTCCTGGGGATCAGGCCGCAGGAGGAAGAGCTGGCCGAGGAGGCCGAGAAAGTCAAGGAAGCGGTCAATGAGGCCGCGCAGAAAGACCCCAGTTACGTCCATTCCTTCGATAACGCCGAGGCCCACGAGAAAAGGATGAAGCTCAGAACCCTCGAAGAGATCGAGATGGAACTGGACAAGCTGTCCCAGGAGTTCCTGATCAAGCCGAAAAAACCGCAACCCACCTGATGGGTCTCGAGACGCAGTATCCACTTCCCGGCAGTTTTCAGGACACAATACCAATTAGCCAATTCTTTCTTTTTTGGCGTAAAATAATGGAAAATTGACATTGTCGCCCGAATTGAAGAGGCGGGCTGTCACCTCGTGAAGAGAAAGCAAACAGATCGTCTTCTTTTAGGGTTGGAGATTCTGGCGCTGTCCTCTTTTCTCTGGCGCAGTCTTATCCTGGACCCATGGCGGGAGGCGGGAAGGCCGCTCGCCTGGGCCTGGCCGGTTCTGGGGGGAATCGTCCTTGTTGCGGCGGCGCTCATTCTCAAAGCGGTGGATCTCTATGCCCGGTTCCTGGAATCGAAGACGGGGGCGCCGCGGAGCGAGCTGAGGAAATCGCTGGCCCTCTCCTTATCACCTTTACTTTTTCTGTCCCTGACGTTTCTCCAGTCTTTTGTCTATCTCAACGATATCGACCCCGCGCTCATCCTTGTTTCAGCCCTGGGATTTCTTGTCCTTCAGGCCGTCTTTCTGATGCGGGTCGAATGGATTCCCTCGCGCCGGACTCTGCCGGCTCAGATGAAGGACAGGTTAGACGGCGGAAAGACCGCCGGCCGCCGGCTTCCCCTTGCCGTCTTCCTGATCACTCTGAGCGTCTACACGGTTTATAATTCCGGTCTCGTGGTCCCGGCCCAGCCCTTGACCGGAGATGAGCCCCACTACGTCCTCGTGGCCAGGAGCCTCCTGGCCGACGGCGATATCAACCTCTTTAATGACTATCTCGACCGGAATTATGAGGATTTTTACCGCGGCCGCCTGGAGCCGCATGCCTATCCCGGCCGGAAAGGGGAGAAATACCTTTTCTCCAAGCACTTTCCCGGCCTCCCCCTCCTGATCGTCCCCTTCTATGCGGCGGGCGAAAAAGCGGGGGGCATCCTCTCCCGTCTGACCGGTCGGGCCGTCGAGCGAAAAGATGTCCTGGTCTTTTTCATCCGTCTGCCGGTTTGCCTTTTAGCCGCCCTGCTCGGCCTCGGTTTCTTCCTTTCCGTCCGGGAGCTGACAAAAAGGAATTCTGTCGCTCTGACCGCCTGGATCATTTTCAGCTTCACCGCTCCGCTGATTTTCTATTCTCATCTGATTTATCCCGAAATCCCGGCGGCCTTGATTTTGATATGGATAACGCTGGAGTTGGTCCTGAAGAAGCGGCTGTCCACCCGGAATTTGTTTTGGGCGGGGCTCGGAATGGGCCTCTTGCCCTGGTTCGCCTTGAAATATCTCATCCTGGCGCTGACGGCTTTCCTGGTCATCCTTGTCCTCTTTTTCCAGTCGGGCCGGAGGAGTCTGCGCGGGGCGGCGGCCCTCTTCGCGCCGCTTTTCGCGTCGGCCGCATTTTTTCTCTATTTTTTATTGTCGTCATTCGGCAGCCTCTCGCCCAAAAGCGTTTACTTGGGAACCGCCGCTGCCCGGGATTTCTCCCTCTCCCGGATTCTTGCGGCCAATGTCGTGGACTTCGGACGGCGGTTCTTCGGACTCCTCTTCGATCAGCGGGCGGGGTTTATGGTCTTTGCTCCCATTTATATTCTCAGCCTGGCCGGGTTCCTGGCACTCCGCAAGAGCCGCCCGAGGGAGTCCGGCATCCTTTTCGCTCTCCTGGCCGTTTTTTGGCTGTTCTGCTCTTTCACGCCGTACTGGGGAGGGTACTGTCCGCCCGGCCGGCCGCTTCTTCCGGTCCTCTGGGTGATGGGGTTGTTCCTGGCCTGGGCATTCACTATCGTGCCCAGCCGCGCCGGGCGGGTCATCGGCGCGGCCCTGCTTGCCGCCGGCCTGATTTTGACTTTTTTCGCCGTCCGAAACCCCAGGTTGCTCTACCACGAAGGCCTTTCCTCGCTCTCGTTCGACAGGGACGGCGAGATGAGCAGCAAATTTCTGTCCGGTTTGAGCAACATTGCGGTTGACTGGACCAAGCTCGTTCCTTCGCTCTCCGCCCGGGCGGCGGAGCTCAGAAATTGGGTTCCGTTGGCCTTCTGGATCCCCGCGGTCCTGGGGATCACTCTGTTCTGGCGGAGAACCGGGCGGAAGGATAGCCAGGAGCACCGTCGTCTGGCGTTCTTCTCTGATGTCGCGCTCGTCATCGTCCTCGGCGCATTAGTCACGGCTTATCGGTTCTGCGATGTCCGTCTCATCGACGGATTTCGACTGGAGGACGGGAATACCGCCGTATTTCCCCAGGACGGAGACAGCTATGGAGCAGAGGCCGGCGGGTTCTGGGTCAAGGGGTCGAGCCGCGCGTTTCTGGTCGTCCAGACGGTCAAGCCGGTCTCCGAATTTTTGCTCACGCTCTCCAGCCCGGTCGAAGGGGAGACGAGGATCCGGCTTGCGACTGCGCAACAGAAAATCGAGCGGGCCGCGGCGTCGAGCAGCCCAACGGTTCTGCGTGTGACCTCGCCGCGCGGCGTCCGCTGGAAAGGGCGTTGCCTTTATGCTCTCGAGGTGGAGGAGAGCAGCGGCTTTTTTCCATACGAAATAGATCGGAATAGTAAAGATAAACGGTTCCTCGGCATCTTCGTCCGAATTTCCTGCCGCTTTCGCTGAGTGAATTCGGAACCATTTCTATTTATGCGATGAGAACGGGTCCTGTCATGGCGCGTCCCCGTCCGTCCTCGCTTGGAGGGAGAAAGCTTCACTTTCCCCCTTCCAACGTTCGCCAAGCTCACTGCCTCCCCTTCTCGGACAAGAATCCTGCGACCCAGGGGGTATGCCCCCTGGGAACCCCCTCCATCTCCTCGCTCCGCACCCGTCAAGAGAGGGGTCCCCTGCGCTCCGGGCGTTGCGGGGACTGGCGCCATGCCACCCGTCCTCGTTACTCACCATTTCATTACTCCACACGAACAGAAATGCTTCCGTGAACGAACTCGATGATTGACATTTTGTTCTGTAAAGATCTTAATCTAAGAAGCAGATAACGTTAGGCAATCGGCCACTTTATCATCGCAGCAAAAAAGACGTTTCTAAAGGCAGAAAAAGGGCCAAAAGCGATTGAAAGATGGGATGAAAAAAAGAATCTTTTTGGTGGGGATCATTGTCTTTAGCGCCGTCTTATTTTCTCAAGAACTTTCCCATGACGTTACCGTAGTCAATATCTCTGTCCCCGTCCGCGTCTATCAAGGCGATAAATTTGTCGATGATTTAAAGATTGACGACTTTGAAGTCTATGAGGATGGAAAACCTCAGACTGTCGCGGCAGTTTATTTAATCAAGAAGGCGAAAATCGAACGAGAGGAAGGCCCTAAAACATTTTCCCCTCCGGTGCAGCGGCAATTCGTCTTCCTTTTTCAAATGATCGAATATGTCCCGGAAATCCGGAAGGCCATGGACTATTTTTTTAGAGATGTGTTCCTGGCCGAGGATACCCTGGAAATCTATACTCCTTTAAAGTCTTATAAATTGAAGGGGAATTCGCTGGCCGCTCTTGGCGGGGAAAAAGTCAGGGATCAGCTTTTAGAAAAACTCCGCCATGATATCGTTATGGGAGGGTCGGAGTATCTGCAAATCATCAGAGATCTTAGGTCTATTTTAAGCGCTCAGGATCCCCTCTGGGTCGCTGGCGATCCTGATGAGTTATATCAGGTGTTCCTGGACAGGCTCGAACAGATGAGGTTTATCGATCAAAAGCGCCTTTTAGATTTCGCCTCTTATTTAAAAAAAAGGGAAGGTCAGAAGCACGTGTTCCTGTTTTACCAGAAAGAGATGATTCCAAAACTCGATGCCAAGAGGATTATGGGCTTGGCAAGTTATAAGATGATGAGTTTGATGCATTTTTTTAAACGGGATATCACGTTTGACGTCGACGTCGTCAGAAAGGCATTTTCGGATTCATCGATCGCCGCCCACTTCCTTTTCATAACGAAGGCGCCGGCGCAGGCTGCCGGGGTAGAAATCACAGACATGATGCCGGCTCAAGGCGTGACCATGACGGAGCAATCCGAAGATATCTACAGTGCTTTTCGGGAGGTCGCGCGCGCCACGGGAGGAATCATGGAGAGCACTGCCAACATCGAATCCGCCTTGCGCAAGGCGACAGAAGCCTCTGAGAATTATTATTTGCTGTATTATCAGCCCAGAGATTATAAGGCCGATAAGAAATTCAAGAATATCACAATCAAAGTTAAAGGGAATCATTACCGGATCACCCACCGGGTGGGCTATTTCGCTAACTGAACTGGAATTTAGAGCCTTTGAATTAACGGGAGAAAGGACCAGGCATTTTTTCTCGAAGGATGTTTTGATTGTGAAGGCGGGGAAAAAAACCAACCTTTAGAGTGATAAAAAGCGGTGGGGGCGGCGTCTTTACCTTTAGCCGGACATGCTCGTCAAAATCTCAAGCGCCGCCCTGCTCGGAATCGAGGCCTATCTCGTCGAGGTCGAGGTGGACATCTCCGGCGGCCTTCCCGGTTTTGTCACGGTCGGGCTTCCGGATGCGGCCATCCGGGAAAGCAAGGAGCGCGTCCGGGCGGCCCTCAAGAACTGCGGGTTTGAATTCCCCGCTCGAAAATTGACGATCAACCTGGCCCCGGCCGACCGGCGCAAGGAGGGTTCGGCGTTCGACCTCCCCATCAGCATCGGCCTGCTGGCTTTTCTCGGGGTCATCCCCCAGGAGAGACTCAAGGATTACTTATTCCTGGGCGAAGTGGCCCTCGACGGGCGGTTAAAGCCTGTCCGGGGGATCCTCCCGGCCGCGCTCCTGGCCCAGGGAAAGGGATTCAGAGCGATCGTCGTCCCCAAAGAGAACGAGAAAGAAGCCGCCCTGGTCCGGGGCCTCGAGGTCTACGGCCTGGAGAATCTTGTCCAGGTCAACCGGCTGCTCAACGAGCCGGAAAGCATTCCTTCGTGTCCTTATTCCCTGGACGCTCTTCTCACGGCCCCGCCGTATGACGGTGACTTTGCCGAAGTGAAAGGACAGCAGCACGCTAAGCGCGCCCTGGAGGTGGCGGCGGCCGGCTCCCACAACATCCTGCTTATCGGCCCTCCGGGCGCCGGCAAAACTATGCTGGCGAAGAGGCTTCCCTCCATCCTTCCTCCGATGACCTTTGAGGAGATCATCGAGGTGACACAAATTTACAGCGCAGCCGGTTTGCTCAAGGATAGGGGGGCGATCTACGGGCGGCCGTTTCGCTCTCCCCATCATACGATCACCGATGCCGGTCTGATCGGCGGCGGAGTGGTCCCGCGTCCCGGCGAGGTCAGCTATGCTCACAACGGCGTTTTGTTCCTTGACGAACTCCCCGAATTCCGCCGCCAGGTCCTGGAGGACCTGAGACAGCCCCTCGAGGACGGCAGAGTCCTTGTTTCGCGGGTGTCGATGAGCGTCAGTTTTCCCTCGTCTTTCATGCTGGTCGCGGCCATGAACCCCTGCGAGGATGTGTTCCGCGGGCTGGCCCGGTCCGAGGTCGATTGCACGGACGCTCAGCGAAGCCGCTATTATGCCAAGATTTCCGGCCCTCTCCTCGACAGGATCGATATTCAGGTTGAGATGCCTCAAGTGAAATTCAGGGATATCGTTTCGAAGGGGGAAGGGGAGGGATCGGAGAAAATCCGCGAGCGGGTGAGCCGCGCCCGGGCAAGGCAGCTCGAGCGCTTCCGCGGCCTTAAGCTCTACGCCAACGCCCAGATGGGGACTAAAGAAATTAAGAAATTCTGCCCGGTCGGCGTCGAATGTCAGAAGCTCCTGGAGATGGCCGTGACGCGGCTCGGCCTCAGCGCCCGCGCCTACGACCGCATCCTTAAAGTTGCCCGCACTATCGCCGACCTCGCCGGGGAGCCGGACATCACGCCCACCCACATCTCCGAAGCCATCCAGTACCGGATGATCGACCGGTACTATTGATAATGTGGGACTGAACATAGTTGTTTACACTTTGAGCCCAGCCTTTCCCTGAAATCGCTCCTTGGGTGTTTTTCCTCCTCGGGCAGCATGAGGTCATAGTTGTGATCTATCAACAGTCCAAGAAGCTTGCC
Source organism: uncultured Eubacteriales bacterium (assembly GCA_964651495.1). Lineage (GTDB taxonomy): Bacteria > Acidobacteriota > Aminicenantia > Aminicenantales > UBA8522 > CAZNVB01. Next base: position 12,296 of record CAZYWP010000005.1, on the reverse strand, counting down.
GAAGAAGTTTATGGTCGTTTGTAAATCGCCAGCAAATTTTGACATGACAATTGAAAAACTGATATAAAATAGCTTTTGAAAAAAAAAGAGGCAAAAATCGCAATATATAACATTAAATTTTTTAATCCTGGAGATTTAGAAATCAATCGTATAAGCGCTGATCATTTGTTGTCCGCAAAAGAGATGGCTATTAATGAATTGCGCAGTAATTTACGAGCTTGTTATTCCTATATTTTTAGAGGCGAAGAACTCATCTTAGGGGTTAGAATATCAGAAAACGGGATTTCCGAGGAATGGAATCCAAATAAATAATAAGACGAAAATAAACGAGAAAGAGGAGAGCCGAGGCCAGAAGTCATATGCAAATATGGCTACCAGAGGAATAACTGGAGCTGAAGCATAAGATTTCCTCATAGAGAAGACATTTGAGGGAATACACATAATCTAAGATACGGGATTCTGAACAAAGCATTTGAGCCTTCAATTAAGGCGCCCGGGCGCGGCAGCTCGAGCGCTTCCACGGCCTCAAGCTTTACGCCAATGCGCAGATGGGGACTAAAGAAATTAAGAAGTTCTGCCCGGTCGGCGCAGAATGCCAGAAGTTCCTGGAGATGGTCGTCACCCCGCTCGGCCTCAGCGCCCGCGCCTGAATTTGACCGGAGGCCGCTCTTTCATCCGCACCGTCGGTCAGAAATGAAAGTTGAGGCCGGCGTGCACGTTCATTCCGCCGAAGTCCCAGCTCTTCCCCGTGAGGTCAACCGAAAAATCGATATACAGAAGTTCCGCGAAAAGCCCGACTTTACCCAGTGTCAGCTCAACGCCCCCACCCACGCTGAAGGATGCTGTGGATTCATCGCCAATGTCCTCGACTTTGGCGGCATAGAGCCCGTACCCAACAGTCAAGTATGGATAGATGATTGCCAGGGGGATCCCGAGCTTGGCGTTGGCGCCGAGATAATAGTAATTGAGTCCGAGTCCATCATAGTTATCCAGCCGAGGGTCTGGGGAGAGCAGCTCATGGTCTGCCCGGAAGAACCGGCCCTCGATGGCCAGCGAATGAATCCGGAATCCGACTTGGCCGCCGTAGAGGAAAGCCGAGTTCCTGTCAAATTTGATCTTGTCTACGCTCGGATTCTCGTTGGAAAGCCCTGCCTGCAGCCCCAGGTAGAAGCCGTTCTGCCCGAAGAGAGGGGCCATGGGTAGCGTAAGCAAGCCAAGACATAAGGTTCGAATCAGCCATCGTTTCATCATTCCTCCTCCTATTCCATCTCTGGAGCCGCCGCAGAATTCGGAGCGCAACCCGGGACTCCGTCGGCTCAGAGAGACAAGATCGCACCGGTATGATTTTTAGCTCGGTGCCTCAAAACCGACTAATTCAAGAATCGTGCCAAACTCGAAGATGACCCCCCGAATATACATTATTTAGGGTTTGCGTTCTGAACTGAGCTCCGTTCGGGCCCTAGAGATCTCAGTGCTTCCCGGAGCCTCTTGACCGGTTCCGGGCAGTCCTATCGCCCAGGACGGAGTCCCGCAGGCGCGAACCGACCGGGCGGCGGCCCGGGAGGGCGGAGTTGGTGGGCCTAAAATTCGCTTTTCCGGCCCGGGCATTTTCCGCTACAATAGAGTGTCCCAGCGTGACGGTCACCCACTCATGAGATTGATCGTGGATGCATTGGGGTCCAGCCTGTTTGCTTTTCTTGTCCTCATCAGCGGAGTTTTGGTAGAATGCCCTTCTGAGCTTTGGAGAGAAAATGGAAAGACGAAAATTTCTGCAGGCTTTTTCGGCAGGTCTTCTGAGTGTCTCGGGCGCCGGGCGCCGGAAAGGTTCCCGGCCGGCCTTCCTGGGCGAAGCGGCAGGGGAGAAACTTCCCCGTCGGCCGCTCGGCAGCACCGGAGAGTCCCTTTCCATCATCGGGCTCGGGGGGCTCGTCCTGGCCAACGAAGAGCAGGAAGTCGCCAACCGGATCGTCCGCGAAGCGGTCGAGCACGGGGTCAACTATTTTGACGTGGCGCCGAGCTACGGCAACGCCGAAGACCGGATGGGACCGGCGCTCAAGCCCCACCGGAAGAACGTCTTCCTCGCCTGCAAGACGCTCAAAAGGGACCGGGCGGGCGCAGAGGAGGAGCTCCATCAGTCCCTGCTCAAGCTCCAGACCGATCACTTCGACCTCTACCAGCTCCATGCCATCTCGAAAACAGATGATGTCGACCAAGCACTCGGGCCGAACGGAGCCATCGAGACCTTTCTCCAGGCCAAAAAGGAAGGGAAAATCCGGTTCATCGGGTTCTCCGCCCACTCCGCCGAGGACGCCCTTCTGGCGATGAAGCGGTTCGATTTCGACACCATCCTCTTCCCGGTCAATTTTGCCTGTTTTTACAAATCCGATTTCGGCCCGCAGGTCATCGCCGCGGCCAGAGAAAAAAAGATGGGGATCCTGGCCTTGAAAGCCCTGGCCCGGCAGGCCTGGCCGGACAAGGACATGAGAAAAGAGTGGCCCAAGTGCTGGTATCAGCCGATCCTCGACTCGGAGGAAGCCGGCCTCTCGCTCCGCTTCACGCTCTCCCAGCCTGTAACTGCGGCCGTCCCGCCGGGCGATGCCCGGCTGTTCAGAAAAGCGCTCGAGCTGGCCCACCGGTTTTCGCCGCTCAGCCCGGAGGAAGACGCCAGGCTGCGGCGGCTGGCCGCCGAGTTGAACCCCATTTTTGCCCTGAAGCCCGCGTGAGGGGGACACGCCGCTGAACTTATTTAGGGCACCAGCCTGGGATCTGACCGAGCCGGATTCGCTGACCGCGGCATCGGCCGGTAACCCTCCAAGAAAGGAGCGGAAATGAAGAGACGCTTTTTATTGACATTTTTTATCGCTCTGGGGCTGATCGGACCCCTCCTGTTTTTATCGGCGGAGGATAATCCGCTCCAGATCCTGGTTAAGCCCGCCAAGCTCACTCCACTCAAGAAAGCGGCCATCGCCTGGGTCGAGGCCAACATGGCGGATTTAACAAAGCTGAATGACGAGATCTGGCAGGCGGCCGAAGTCGCCATGAAGGAATACCTTTCAGCCGAAGCCCTGGCCTCCTACATCGAAAAGAACGGATTCAAGGTCGAGAGAGGAGTGGCCGGACTCCCGACCGCCTTCGTGGGCGTCTATGGCTCCGGCGACCCGGTCATCGGGTTTCTCGCCGAATATGATGCCCTGCCCGGGCTCTCGCAGGAAGCCACCAGTGTCCAGAAGCCGGTCCGGGAGGGCGATCCCGGCCACGGCTGCGGCCACAACGTTTTCGGCGTCGCCAGCGTGGCGGCCGCCGTGGCGACGAAAGAGGCGATGGAAAAAGGCGGTCTGAAGGGGACACTCAAAATCTTCGGCTGCCCGGCCGAGGAAACAGTCGAGGGAAAAGTTTTTATGGCCCGCGAGGGCGTTTTCAACGGCCTCGCTTGCTGCATCCAGTGGCACCCGAGCGATGACAACAATGTCTCTCTCGGCTCGAGCAACGCCCTGAACCAGTTCGAGGTCGAGTTTTTCGGCCGGACCGCCCACAGCGCCGGCGACCCCTGGCACGGCCGCAGCGCCCTCGACGCCGTGGAGCTCGCCGATATCGGCTTGAATTTCCTGCGCGAGCATCTCCAGCCGACGGCACGCATCCACTATGTCATCCTCGACGGGGGAGGAGCGCCGAACGTCGTGCCCGCTTATGCCCGGGCCTGGTATTATGTCCGGGACATCGACCGGGAGAGCGTGGAGAAGGATTACGAGAGAGTCCTCAAGGTGATCGACGGCGCCGCCATGATGACCGAGACCACCTACAAAATCCGCTTTAAGAGCGGAGTGCACGAAGTGCTCCCCAACCGCGCCGGAAACGAGGTCGTCTTTTCCAACCTGCTGCTCGTGGGGCCGCCGCCGTTCAGCGAGGAGGAGCAGGCCTTCGCCAAGGAGATCCAGAAGAGCGTGGGAGTCGAGCCGAAGGGGCTGAGCGCGAAAATCGAGCCCTTTGCCCTCCCCGAGAGGAGCTGGGGAAGCGGCTCTACGGACGTGGCGGAAGTGAGTTGGCTCGCGCCGACGACAAGCCTGGGGATCGCCTTCAAGCCGCTCGGCACGCCCGGCCATCACTGGTCGGCGGTCGCCTGCGCCGGCATGTCCATCGGCCACAAGGCGCTCGCCGTCGCGGCCAAGGTCATGGCGGCGTCCTGCCTGGATTTCCTGGCCCAGCCCCAGACGATCCAGAAAATGAGGGAAGAATGGACGGCGAAAAAGAAGGGCCGCGAGTACAAATCGCCCCTTCCGGTGGACCTTGCGCCCCGGGTCGTCCCGAAAAGGTAGAGGAACCGTTGCTGAAAAACAAGCTACTGGCCAAGAAGAGCCTGGCGGACCTCTCGCGGGAGGCTTCCGATACGGCGCACGGGCTGAAGAGGGTGCTGGGCCCCTGGCATCTCATCTTCCTCGGGATCGGGGCGATCGTCGGGGCCGGCATTTTTGTCATTACCGGCCATGCCGCCGCCCAGTATGCCGGGCCCGCGGTCACTCTGTCCTTCGTCCTGGCGGCGCTGACCTGCTCCTTCGCCGGGCTGTGCTATGCGGAGTTTGCTTCGCTCATCCCCATCGCGGGAAGCGCCTACACCTATGCCTATGCGACGCTGGGCGAATTTTTTGCCTGGATCATCGGCTGGGACCTGATCCTCGAATATTCTCTGGGCGCCACGGCCGTGTCCATCGGCTGGTCGGGCTACATGGTCAGCTTCCTCAAGGACCTGGGCGTCGAGTTTCCGGCGGCGCTGGCGGCAGCTCCGTTCTCTTTCGACCCGCAGCAGCACGCCTGGACGGCCACGGGCGCTCTGTTCAACCTGCCGGCGTTCCTGATCGTCGTTTTCATCACTGGGCTGCTCGTTGTCGGCATCCGGGAGTCGGCGACGGTCAATGTCGTCATCGTCTTTCTTAAGATTACCATCATCCTGGTTTTCATCGGAGTCGGCGTCTTTTTCGTTAAACCGTCTCTCTGGCAGCCGTTCATCCCGGCCAACCAGGGCCAGTTCGGGTTCTTCGGCCTGAGCGGGGTCCTGCGTGGAGCGGGGGTGATGTTTTTCGCCTACCTGGGGTTCGACGCGGTTTCCACACTCGCCCAGGAAGCGCGCAACCCGCAGAAGGACATGCCCAGAGGGATCCTCGGCAGCCTGGTCATCTGCACAGTCATATACATCGCCTTCTCGCTCGTTCTGACTGGTGTCGTTTCCTACACGGAGTTGAACGTGGCCGCTCCGGTCGCCGTGGCCATCGACGCCATGCGGCTGTTCTGGCTTTCCCCGCTGATCAAGGTTGCGGCGGTGGTCGGCCTGATCTCGGTCATGATCGTCCAGCTCATGGGCCAGCCGCGCATTTTCTTCTCCATGGCGACCGACGGCCTCCTGCCGCGGGCAGCATCCAAAGTCCACCCGAAATACCGGACCCCCTACGTGACCACGATCGCCACCGGCAGCGCGGTGGCCGTCGCGGCGGCGCTTCTCCCCATTGGCATCGTCGGTGAACTGGTCAGCATCGGGACGCTGCTCGCCTTTATCATCGTCTGCAGCGGCGTCCTCGTCCTCCGCTACACCCATCCCGAGATCCCGCGGCCGTTCAAGACCCCGGGCGTGCCGTTCATCCCGATCCTGGGGATCCTGTCCTGCTTTTACCTGATGATCGGCCTGCCCAAGGACACCTGGGTCCGGCTGCTCGGCTGGATGGGGCTTGGCCTGGTCATCTATTTCTTCTACGGCATCCGCAAAAGCAAGCTCAGACAGAAGCAGCCATATTGACCGGAGGATCAAATGAAATTCACTCGAGGGAATTTTCTTTGCCTGCTCGTCTCTCTGTCAGCGCTCGCGGCCGGCGCAGCCGCTTCCCCCGCTGAGACGGCGCCGGCCCTGAAGTTCGATGTCGTCCCGGCGCCCTTTTTCATCCGCGAGGGCGGCGAGCTCAAGCAGATGCTCCGAGTCCTCCTGGAGAACGCTGGAGCGGAGATATCCGGTGAACTCGAGGCGAATATCGGAACGGTCGAACGGCGCTGGCCGCTGGACCGGATTCCGCCGGGGAAGAGCGAGCGCGCTTTCTACATCCCGGAAATTACTCAGCCCGCGGCGGCGAAAATCAAACTGAAGGTTGGGACGAAAATCCTCTCGGCCGAGAAAACGCTCCGGCCGCAGCGGAAGTGGATGATCTATCTTTTCCACCATTCTCACACCGATATCGGCTATACCGAGCTCCAAACGCGCATCTACAAGAAGCACGCGGAGTATCTCGATGATGTGATCAAATACTGCCGCGAGACGGACGGCTATCCCGACGATGCCCGCTTCCGCTGGAATGCCGAGACCGCCTGGAGCATCCAAAACTACATCCGGCAGAGACCGGAGAGCAAGGTGGAAGAGCTCGTCGAGCTCATTAAAGAAGGGCGAGTCGAAGTCGGCGCCTGGTATCTCCAGCTCTCGGACACGTTCGCCCACGAGGAGCTCATCCGGGCCGTCTATTTCGCCCGCGAGTTGAACAGAAAATACGGCATCACGGTCACGGGCGCCATGAACAACGATGTGACCGGGTTCAGCTGGGCCTCGCCGCAGATCCTGAGCCGGTCCGGGGTGCGCTATTTCGCCACCGGCATCAACGAGACCCGCTCCCGGGCGCCGCTCCGCCGGCCCTGCGCCTTTTACTGGGAGTCTCCCGACGGAAGCCGCATCCTCCACTGGAACGGAGAGCACTATCTTTTTTCCAATTACGGGTTGCGACTCCATGAGGCCGAGGAGAAGAGCGTGCCCCAGGTGGCCGGGTATCTGGCCGGGCTGGAGGAGCGCGGCGACTATCCCTTTGACCTCATCGCTTTCAACATCAGCGCCTGGGTGACCGACAACTGCCCGCCGGGCCGGAAGCTCTCCGATATCGTCCGCGATTGGAACGCCCGCTGGGCCTATCCGCGGTTGAGGCTGGCGACGATGGGCGAGTTCTTCGAGGCTTTGGAGAAAAAATACGCCGCCGCAATCTCGGTGCACAGACTCGGCTGGCCGGACTACTGGACGGACGGAGTCGCCTCCACGGCCTATGAGACCGGGCTCAACCGTCTGGCCCACAACACTCTTCTGACGGCGGAGAAACTGGCGGCCCTGGCGGGTGAGGTCGACCCGGAATTCGTCTATCCCGGCGCCGAGATCGGCGAGGGCTACAACCGGTCGATGTTCTACGACGAGCACACCTGGGGCGCCCACAACAGCATCGACGACCCGGACTCCGAGCTGGCCCGCAGCCAGTGGGCCCACAAATCGGGTTTTGCCTACGAAGCGAGCGAGACCAGCCGGACCCTGCTTGAGAAAGGCCTCGGGGCCGTGGCCGGCCGGATTCGATCGCCGGCGGAATTTTCCCTGGCCGTCTTCAACCCGCTCTCCTGGGAGCGGACGGATATCGTTCGGGTTTTTCTGCCTGAGAAGCTGGCCGAGAAAAAGAGGAATTTCCGGCTCCACGACGGCCGCAGCGGCGATGAAGTGGTCTATCAGTCCATCGACGACCGGACGATCCTCTTTCTGGCCCGGGATATCCCGGCCTTCGGATATGTGGTTTATACCGTTTCCGTCAACGGAGCGCCGGCGCGGACAGAAACAAAGCCCGGGCCGGCCGTGAAGTCGCTCGATAACAGCTTTTACAGGATTGTTGTAGACCAAGCGAGCGGCGGCATCAAGAGCCTGTTCGATAAAACCCTGCGGGCGGAATGTGTCGACAGCTCGAGCCCCTTTCGTTTGAACCAATACATCTACGAAAACCCGGAGGGCGGGCGCAAGGCCGTCGACAACATGGAAAAAAGGGCCGTCTTCAGACGGGCCAGTCCGACCTCGGCCGATCTCCTGCCGGGGTGGCAGGGTCCGGTCGCCTCAAGCCTGATAGCCCGGATGACGGCGCCGGGCTGCCGCGAAATCGAAAGCGAAATTATCCTCTATGAGGGGATCAAGAGGGTGGACATCGTCAACCGGCTGCGCAAGGAGGATACGGCGATCCCCGAGGCCGTTTATTTCGCTTTTCCCTTCAACGTGGACGGAGGGAAATTCGTTTTTGAGATCGCCGACGGCATGATGCGGCCCGAAATCGAACAGCTCCCCGGGACGACCCGCGACTGGCACACCGTCCAGCATTGGGTCGAAGCGTCCAACGCGGAGCGCAGCATCGTCTGGTCATCGGTTGAAGCGCCGCTCATCCAGTTCGGCGATATCAACACCGGCAAGTGGCTCAAAACACTCGAGATCCCCAAATCATCGCTCTTTTCTTACGCCATGAATAACTACTGGATGACGAATTTCAAGGCGAGCCAGGGTGGCTTGACCACTTTCCGGTACGCGATCACCTCCCGGGCCGGAGGAGCGGACCCTGTCCAGTCCGGCCGGTTCGGCTGGGAAGTTCACACGCCTCTTGTGGCGGGATGGATCCCGGAAGAATCCATAGGAACTCTGGAGGCGATGGAGGCATCCTTTTTCCAGGTCGACCAGCCCAGCGTCATCCTCCAGGCTTTAAAGCGGGCCGAAGACGGCCGCGGGCTTATCTTGAGGCTGCGGGAGATCGCCGGCCGGGACACCGAAGTCCGCGTCAAGAGCGCGCTCTGGCAGGGGAGAAAGATTTCCGCGATGCTGACTGATATAGCGGAAGGGGACGAGAAACCGGCTCCCGCTTCAGCGGACGGGATTGCGGTTCCGGTTAAAGCGTTCGGCATCCAGACCGTGAGGATCGTCATATCAAAATAAGCGCCGAGGGTTTTTTCCATTAATGAGAGTACTGCTGGTCCAGCCGCCGATCGAGGATTTCTACACCACGCCCATCCGCCTTTATCCTCTGGGGCTCCTGTACGCGGCGCGGGTGCTGGAGGAGGGGGGCGTGACCGTCGGCCTTCTCGATTGCCTGGCGCCGCTTAAAAAACGAAAGATTCGGGTTCCGGCGAGCTTCGGCTATCTTCCGCCGCTTGACCAGGTGCCGTATTTTTTTAAGGGCTATTACCGCTTCGGGCTGACGAATGAAGAGATCATCGAGCGCATCGGCAAATTTTCGCCGGACCTCGTCGGCATCTCCTCTCAATTTACGGCATATTACAAAAACGTCGAAGAGCTGGCCCGAATGATTAAGCAGGAGTTCGGCCTTCCCATTTTCATCGGCGGGAATCACGCCACCGTATTCGCGGCGGAGATTCGGCGCCGCACGCCGGTGATCGATTTCGTGGTGGAAGGCCCGGCGGAGGATTGCCTGCCCCCGTTCCTGACAGGAATCGGCCTGTGGCCGGAAGCGCAGAAAAAGGACGGGCGGGCAGAGGGGGAGTTAGATAAAACCGTCCTGATGGAACGGCCGGATTGGCGGAAAATTCAGCCCGCGCACCATCTTCTTCGAGGAGAGGACTACCGGATCGGGCGCAAAAAATATATCTCTCTCAGCGCCAGCCGCGGCTGTCCTTACGCTTGCGACTTCTGCAGCGTCCACCGGATGTTCGGCCGGGACATCCGCTACCGTGCGATCGACGCGGTCCTGGCGGAGATGCGGACGAATCATGCGCGGAAAGATACGCGCCTTTTCAATTTCGAGGACGACAACCTGTCCTACGACAGGCGCTGGTTCCTGGAATTTCTCACGGCCGTGGCGTCCGATCGGGAGATGAAAGGAATCGAGCTCACCGCGATGAACGGCCTCTGCGCCAACACGCTCGATGAAGAAGTGCTCGCGGCGATGAGGCGGGCCGGGTTCCGGGAGATCAACCTATCTTTGGTCACGCAGAACCGGGAGCTGCAGAAGCGATATCGTAGGCCATACTTATTCGATCGGATCGATCGATTTGATAGCCTTATCAGGGCGGCTCAAGAGCTCTCCTTTTTTATCACTGTTTATGTCATCCTCGGCCTGCCGGGACAGTCCTACGCCGAGGTGAAAGAGAGCATCGATTATCTCTTGGGGCTGGGCGTGCTCGTCGGGCCGTCGGTCTTCTATCTGGCGCCGGGAAGCCGCCTTTACGAGGAGATGGACGTGCCGCCCGCCATTAAGGACGACTGGAACCTCTACCGCTCCTCCGCCTTCGCCATCGAAACTTCCGGGATCACCCGCGGCCAGTTGCTGGGGCTCTTTTCTTACGTCCGACGCAAAAACCTGGAAAAGAGGGGAAAGGGAGAACCAGAAAAGAAATTTGGTTTATGATCTTTCGTCCCGATTTGATTGTCACTCTTTTATCAGAATCTCATTTTTTAAGAAATTTGAAAGAATCGACCCGGCGCGATAAGATGGGGGACTTGAATTTGATCCAAGCCAAGGAGGCAGGATGATAAAAAAAAGAACTCGGCTGCTGAGCTTGATGTTGAACATCATCTTCTTCTCCGGTCACGCGTTGCTGGCTGTTGATCAAAAGATGGACGACAGGGTGGGTGCCATCGTCACCCGAATCACGCCCTCGCTAATCGACATCCGGCGGGACATCCACTGCCACCCGGAGCTCTCGATGGAGGAGACGCGGACCGCGGCGCTCGTGGCCGCCTACTTCGAGAAGCTCGGGCTCGAGGTCAGGACCGGAATCGGGGGAACGGGTGTGCTGGGCATCCTCCGCGGCGGGAAGCCGGGTGCGGTCGTGGGAATGAGAGGAGATATGGACGCTCTGCCCATTGTCGAGGAGACAAATCTCTCCTTTGCTTCGAAAGAGAAGGGAGTCCGTGACGGCCGGGAAGTGGGCATCATGCACGCCTGCGGTCACGACATTCACACGACGCTGCTGCTCGGCGTCGCCCATGTGCTTTCGGAGTTCAAAAGAGACCTCCCCGGGATCGTCCTCTTCGTGGCCCAGCCGGCCGAGGAACACGGTGACGGTGCGAATGACCTGCTCAAAGCCGGGCTGTTCAAGGACATCAAGCCGGAGGCCATGTTCGCCTACCACGTGGACGACAGGTTCAAGGCCGGGCATATCGCCTTCTGTCCGGGGGACATGACCGCCAACGTGGACGGTTTTGATTTGACCGTTGAATCCGCGGGCTGCCATGGTGCCTCTCCCTGGTCGTGCGTTGATCCCATCGTCGTCGGAGCGCAGATCGTCACCGCCCTTCAGGTCATGGTGGCGCGGGAGATCGATGTCAATCACAACGCGGTCATTACCGTGGGCACTTTTCATGCCGGGACAGCGCCGAACATCATTCCCGAGCGCGCCGAGCTCAAGGCCACGGTCCGGAATTACGGCGAGGACCAGAGGATGCTGATCAAGGAGAAAGTGGAGAGGCTGGTCAAAAACATCTGTGAGGCGGCCGGCGCTCCATACGAGCTCGATTATCAGATCGGGACTCCCTCCGTCTATAATGACCCGCGCCTGCTGCGGGAGATCCTGCCGACCGTCGAGAGAGTCCTCGGCGGGAAACATTTCATCCGGGAGGTTCTGCCGGAGATGGGGGGCGAGGATTTCAGCTATTTCTCGCGCCAGGTCCCCTCAGTGATGCTCTGGCTTGGCGTCGTGCCCGCCGATGTGGAGAGCACACAAGTGCATTCGCCGACCTTCATCGCCGACGAAGGCAGCATCCCGATCGGAGTCAAGGTCATGTCCGCCGTCATCCTCGATCATCTCTCCGCGCGGAGATGAGCACGGACAGGCCCACATATCACGCATCCGGCAGTTTAGCCAAACGGCTAAATGGAAGGATCGAGAAAAACAGGCCTGAGTGACCTCACCGCAGCTCGATTTCGCCCCTGAGCTCGGGCAGGGGTTTCTTCATGTTGGGAAAAGCGAGGAGGAGATAAGTCGCTTTCGTCGGCGGGCCATACGTCTGACCGGTGGGAACGGTTGACCCGGATTTCAGCAGAATCCGTTCTTTTTGCCCGGGCTTCAGCTCTTTCAGGTAATCTCTGTCCGTCCTGGCGACTTCGAGACCGTTGATTGAAAAAGCCAGCCTGAAGTGGGTCTTCTCGACCGCATAAGGGCTGGCGTTTTCATACTCGACGAGAAGCCCGGGCGGGAACTGCGGGTCGGTTTTGACGACCGTGACGCGGGCGCCCTTCCAGATTTCCTCCCGGATCTGCTTTCCCTCCCGCCAGCGAAGATACAGTGATGCCGCCTGAGTGAGAACCAGGAAAACGACCACGGCGACAAAGGCAATTTCGATTATCCGCTTCGTTTTCGACATGGGGTTTCATTCCCTATTTTTAAGATATCCGAACTATTGTCAATAGTTGGAATTTTGGCTGATGATCAAATCGAGCCAAATCCTATGGAGACGGGCCAATTTCAAGAGATAATATTATCCCACGTTCGACAGTCATAAACATGCGACAGTCGCGTACTCTAATAATATC